>JAAVFG010000015.1 GCA_014800895.1 Bacteroidales bacterium
TACTGGTTCCAAAGTCTATTCCGATGTAAGTGGTATCGTGAGAGAAATGACCACTTACTTCATCTATATGGAAGAGTTTTGTTAATCTTAGCGGTTCGCTCATGGTTTCATACGTGTTAATTTTCTTCTATATATCACTCCAAGAATAAAGGTCAACATTTTTCTGATTCTTTTATGTATTTAGGTGAGTTTAATAAATCTTTCGGATCAACTCTGAGGTGTTTAGCAATATCAAATAAAACTTCTATACTCGGCTGTCTTCGATTGCAGACATAAGAATTTAGGATACAGAAACTTTTGCCGATTTGTTCGGCAAGCCAAGTTTGCTTAACACCTTGTGCTTCCATCACTTCTTTTATGCGATTGAATTGTTTATCCATGGTTTATATATTATATCATGCCACAAAGTTATAAAAAAATCTGCAATATTTAGATGAAATCTGGTGCAATAAAAGAATTTTTTGTAACTTTGTGATTCATAATACCATCCTATCATTCTGAACATTATGACTTACATAATAATAATCCTGGCGGTGATGTGGCTTTTCAGCTATGTGAAGTTCCGCAAAAGATATAAGATAGATAAGATGATGTGTGAGTTTACGCATCATCGCTATGAGGCGGATTCCAGCAATCCCATGAATGCCATTGAGTATGGAAGTGCCTTGATGCAGTGTCAGCAGTATAAAAGCGCATTGGGAATATTTGAAGGTGTTAAAAGACGTGTGGCTAATGCAAGTGCGTTTTATCCATTTCTCGATGACAATATTGTCTTTTGCAATAAGCCAGTTCCATGGAGCAGCGGTGCGAAAGATTATCGAGCTGGTAGTTGGTGGCATAACTTCCAACTTGTCCGCTTCGGAGGTCGCCGTCAAGTAGCCATATCCAAGGATACCGATCTTGCTTTTAACTCAATGCTAAGAATGATGAACCGTTAATTCAGCAGGACGAAGGCTGCCCACTTATCAGGACTGTAGCCTTTGGCTCGTAATGAATACTGAGCAGTTACGAGGGCTTCATCTGGTTCTTTCCCTGAGATAAGCCTCCTGTAAAACTCTGTCATCAGTTCTTGGGTAGCCTTATCATCGACACTCCATAGACTCATTAACACGCTTTGTGCTCCTGCTAATTTGAACGCGCGTTGCAAACCATATACTCCTTCCGAATTATATTCGCCGAGACCGGTCTGACAAGCCGAAAGAACAACCAGTCGGCATCCGCTTAAATCCAACTTGGCAATTTCGTCTGCCCTGAGAATCCCATCAGTATCCTTCAAGGACGATGTAAGGCTGTCCGAAGACCAATACTTCTGGGAATTAGCAAACAGCAATCCTGAGTTTTGCATTGGGTTTGTAAATGTGCCAGAGTCGTGGAAGAATCCATGAGTAGAAACATGAAGAATATAGTCCTTCTTGTGACTGCGATCGATAAATGATTTCTCAGTCGCAGAGTTGCCGGACATAACTGTAGCCTTACCTCCATTGTTTCGGAGAAGACCGGCAATCTGATTTACTTCCGTTAAGGAGTTAGGCAATCTTCCGAGGATATCACCACGCATTATGCCTTTTGTCTGTGATATACCTGAAGGCAGCGAATCATTAGCTCCGTAATCAACTCCACCCCATAATACTGAGGATTTTGCCAAAAGGTTCATTTTATCAGTAGCCTTGATTGTAGGAATATCAGAGGGGGAGCCGACAATGTGTATATTGGCTATATCTGCAAAAATACGGCCTTGATTATCAACAGGAAGTGCATTGAGTGAGATTTGATTGAAGATTCCCGATGTGGCCAAATAGACATTTTTATCTTTTATGAATGGCTTGATGTCGGCTAACAAACTATTGACGGATTCGCTGTCCACATATATGGCACCGGGCTTCTGTGTCAACTTCGCTATTTGCTCTTTAGTTCCGATTGGCTTGTATATCACCTTCCCGGATTTGTCAAGCAACAATGCGAACATGGTCTTGTTCCCCTCAACTATCTGCATCGCTATATCTTCCTTACCAAGAGATTTCTTCAACTGAGCGAGTGACATATTGGAGGTTTCATTTTCGCGTCTAAAGTCTCGACTTACATTGGCTATCTCTGACTCCAGTGCAGCAATCTCGCCTTCAAGTCTCTTTTTTGCGTAGAAGTTACCCGGACCGGTAACATATTGACGCGAGACAAGTTCCTGTGAGGCTTCAATGAATCGATTATATTTTTGAGTAAGTTCATTGTCTCCCATTGCTGCAATAGCATTGCCGACAGATGTTTCAGAGCGGAGAAGTAACCCTTTCAAGAACATATTATTCTCAAAAGTAGTCTGGGCCAACTTATCGGAAGGATGTGATTCCATAAGCCTATTGGCATAGGAGAACAACGGCTTAAACTGCTCAATGAAATATTCACGTTGAGCAGAAGTCATTCCGGTAAAGTTATTGGCTATCTGTTCTCGCAGGGCTTCACTCGCCTCAACAACTCTTTCCGTCAAGGTTTTCCAATCCTTGTCTTTCTCAAGGTACTTGAACTCTAAAGCGTGGGCTACAGCATATTCAATATCTCCTTTATCATAAGTGTCATCTATCTGATATAGGTACTTATTAAGCAATCTACGTCCGTCTTCAACATCGTGGAGCTGATAGCAGTATTCTGAAAGCTCTCCCAATCGGTCGTAGATTATAGTATTATATTCTAATGAATCGGCGATTTGTAATGCAATTTCCAGATAATAACGAGCAGCAATCCGCTGGTCTTGTTCAATCAGCATTCTGATCAGTTCATTGAATAATTTGAGTTTATACAGCTGATTGAAATCCTTGGAATTTGCTACTTTAATGGCGTAGTCTTCCATTTCAGCAATAGCAACAGCCGGATCTGTAAAATACTTGCCTTGTATTAGCTCAAATCTAAAGCCGTCTTCAAATTTTCTGCCATTGAGAACGCCGTTTAGCTTCTCTTGACCTTCATCCCCAAGGAAATCCTCCAGATGATTCCAATCTGTGGATTCGTGGAGTGTCTTCATCTGACTGTAATATTTCTGAACGTTGGCAATATCACCCATCTTAAGATATATGCGATATTCCTCTTTCAGAAAACAGATATTTATTAAATCCTTGAATTGCTTAATCTGTGCGGGAGCCCAATCTTTAGGGGTAATACTAATAATTTTTTCATCAAACCATTTTCGCAAAAGTCGATATTGTTCCAGAGCTTTTGGATAATCGCCTGTATGAATATAGCAATCAGCGAGTTCCTGACGAAATGCGTAAGGCTCCTTGGAGTTCTCAATCAAATCTTTCTTAGTATCCATGAAGGCTATGGCTGCATGATACTTATGGTCTTCCACAAGTTCAGTAAAGACCTTGTCGGTCATGGAGTAGTTGAAAATATGTACAGCATTGGGGAATATCAATTCCGCAAAGAAAAGAAGAATCGCAATACTTATGGCGCATCCAAGTATTGTGAAGAGTGCATATAAGTGCATAGCGAAGAAATAGTATAATTCAGCGAATAACCTACTGAAAAGAAATTTCTTCTTCACCGATCCTTGGCTGTCTTCGATAATTTTCATAACTTTGTATTTTGTATGAGCGCACTACAAGTTGTAGAATATGTGATCGCATTTGCGATATGTTATTTCTCTTTCATCGTTCTTCAACGTCATTATACCGAGAAGATGACGTGGGCCGATGCGATTAAAGAGGGGGGCAAACATATTGGCCTCGGTCTGCTGCTTACGCTTGGCAGTCCGGTGGGAATCTTTATTCTTGGCATTGCGGCTCTTTTCATTATCCTTACCTTGGGAGACCTTCTGTAAGTCGAATTGGACATCTTTCGCGAAGTCAACCGCCCAAAATGTTTCTATCGGCATCTTATCTGCTCTGACAATCACACAGCATTTGGGACTTTTTACCTCCGTAATCATTATCACATCAAAATATGCAGGGATAGAATCAACCATAGTTTCATAAATGGTTGACATAACCCTGTTGCCTGAAACTACTGTATCTGCAAAAGATACCTCTCTCATCTTGCCGTATTCGCCATTAATATTTTTGGACAGGGAACCCAATGAAGCGACAATAACCTGATTGTATGTTCTCGCATCCGCCTTGTCACTTCTACCTGAGGAAATAAAGATTTTACTTACAGAGTCGGTAGACATAATGGTTGGAAATGTCTCAATCCTTTCATCAACGTACAGCGTATCAGCACTTTCCTTCCACTTTACCCATTCCCGCTCAGAATTAAATAAAATATACCCATCGCTGACTTCCCCTTTATTGAGAGTCAGATAGTCAACATCAACCGGTTTACAATACTTGCTTATTTCGTATTGTTGCCATCCACTATATATTCCTACTCCAAGGAAAGCGATCATTAGTCCAACCCAGACCCATCCGGAGGGGCCGAATTTCCTTTCCGCTTTAGGGAATCTTCTCCTTATACCTTTTGCAAAGCAAAGATATAGATAGAAACATAGATAAAACAGAGGCCGGACAAGGAATACTACGAGCCAAGTTGTGATATTATATGTAGGTATCTGTCCCCTTGTGGGATCCATCAACGTGTAGATAAATACCAACATCAACGACCATTTAAGAGATGTTATGCAGTCTTTATCTCCTCGCAGTGTTTTGATAACGGCATAGAATGAATAGATCCCGGCAACAATGAACAGACTGAAACAAAGCCACTCAACCAATCCAAACGACAGAAACGAATCAAAACCAAATGTAATGTAATGTGATATTGCTCCGTATGATTGAAGCAACCATATGGAATAATATATGAACAGGAATATATAGAGCCAATTTGAGGGCTTGAAATCTATTTCTTTCTCTTTCTCGTTATCCATAAAGCGATGAAGATTATGATGACGACTGCTGCAACTATACACCAGATTATAGTTTGGTATGATGAGTCGCCAATATTACCTCCTGCCCCGATAGGCGGATCCGGGGGAAGGGTAATAATCTTGGAAGGTGCTTCCCATCCGATTGTATTACGAATTGATGGAACTTGACCGTGAAATTTTAAAGTTTGGTTGTTTTCCATTCCGTAATATATCGCAGATAAGAAAACCGACAGATCGGAGATACCCTTATTCTTATATTCTTCACAGAAGTAATAGGTCAATGAGCCATAGCCTTTGTCATCAACAACAACCTCATAGTTTCGTTTGTCACTTCTACATGCACTCAGATATACCACATTACTCATGTCAGTAGATGCTTTCAAAGATGTGTCATCCTGGTTATGATATGAGTCGCGGAGTGAGGATATTTTTTCTTCAGACATTTTTTCCGCTCCGAAGATTTCATCCGTGCCTCGATAAATTTCCTTATGGTTATCAGTACCCTTGTCCATAGAATCACTATGGCAGGCATCTATCAATGCAATCACAAAACCGGAGGGACCAACGGATTTGCGAATGTTGTCAATAGCTTTACCAAACGCATCATCTGTAAGATGGTTTTGACCACTATACGAACTCGTTTTTCTTTTTGCCGCATCATATGGGACTATAGCTTCGTCAACTCCATCAATCTCATCAGCGGAGTTAGTGGTGATGATTTGCTGTCCGTGTCCTGAAAAGTGAATGATCACCGTGTCTCCTTTGGCTGCATTAAGTGCCAATGCTTTTAATTGAGCTTCAATTCCAGAACGAGTAGCGGAAACATTTTCCAATAATATGGCGTCAGGGAATATGCTCCGCATCAATTCAACATCATTATGCGCGTTGAGCTTATTCCAACCTGAAGTTTCCGGATAATTCGAGACTCCAATAGATAACACCCTTACGTTGGCATAGCTGCAAACGCAAGAGAATAAACAAAGTAAGATTGAAAGCAGAAACCTGTTCATGACACACCGAAGTGTTGCATCAGCAACATCATCTTTTCAAGTTCATTATCGATTTTTTCCTGTGTAAAGCCAAGTCTGCCGAAGATAGAGTAGAACTTCTCAATTCTATCTTCATTCGGACCTGTTTGATCAAGCACGAAAGGGAAAACCGGCATGAGTCTCATTATCAAGTCCTCTTTCTTCCCATTATCAAGAATGCTTATAATTCCGGATTCTCCAATCTGATCGCGCTGCTTTTCAGCTTCACTATAATTGACTTGGAAGTTCAACAGTAAATCTGAGAATTGAGGATGATTCTTGAAGTCCTCCACCGGACTGCCGTCAGCGGTATATATCATCTGTGCAACATTGACCCAAGCCAGTTTTTCATCATGTGAGAACTTGTCGTACATTCCTCTAACAAGATCGACTGGATTTTCTGAATCCTCCATTGACGGCTGGGAACCAAAAATATATTCACCAGCAGAATCCTTTAGGCCACGCTCGTTATTTATCTTGATTTGGTGCTGACGGATAGCAATTGAGGCTTCTTCGCAGAAATGGTTGGCAACATCCTGCTGGCGGAAAGTTTCGGCATGACGCATGTTGTCGAACTGCATCTTCTTTACCAGTTCAACATGATAATACTTGTATTTTAGCGTAATTGTCAATGATCCAGTGCTGTAATAGAGATTGATAATCATATTGGCATGATTGTCATCAAAGAGATTCAGCATACGCGGGTCATCCTTAAACTTTATGACCTCTCCTTTACCATTCATCAATAGGTCATTGATGCGAGTGAGAAGTATATTGAACTTCTTCTCCATGGGATTTTCATGGAGTTCAGAACGATCCTTCATCAGAGCGCGACTGAAGGGCAGGAATATCATCGCAAGAAGTGTGATTATGAGAAGAACAATAAGTGTCGTAGTCATTATTGCGTCTTTAGTTTATTGTGAAGAAAAATCAGATGTAAAGTTAACGAAAAATCGGCAGAGTATGATGCTGGTTGGAGAAAAATTGCTAATTTTGCGCTTAATTGAGATAAACTGCACTCAAAGAAACGATGCCATACGAATATAACGACATAGTCCGTCAGTTTTTCGAGGAGCTGAAACCGCTCTTTGTCAACTATCTGCACAAGAACTTCCCACTTACCTACGATGAGATAATGGACATCTATACTGATGTCTGGATTGACGTGCGCAATAACATTCAAAGAGGTAAGGTTGAAAAAGGCACAAAATGGAAGGCTTATATTCTCAAGATGGGATGGAATCAAGCTAACAAGGTCGCCACAAGAAGACCTTCTAATGTTGATTCTTACGATGACGAGAAATTCAACCGTGACAATTTTGAAAGACAATACTCGCAGGAAAAGGAGGCCGAGGCATCAATCTATGAGGATCCGGATATGCAGGCTGTCCTCTCAGCAGAATTGAGTTATATACCAGATCCATGCAATAAGATTCTGAAGTTGTATTACTTCGATGAATTGTCTATGAAAGAAATCGCGGACTCGATGAATTATAGCACCTCGCGTAGTGCCATCACTACGAAGAATCGCTGTATGGATAAAATAAAGGCTCGTGTTGTTAACGCGGTGCGTCGCCTTGGTATAATAGGTTAATACGTAATGATTATGAAAGAGAAAGATTTAGAGAAGAACCTTGACAACCTCATAATCGACGGTTTAATCAAGGAGGCAGAACAAGATAATGCAGACTTTGAGGCTGCGATGCGTAAAATGAGCGACGAAGAGTTTGAAGAACTAATCTATGAACCTGCATTTACTTATGCCGAGAAAGATAGAGTATCAGAGATGACCGCGGCATCAATAGCGGCAGATATGGACTTCTCGGAAAAACAGCAAGTCCCATCCCGGCCACTCGCTGAAAATAAATCCAAATGGCAAGTGTTCCGTCCGTGGATTACTTCAGTCGTTGCAGCTGCAGCTGTTGTCCTCATAATACTTATTCCGAGCGTGAATACCATGAATGACAAGTTGTGTGACAGCGTACTATATGCAAGTTCGGCTTATATTACTCCTTCTAAAGGGGGATTTGATATCTCTTCTGCATCCATAGGACAATTGAAAGTGGAACTCCCTAAGCTGGAGAAGAGGTATGGAGACTGCATCATAAAAGAAGGCAGGTCTACTCATTACACAGATGATCTTCAAGAAGCCGGTTGGGATTTAACATTGGCCTATCTCAGACTCCATAAGAAAGGTGATGCAATAAAAGTTCTTGAGGTTCTGTCGACTCACTATAAGGATACGCCCTTTGGCATCCATTGTCAAAAGATGCTCGACCAGTTGCAATAGTTAGATTACTCAAATAAGGTTACTCATAAAGAATCAGACATCCGGAGAGAAAAATCTTCGGATGCCTTTGTTTACCATCTATGGCTTCCGGGTATCTGTATTTGTCAGAGATATTTCTGATAATATCATTATATAGACATGGACAATAACGAGATTCGTAAGCAGATGCTTCTTGACCAGCAGCGTGCTTTCTGCAAGCAAAGCTGTACTAAGATTGATCAGGGTCTTGATCGCCTTGACCCCAGAAGTGGAGAACGTGCTATCTGGGAATTATTCCAAAATGCACGCGACCTTGCTCAATATAATGATGCAGGTAAAAAGGAGGCTCACATCAAAATAACTCTCACATCCTCAGTGTTCATCTTCGCTCACCAGGGACGCGCATTCGACCATGATTCCCTGACATCTTTGGTTATGCAAGTCTCGTCTCAAGGGAAGGAGAATGAGGATACTGTTGGTCAATATGGCACGGGGTTCCTTACAACACATGTATTTGGCAGAAAATTATACGTATCCGGTTCATTGGATATGAGTAAATATGAAGAAGGAGCATTTGCAAATATTGAACGCTTTGAAATTGATCGTACATATTGCAATATTACCGAGTTCGTAGATAAAGTAGCTCATCAGCTGGTTGCCGTCAATGACTTTGCGGATGCTCCCAAAAGTAATTCATGCCGTCGATGGACAGAGATCAGCTATGATCTTTCTTCAATGGAGGGAGCTATGGAAACTGCCTCGGCAGCTATAACTTCTTCTATCGGTGTGATTCCTTATGTCATGACTATCAATAAGCCTATTGTTGATGTCGTACTTGAGAATAAGTTGACGGGAGATACTTACACTTTTGTAAAGAGGCAACTTCCGGATGAAGCCGGACTAAAGGTTATGCAGGTTTCGCTTACTCATAACGGAACTATCAAAGAGCAACGTATTTACTATCTTGAATCGGAAGATGGGGAAGATGTAGCTATTCTACCATTGGAATCGCCGACTAAGGCACGAAGCCTGATGGGAAAAGCCAAACTGTTTGTTTTCTTCCCTCTGCTGGGTACTGAAGATTTCGGGATGGAGGCGATTTTCCATTCTAAAAAGTTTATTCCGGTTGAAAGTCGTGACGGAATACATTTGCCTGTGTCGAATCCCAATGTAAGGGCGAAGTATGAACAGAATGTGCGTGTGCTCAAGGCATTGACTCAGATGGTCCACTCTTATTACCGCAGTCATGCCGAGAATATCTCCGGTTGGGTAAATATTGCCGCTGTCGCTTTTGATTGTGAGCATCACAAAGAGGAGGAAACAAAGCAATTTTTCGTGGACTACAAAAAGTTGTGGAGCGACTTTTATCAGAATCTACCCATTGTAGAAAACGGTGGTAATCGCTGGAGTGTCAATAATTCTTCTCTCCGCTTTTTCTCGCCGGAAATTGTGGCTGATATTGAAAGTAATCCGGAGAATTCCACTGATATATTCAATTCAATTTATAATGCAGCCGCGCTTAAGAACCAATTGGTAAGTAGCGGGGAAATGCTACTGTGGAGCAAAGTAGTAGCTTCCTGGAATCCTTCTCATTCATCATTGCTCAGTATTGATCAGATTGCCAATAATCTGAGTGTGGAAGAGATGGTGTCGGTTGATGTACTACGGGCATTTGACACATATCTTTCTCAGAAGGGTTTGCTTGCTCTATTCAATACCTATAAGCTAATCCCCAATAGAGATGGGGTCAAGATGAAGGCTTCTGAACTTTACAATGCCTCCACTATACCATATTGGCTTAGCGATATAGCAAAGACATTGGTAGAGGATAAGGTAGGTAAGCTGGCAGATGACTCATTCATCTCTTTAGTGAATATGTCAGCTTGCACCCGTAATGATCTTCGTGATGCCATCTCAAGTAAACTCAGAATTTTACGTCAGGAATTTCTGGATAAGGGGAGGGTATACACCGATACAGTAATCAGGACTTTGCTTAAATTGAGTTCGGTATTCTCTTCCGAAACAGTAGGCATTGTAAGACGAAATGCAGTTGAAACTATCGGAAAGCAACTGAATTTAGAGATCCAGTATAGACTTCTGACTCCGCTTGATAGTAATGAACGTGAGATTGCGGAGCTTCCGTTTAAGCATCTTGTAGAGAACAGTTTGCTTGACATCTCACAGCGAAATTCGGAGTGGACTGAAGCCAATATGGACTATATTCTCTCTCTTCATTCAGATCTTTCCACATGGACCGAATATTATAATCGCAATACCAAGGAGGGGCTTTGCATAAAATATGGAGCTTTCCCCAATCGCAACGGGCAACCATGTTTGTATAGAGATCTTGAAAGGGGCGTGAATATTCCTCAAGAACTTTCAATACTTTATCAGGAGGTTATAGGAGCTGATCTTAATGAGAGACTGATTGATGAGCGATTCGAATCAGTTTGTGATTTCCCTGAGTTAGCAGGAAAAGATATCGCAGGTGAGATTGAGTCTCATTTGGAAAAGGAGAAGTTCAGACATTCGTCTGTTCTTGATATCATAAACAGTTTGTCGAAAGATAAACGTTGGGAGGAATGGTTTCCTCTGATAGCGGAGAAGAAGGCTGAGCTCTTTCTTGAACAAGTTCATGAAGATTGCAAGGAAAGTATCTTTAGATTGATGAAGGTAGATAATCCTGACAAACTGGAACAGCTGGCAGAATTAGCTGATGAGGTGGATCTTGAAGCAATCATTACTCGAGGACGTGCAGCTATAATTGAAAGAAAGAATCAAGAAGCGGATTTCAATTTCAAACTTATGCTCGGTGAATACGTGGAGCAGATGATAGAATCTCATCTTAAAGAGAAATTACCAAATCTCGGGATTACGGTTGAGAAGGAACAATATGGTTGTGACCTTAGCATCTGTAAGAATGGCAATCCCATATATTATATCGAAGTGAAATCTCGGTGGGGAGCCAATCAATCAGTGATGATGTCTCCGCTGCAGATGCGGATGTCTGTAGAGGAATCAGGTAATTACGCACTATGTTGTGTGGATATGTCTCACTTAGGAGTATCTGAAGATGATGAACACCATTATCCTTCATTGATGGAAGTACTACCATATATCAAGGTGCTGACTGATATTGGTTTCATAAACGATGAAATTTCCTCGGTTGCCTTGGGTAAGGATGATCGCTTGGTTTCAATTGGCGGAGATTATAAGTGTGTGGTTCCACAGTCGACAATCAGGGCTAAAGGACAAGACTTCTCGGAGTTAATCAATGCAATTTCAGTCAATTTACATTAAGTCATTGTCAGTAACAAAGCACTTGGAAAATTTTCTAGGTGCTTTGTTTACCTCATATATTATCTCGGTATCTATTAATGCAAGGACAATGAAGTCCGGCATTAAAGATTCCACAAAATGGCTACTAAAGCAAACGCATCATCATTCGTAGAACACCTCCGCAAGTCAGGCATAAACTGCCTTTACCACTTTACCTCTCGACGCAACCTTGAATCCATCAAACGTCACGGAGGTCTTTACTCTTGGTGGTATCTCGACAATCACGGTATCACAATTCCTTGTCCGGGAGGAAACGATTTCTCTAAACAACTTGACCGATATAATGGTCTTCAGGACTATGTGAGACTTAGCCTTTGCCCTGAGCATCCGATGGCTTACCGTCTCAAACAAGCTGGTGAGGACATCGTCGTTCTGCGCATCAGTCTTGATGTTGTAGAACTGGAGGAGACCTTGTTTTCCGACATGAACGCCACAGACTCCAGCCATCATCATGGAGGTTCTTTCGAAGACCTCAAAAGAATCAACATTCCGGCAACCCAACGTAGGTTTGTACGTAGGGATGATCCTGACTTTAAGGCTCTTCAGGCAGAAATCATGCCAAAAACATTCGTTCCCTCCAAATATATTCTCAATCTTAACTGCGCATAACTATGATATATATTGCCAATAAAAGAAGAAAAGAGGAAGGCATCAAGAAACAATATCCTAATGCCATAATTCTCGATGTTACGTCCAAAGCCGGATGGGCACAGCAACTGAGCCCGTTCTATCCACATGGTGGAATCCCTATCCTCAATTCGGAGGGAATGACTGGAATGTCAGTGGAAGGAATATGGCAAGGGCTAAAGGTATTTGAGACGCAGGGGGTGTCTTACTCTCATTTCCAAAACGCTTCCATGAAGGGGTTAAAACGTACAGTCAGAACCCTTGGAAAACCGTTAGGTCATAGGTATGGTACTAAATCGGCAGAACTACTGAATTATCTTGAAGCAAGGATTGCCATATATCTACCCACGTATAAGTGGGTATTGGAGAATGTGCCGGCGGCTAGAGATTTAGTCGAAAGAATACGAACCAAATCGCTTACTACGGATATTGTTTTCCTTGACTACAATACCAATGAGGATTACACCAACCTCAAATCTCCACTCTCTCATGCGGCTCTTATTAAGTTGTATATCGAGGGACGGTATCCGGATATTACTCTCGACCAGCTCCGTAATGGTGAATTTGAAGATAATTACCCGAAATCAACAGAAAGGAATGCAAGCGGAATTCTTCCGTTTTTAGATGAAATATAAATCAATATGATACCAGGACCAGCAAATGTTTTAAGCTGTCCCTTTTGCGGCGGCACAAAAGAGGTGATGAGCCTCGTTAGTGGTAATACTTTTAGAGGCACAGTATGGAGCGACACCCGTCGAGAGTACCCGATGCTTCCGGAAGTATCACCGATACAGCAGTGTCCCCACTGCAAAAAATATTACTTCATTGAACAGGCTAAGAGAGAATATTCCAAAGATCCGAAGTCTGAAATGAGAAGTTTCATGAAACTTGGGAATCTTTCGTTTCGTGAATTAAAGGAGGCAATCCTCCAGATGGAATCGCTTTCGTTATCGAAGATGCAGCGATGGATCCTTAACCATCAGTTTTTCATGGCATATAACGATACCTTCCGTCGCAGCCCTGAGACAAAAGCATTTCCTCCATCAGAAGAGGATGAAACATTCTATCAGAAAGTAATTGAAGAACTACTGGATGGAATAGACAAGTCTGCCGACTATGAACTATTTCATGCGGAACTTCTTCGGGAGACCGGACGCTTTGAAGAAGCAAAAGAAGTGCTGTTACATCATGCTAATGAAGATGATCGATGGGTGGTGGATGCAATGCTCCGGCATATAAACGATAAGGACACGCTGCCTTTCCTGCTTATAAAAGAAGGAGAAGTCGTAGATTAGTATTTCGATGCCCCTAATAATCCCTTGTTGTACACTATTGCAGCAAGGGATTTTGCTTTTCGATGTTTACATCTGACGTAGTGTTGGCATATAGAATCAAACGAATTTAACCTCCCTAAACTATGTGCTACACTGCTACACTTCCCACAGTAATCAAGTCAGAGAATCTAAACTCCGACCTTCTCAACCTCACTCGCATTTTCAACCGCTGGCTTAAGATGCTTACCAACTACGGCAAGCTCGATGAGACCACACTTCAGAATGACTTTATTGTTATTGCCAAAGTGGTAAAATCGCATGAGACAAAACAAGACATCAAACGAGCCGTACAACGCTGCCGCGACTATGCTTTATCCGCTGTAATGCAAATTACGAACCTTGTCCGTTCCCTCACTTCGGCTTTGAGTCTCTTGTGCAAGGCACAAGAGAACAGAGAGCTTCATAAAGTAAAAAAGGCATATGCTGACCAAGGGATGACAGAACGATATCGCCCGCTTTCAAAACGTCTTGCAAAAGAGAAGATACGTAAGATTGGCAGAGAAGTTATCTATACTGATCGTCATACTGACGATGCCGAGACTACACGACTGGTGCGACGTATTATCGAAAAGCGTGCTGCACAAGAAGCACATAAGAATGCCGGTAAACATGACCGTGAAACCAATCGGTATCGTCATTCGATACAAAGAGCCGTATCGTTCAACCTCTATAACAAGAGATACGCAGAATATGACGCCGAACTTCGCGCACGCGGTACCCACTGGAAGGTCAGTATTCACAACTCTAAAGGCAAGAAAGTGTTGGTCGCTAAATTCAGTTATAACACTTATGAAGAAGCCGTAGAGGCTTGTACGCGTTACATGATGGCGCATCCAGAAGATTCGTGTCCCATGTCGGCATATAAATGTGACTATTGCGGTAAGTGGCATATAGGACATGAGAGACTTCCTCAACAGTACATGGAACCTGCGACGAAAAATTTACAAGAAAAAGATGAAAAAATCTCTGCCTGATGTTTACCATCGGATCAGGCTCGGTATATAGATTCACAAAACCAATATAAAGTATAAAACATGAGTTACTACGATTACGATGAGTACGAGGACGAATACGCCGGTACTTACGCCCATGATGTCGAGGGCTACAGTGATGATGACATCGACACAATCTTTGATGGAGACCCGGATGCATACTGGAATATCGACTAATTATCAAAACTAAAAAGATTATGGGACTTTTCAGCAAAAAGAAAAAGACTGTGACGGTGGAAGGTACCGTCACAACAACAACCGAGGTGAAGAATGAAGAAAGCTTCGCCCAAGTAGCTCCTAAGAATATAGGTAAACTTGATATGGTAATCGCTTTTGACACCACCGGCTCAATGGCGCAATATATTGGTGCTGTGCGTAAAGAGGTGTCAGAACTGATACCACAACTCTTCAAAGACAATGAAGACCTCCGATTGGGTATCGTCGCTTTTGGCGACTACTGCGACATGAATAATGCGCAGGATTATGGAGACGCTTATCAATGTATTGCACCTACCGCCAACGAGAATGACCTTATAAAGTTTATGCTCAATTCCAAGGATACTTCCGGCGGTGACGGTCCCGAGTTCTACGAACTGGTTATAAAGAAAATTGTTGAGGAAACACAGTGGCGCGAGGGGTCTACACGCTCCATTCTTCTTATAGCCGATGCTATCCCTCATGAGCTTGGCTATACCTATAAGGATTTTGTTGTCGGCAACCAGATTGACTGGCGCATCGAGGCCCGTAAAGCAGCTGATGAGAAAATCAAAATCGACACTGTGACAATTTCCGATTCTCCTTGGTTCAAGGAACTATCGGCTATGACGAATGGAGTCAGTGTACCATTCCATACCGGCTACAAGACTGCTGAACTTGTCAGAGCATCGGTAATGTCAAGGGGATCTATGAAGGCTCGCTGTAATTTTGATGTCTTGATGGGTGCCTGTGATGACGATGAAATGAAAGAGGTCTATGCCTCGTATAAGAAAGAACGCGATGATTTCGATTCTTAAACTATGAAAATCCCCGGTCTCAGCTTCTCTTGGAAACGTGCTCTCGGCGTTTCTAAGTTGAAACGGGATTTTGCAAAATCTATCGGAATCCCCACAACACGCAACGGCATTGAGAGAAAAATCGGCAACGCAATAATAAACACTGTATTCGGTAAAAAGAAATGAAATACGAAGTATTCGCGAGCAAGTATAAAGCGCAAGTCGGCCAAAGGCCGGTGCGCGGTGGCGAAGCCATTATGACTTGCAGCAAACTCAAATCATTGGTGATTATTCTGATCGCCACTCTTTCCTGTTCAATTCATATATGTGCTCAGCCTCAGAGCGCAAAGCAATCATACAATTTTACCCGTGCTCTGGAGGAAATAAAAAAGGGCAATAAGTCAGAGGCAATGGATTTTCTCACAAAAGAGATAGCAGAAAAACCGGGGAATGGTTATGCCCACATGACCATTGCGATTCTACAGGCTGATGCAGAGAACTATGGCGATGCCATGAAGTCTGTGAATATGGCAATCAAGAAATTACCTAAAAAGGACAAGGAATATGTAGCCCGCGCATTTGCTTCACGAGCAAACCTTTATACTATTGCCGGGGATACGATTCAGGCTCTCAATGACTTCAATCAGGCTATAAAAATCAATCCTGATGATTCTGATATTCTTGAAACCTATGGTCAACTGCTGTATGAAATGAAGAGGTACTCTGATGCAAATGAGATTTATAGCCGTATGGTCGTAGCAAATCCTACGAGTGTAATGGGATATATGGGGCTTGGTCGTAATGCTTACGCCTCTGGCAATTACGACGAAGCAATTCGGCAATATACCATTGTTATCAAGATGTATAATGACTATTCCTCGGGGTATTCCTTCAGAGCAGAGAGTTATCTCAAACAGGGTAAGTACCTTGAAGCGGTTGACGACATTATGAAATCATTATCAATAGACAATGATGCCAAAGCTCATCATTATCTTTTTGAATTTCCTGATAATCAGTTGACGCTCGTCATTACTAAATTGAGAGGAATGTCAGTCAAAAATCCTCATGATGCTGAATGGCAATACTATATCGCTCAGCTGTATCAGAACAAAAAGAAATATAACGAGGCGATTGAGGCTGCTCGTAAAGCATTTNACATTGACGCCCATCCGGTATTTCTTGAAATGATTGCGGACTGCCATCAGGAACTTGGAGAATATACTCAGGCTCTTGAAGCCATTACACAGGCGCAACAGATGAGGCCCGATGACCTTGATCTTATTTCTTCTAAAGCCGATATACTTGGCGAGTCCGGAGATATTGAAGGTGCAATTACCGAATGGACAAGATANATCGAAAAGACTCCTGATTTCTTTGGAGGTTACTATCGCAGAGGCTTCTTTGAGGATAATTCCGGTCAGACTGATAAGGCATTAGAAGACTATGATATGGCGATAATGCTTAATCCGGATAATGCTTATTCCTATCTGGGGAAAGGAGATATGCTGATGCGCAAAGGACAGCCTGATGAAGCAATGGCAGCCTATCGAAAGGTCATAGAACTTGATACAGTGCTAAATAATTCATCATGCGCTATGTATGCTTTCCTTGCTCTGGGCGAGAGGGACAAAGCAGTGGATTTTATGGAGAAAGTAATCGCTAATGATTCCACAGATTGCGGGAACTACTATGATGGAGCATGTTTCTATTCTCGACTTGGAGACCTTGAAAAATCATTGGCACACTTACGAACAGCTTTTGAAAATGGATTTCGAAGATTCCACCATGTTATGTTAGATGATGATTTGGACGCGTTGCGTGCAACAGAGGGCTTCAAAACTCTCATGGATGAATACACCGCTATTAAAGAACAGGAAAACGCTGTCGAGCCAGAACAAGGTCAGATGAGTGAACGGGTAGAGATACCCTTCATTCCCGATGGTGGTTGTGTATCTGTAAAATGCGCTATCAACGAACTCCCTCTTAGTTTCATATTTGATACTGGCGCAAGTATAGTATCTTTGTCGCAGGTCGAAGCCAACTTTATGCTGAAGAATGGCTATCTGAAACGAGAAGACTTTGTAGGCTCCGGTCGGTTCGTAGATGCCAATGGAGATATATCCGAGGGTACTATCGTAAACCTTAGGGATGTGGATTTCGGAGGGTTAAAGCTTAATAATGTCAGAGCCTCTGTTGTCCGGAATCAAAAAGCACCTCTTCTGCTTGGTCAGTCAGTTCTTGGACGACTCGGCTCAATAGAAATAGATAATCCCGGTAAAAAACTAATCATCACCCATTCAAAATAGTTATCATGTACGGTATTTTAGCAATTCTGGCAGCAGTTATAATCTATAATTGCGGAGATATGCTTCCTGATAGTCTAAAGGAGTGGTGGGAGAACTCCGCATTGAGAAAATGGATTCACCCGGTTTTAGCAATTACTCTTACTATTGCTGTGGCATTGGGTATTCAGTTTGATATACTCAATTGGGGAACCATAGTGATTCCTGTCCTGTTTGGGTTCCCATATATATTTGGCATGATATTGGGCATTTGGTATAATATGAAGAATGCTGGTCAGAGAATCACTTCTAAGAATGATAAGGAAGCTAAAGAAATTGCAATTAGTTGTCTGACTGAACTTGGATGTCAGCCGGAAGTATATAAAGATGGCTCCGTTGGTGTCAGTTATCAGGGGGAGAACTTTCATNTGGAGTTTGGNGGNAGATATGNCCGAATCTGGGATCCNATGTGGGCTGGCNTAAAAGGTGAAGACCCNGATATGCCNAAAATAAAAGAGGCNGTGAANGCNACNAACTTCAATTTTGGNCCGACNGTTGTNATGACCGNNCCNGATGAAGANGGNGACATTGGATTACATAGCCGTCGAGATATTATGCTTCATCCAGCCTGTCCTGACAATGTTATTTTTCTGAAGGCTGTACTCGACTCGTTCTTCGACACAAAAGAGCATGTACGTAGCAATTTTCAACAAATTAATGCTCAGCAGATGAAGATGCAACGCAATCGCCGTCCCGTAGGTTTCACCGTAAATAATACGCAAGAATAATGAAAATAATTTTTATGTTGTTCTTGGGATTCTAATTTATCCGTAAGCATACGTGCTTCACCGTGTGCTTACGATAGAGTAACAGAGTGACGAAATGACAAATAAAATTTCAGTCCGTGAGCAAGACTCACAGACAGGAATCGATGCTTATCGTCTATTACCATCTATGAGTATTACTGGCAGAATTGTTGAGCTGGAAATAGAGCGTTTGCCAGTAATTTGCCAGTTGAATAAAAGATTAGCGAGATAACTATTGGAGTTTCAATGAGTTATCTCGCTTTATCTGTGCCCAGAACAGGACTCGAACCTGCACGGCTCTCACCACTCGCACCTGAAACGAGCGCGTCTACCATTCCGCCACCTGGGCATTCTTTATTCTGTTTTCCTATTTGGATGTACAAAGGTAAGCGTTTTTTTTCGGATTTCCTACTCTTTGACGATTTTTATTAATATTTTATTTCCATAATCTTACTATAAACTTACTATAATTTTACTATAATCTTACTATAATCTTACTATAATCTTACTATAATTGGGTATTTATTATTTGCCTACTCCTTGCTAAATTGAGATTTTAACTGTATTTTTGCATTACATCTAAATTAGATTGCATTACATTTGAATTATATTTTATGCATATGTTATGAGACAGTCAACGATTTCAATTCGGGTGGATCAGGGACTTAAAAATAGCTTCGATTCGCTGTGCGAGGCTTTTGGACTGACCGCTACCGCAGCTTTCAATATATTTATGAAGGCTGTGGTGAGAGAACGCAAGATACCGTTTGAAATAAAGGCGGATGATGTGGAAATGGTCAGGAGTAAGGCTATGGATGCTTTCTTCTCCATGCGTAAGGCTGCCGTCAGCTCCGGCGATGCGGATATGTCGTTAGAGGTGATTAATTCTGAAATTGAGGCGGTCCGTAATGGCAGAAGATAGACCTATATATGCGGTAATCGACACTAATGTGCTGGTGTCCGCTCTCTTGGCTTCTTCTGACCGCTCTAATCCTATGAGAGTGATTCTCGCAATTCTGTCAGGAAAGATAATACCGATGTATAATTCGGAAATTATTTCCGAATATAGGGAGGTCTTGAGTAGGAAGAAATTTCCATTTACGTCGGGTCAGATATATGATCTTCTTAATTATTTTATAACATTCGGTATTGATTGTCAAAGAATTGATGTGAATGATGAGGTCTTCCCCGATAAGGATGACAGGGTGGTTTATGAAGTGAGAATGAGCGTGGAGGGATCCTATCTTGTAACGGGAAATCTGCGCCATTTCCCTCACAAACCATATGTGGTCACTCCTGCGCAAATGTTGGAAATCCTGCAGGAACATGAATTAATGATATCATGATTAATTATGGAAAATTTTAACGAGGTAAATAAGAATTTTACGGTTTCGGAGGCTATCAAGGAGGCTCAGAGATGTCTTAATTGCAAGGTGCCGCAGTGCCGTAAAGGTTGCCCTGTCAATAATGAGATTCCGGATTGGATCTCAGCTTTGGGAAAGGGTAATTTCGGTAGTGCTATCGAGATTATACGCCATAAAAGTAATCTTCCCGCCGTCTGCGGTCGTGTTTGCGCCCATGAGCGACAGTGTGAGGGTCATTGTATCCTGAATAAAACGGGTAAACATATCGAGATCGGTAAGCTGGAGCGTTTTGTCGCCGATTTTGACTTCGAGGCGGGACTGGATCATGAGAATCTTCCGGAAAAGACCAGGGGAAAGGTAGCCATTATCGGCAGCGGTCCCGCCGGACTTACCACTGCCGCCGACCTTTCACGCAAGGGCTTCAATGTGGAGGTGTTCGAGATGGAGGAGGAGGCGGGAGGCGTGCTTCTCTATGGTATTCCCGAATACCGTCTGCCGAAGGAGGTGGTGCGCCGCGAGGTGAAAGGTCTGGAAGCTTTGGGCGCCAAGATTCATTGCGGCGTCACGGTCGGAGTGGATTTCACTATTGATGACCTCTTCGCACAGGGATTTGATGCCGTATATATGGCTACGGGCGCCGGGCTCCCCAAATATCTCCCGATAGAGGGTATGGAGGCGCGCGGAGTGCGTCAGGCGTTGCGTTTCCTGCGCCGTGTGCAGCTCTATCAGTCGGGTCATATCGACAAGAAAGAGGTAGTGGTAGGCGATGGCGATATAGTGTATGTGATCGGAGGAGGCAACACCGCCATGGATGCCGCCCGTACGGCTCTTCGCATGGGGAGCAAGGAGGTGACCGTGGTCTATCATCGTCAGCGTGAGAATCTTCGTGCTCTTAAATCGGAATATGATGAGGCTGTGGAGGAGGGGGTTAAATTCATGTGGAATTCCAATGTGGTGAAAGTCAATCCCGGGGAAGGCACTAACCTCACCTCTCTTGTGATCGAGACCGACGGTGTGCGTAAGGAATATCCTGCCGATCATCTTGTTGCGGCTGTAGGTAGCGCTCCGGCGGCACGAATAGTCTCTACCACGGAAGGTATCAATGTGGATGAGAAGGGATATGTGCTCCGCCGAGAGGTACCTTATGGCATGACCACCCGTGTCGGGGTCTTTGCCGGAGGCGACGTGTCAGGACAGCCCGCCACTGTCGTGCATGCCATGAAGGATGCGAAGTTGGTGGCTGCCGGTATCGAGGAGTATATCAATGCCAAGAAACTGATGGAGGCTATCAAGTAGATTAGCTCATAGACAGATAGAAACCGGTCGTCCGAAAATCGTGAAAATCGATTCGGGCGACCGGTCTTTATTTCTGTTTCATTTAGCCTTCATCTATACTTCATTAATCATTCAATATAAAATGAAGGGAGTGTTTCAATAATTATTCCCCTATAAGAGTTTTGATATCATTCTCCACTGTTGAGATAGTGCCGATATTGAATTTCTCCTGGAGCACTTTAAGGATATCGGGAGTGAAGAAAGCAGGGAGAGTCGGGCCTGTATGGATATTCTGCACGCCGAGATAAAGGAGAGCGAGGAGCACGATTACGGCTTTCTGCTCATACCATGCGATATTGAATACGAGCGGGAGCTCATTGATAGACTTAAGTCCGAAAGCCTCCTGCAGAGCCATGGCGATACGTACGAGTGAATAGGAGTCATTACACTGTCCGGCATCCAATACGCGGGGCACACCCTCGATGTCGCCGAGCGGAAGCTTGTTATAGCGATACTTGGCACATCCGGCTGTCAGAATCACGCAATCTTTCGGAAGCGCCTCCGCAAACTCAGTATAGTAGGAGCGTGAGGGGAAACGGCCGTCGCATCCTGCCATTACGACAAATTTACGGATCTTGCCCTCCTTGATAAGTTCTATAATCTTAGGAGCGAGCTCAATCACCTGATGATGTGCGAAACCGCCAATGATCTCGCCCTTCTCGATTTCTGTAGGAGCGGGACAGGTCTTCGCCTTTGCGATCACCTCCGAGAAGTCATGGTTGCCTTCGGCGTCAGCATCGATATGGTGGGTGCCGGGCATATCCACTACACCGAGAGTATAGATACGGTCGGTGTAAGTGGCATTCTTGCGTGGAGGCACGATACAGTTGGAAGTAAATACGAAGCAGCCGTTGAATGTCTCGAATTCATCCACCTGTTTCCACCATGCGTTGCCATAGTTTCCGGCGAAATGAGGATATTTCTTGAAGAATGGATAATACTGTCCGGGGAGCATCTCGGAGTGGGTATATACATCCACTCCTGTTCCGGCGGTCTGTTCGAGGAGTTCCTCAAGGTCGTGGAGGTCATGCCCGGATATGAGGATACCGGGGTTATTGCGTACGCCTATATCCACCTTTGTGATCTCGGGGTTGCCATATCTTCCGGTGTTCGCGCTGTCAAGGAGAGCCATAGCTTTCACGCCGCCCTCGCCCATATAGAGCACAAGCTTCACGAGCTCATCGACAGTGATATCCTCGCGGCTCACCTCTTTGAGCACTTTCTCTATATATGCGTAGACATCGTCATCCTCATATTTGAGGTTGGCGGCATGGCGGGCATAAGCAGCCGCACCCTTGGCACCATATATAGCCAACTGTTTCAGACCGCGTTTGTCGGGATCTTTCTCAGCGAGAACGCCGGTGACGGGCTCCAGCTTCTCATAGTCTTCCGGCTCAGCCTCGAGAGCTACTTCGGGAGCATCAGGGATTTTTATATCGAGTTCCTTGCATTTGGCGATAAGCTCGCGTTTCATCTGGAAAGCGCGACGGATAAAGCCATCAAGGGAGTCATTATCGAAATTGGCATTGGTGATGGTAGTGAAGAGAGCATCAATTACCTGATGAGAGGCATCCGCCTGAGGTGCGCCCGCTCCACGCAGGAGGTCATTAAGAATTGCAACGCCTCTTGTGGCATAAAGCAGAAGATCCATACGGGCGGAAGTTTCGGGAAGTTTGCCGCATACACCTCGGAGTGTGCAGCCGCTTCCTTTCGCTGTCTCCTGGCATTGATAACAGAACATATCCATACGTTGTGTTTTTATAAGTAAAGAAATAAGGTTGATGAGGAGAGTATATAAATAGAACGCGCCCTCAGGAATAAAGGTTTAGGATAGGCGATGTATATAAGAGATGTTATAAAGCAAAAAAATCGCCTGCCGGAAAGGCAGACGACTTAACTCAGTCGGGGTGACAGGATTCGAACCTGCGACCACCTGGTCCCAAACCAGGTGCGCTACCGGACTGCGCTACGCCCCGAATGGTTTTGCAAAGTTAATAATTTTTATCGAGAAAAAGAATTTTTTCCGGATTTTTATTTTTTGAGAAGGTCAATGGAGCCTTAATTTTTGAGAAGGTCAAAATAGCGGTTGAGAACATCCTGGGCGGCAGTGAAGGAAGACTGCTCATTATTAAGCACTCTCAGCTCCTTCTGCTCCAGCAGAGCCTGAATCTCCGGACGGCGGTAGAAGTCGGAGCGGAGCTGTTCATTTATAGTCTCGAACATCCAGTATTTAGCCTGCTCGTTTCTCTTGCGCTCGAAGTATCCCGTCTTTTTCACATACTCGAAATAGCGGTCGATCATATCCCATACTTTATCGATATTCAGCTCATAATATCCGCTGTATGTGATCACCTCCGGGTGCCATTTGCTCGGTGTGGGCGGGAATAGATGCAAGGCATTTCTGAATTGTGCAGCCGCCAGGTTGGCACGGTCCACGTTATCTCCGTCCGCCTTGTTGATCACTATACCGTCAGCCATCTCCATGATGCCGCGCTTGATACCCTGCAATTCGTCGCCGGTGCCTGCAAGCTGGATAAGGAGGAAGAAATCCACCATTGAGTGGACGGCGGTCTCGCTCTGACCCACGCCGACAGTCTCCACGAAGATATTGTCATAGCCGGCAGCCTCGCAAAGCACGATTGTCTCGCGGGTCTTCCTTGCCACTCCTCCCAAAGAGCCGGCGGAGGGGGAGGGTCGTATGAAAGCATCCTTCTCAACTGATAGTTTCTCCATACGGGTCTTATCGCCGAGAATGGAGCCGGATGTGCGCTCGCTGCTCGGGTCGATAGCCAGGACGGCAAGGCGTCCGCCCTGTTTCAAGACATGCAGACCGAAGACATCGATAGAGGTAGACTTGCCGGCACCCGGCACGCCCGTTATACCAATACGGCGGGAATTGCCGGAATAGGGGAGACACTTCTCTATCACCTCCTGCGCCAATGCCTGATGATGATCCGCAACGCTTTCTACTAAAGTGACAGCGCGCCCGAGGATAGAGACATCCCCCTTCAGGATACCCTCCACATATTCGCCGGCGGTCAGTTCGCGGCGTCTGTGACGAGGGCGGCGATAAGGATTCACGGTAGGTTGGGAGGTCACGCCGGAATTGACCTGCAGACCTTTATATTCAGTATTATTTTCAGGATGTTCCATGGAAAAGCAAGATTTAAAATTTAGTAGCTGCTAATATACGTAAGTTATGCGATGCGTCCTGCTCCAAGGCTTTATTATTCCTTGATGCCGACTACGTGAAGCACGCGGATGGGATGCAGGGGGTCGTCGGAAAGAACCCTGACACTGAGGTTGAAAGCCCCTTTCTCTATCATCGCCGGATTAATGGAGATAACTGCCTCCCCATCTTTCCCAGGCTTGATAACTGTGGGTTTCTTCTTGACGGTCAGAGCCTTGGATTGTGGGGCGATCTTGATAATATTCATTTTCGTCTTCCCCTGATTCTGTATGCTGAAAGAGAGAGTTCGGCTGTCATTATCCGTAACGATGCCGACATCGGCGCGTTCCGAAAGGAGATAGCAACGCGGACCGTTATCCACCTGCTCCGGAGTGAGACGGGAGAAATCGGGAGTGACGTTAGCCTTGAAAGTCACGGTCAGCGGATCGGTATCCTCCTTGCCGTCAGATAAGACTATCGGAATCTCTATGTCTCCTATATTCTCGACCTCTGCCGAATTGAAATAAAGGGAGATAGATGCCACATCGCCCGGACCGAGCCGTTTCTGCGAGATCTCCGCTTTCAGCGCCTTGTTTTTAGGGGCTATGCTTGGATTGATCGAGTCAGTCGACTGGTTATAGGCATTGATGAAATAATTCCGCGCCACGCCATGACGCATCTCGCCACCCGCCATATCCTTCATAGAGACACGGAGCGCGCCGGCTGAGAAGGGATAGAACTGGTCGAGAGATTCGGGAGTGCCGAGCACATTCCCCTTGATACCTATTCTGTAAGTGTCATGCTCACCGATAAATACGCGGATAGACTTATCAAATTTTCCGGGACGCCCGGTGGGGTCGTAAATAAATGATATCACGGCGGTATCTCCGGGAGCTATCGGCTCTTCGGGATATTCCACGCTCGTGCATCCGCAGCTCGGGCGCGCGCCGGAGATGATCACCTCCTCCTTACCGCGATTAATGAACTGCACCTTCCCTTTGGCAGGTCCCGCCGCCTCCTTCATCAGTCCGAAGTCATATTCCTTCTGAAGCCATTCTATCTGAGCCGAAGCATCAATCGGGAGAAGGGTGGAGATAAAGAAGAGGGGGAGAAGATATTTAAGAATGGACTTCATGATTATTTATTTTTAGGAGTCACATTGCCGCTTATCTTCAATCTCACTTTCCCCTCACGAGCATTGGAGCGCACAGTCACCACTTTCTCGAAGGGACCGGGGCGGCCGATAGGATTGTAAGTGACGCGTATCTTGCCGTTTTTACCCGGCGCCACGGGGTTCTTGGGATATTCCGGGCGAGTGCATCCACACTGAGCGGTTGCATCGTAAATGATCAGATTCCCCTTGCCGTCGTTGACAAACTGGAAATCATAGCTCACCGGACCGCCATCCTCCTTGACGATGCCGAAGTTGTGGGTCTTTTCAGCAAAAGCGATCTCTGCCTTCTCCTTCCCCTTTGCAGTCATCGGGAGGAGGAAGAAGATAACGGCGCCGAGCGCCAGAAGGTATTTTAGATATTTCTTCATAATCTATGCCTTTATGTAAGTGGTTTTCTTTTTTAAAGTTTGACTAAGAGTATAACAATTTGTTTAATCAGTGTTATCATGACAGCCATACATTATCATGCCGCCTGAACATTGTCATCAAGGATTCTTCGACATTGTAGGTCTCATGCGCGGGGAGAGGGAGTTGCGGTAATGAGTCCATGCACGGTTGCGGCGCTCGACATCCTCCATGTACCATTCGCCTATTTTCCTCAGGTCCCCGCGCCGGAAGGTATCAGCCAATTCCACGAAGAGTGCGCCCCATTCCCTTTCAGTGCGGAAGATAGAATCGCCCATCGTTATTGAGAGGAGGGTATGCGGGTCGGCTCCATATTCACGGTGTGTACGGAGAGCTAACTCCAGCGCCTCCTCCTTATGACCGTTGCGCAGAAGCCTCTTGGCGGCAGCTCCGATATCCCCCCTCATGCGCGCCATCATGGAAGCCGGGATACGGTCAAGATAGACAGTGTCGGAAGAGGCGTCGTTAGGGGCTTTTATGCCATGAGCTATACGTATCAGCGCCGAATCCTGACGACCCGCCGGCTCCTTGCCGAGACGGTATGCGAAGATGCGGTCGGTCATGTGGGGACGCAAAGAGATATACTGACCCGACGGAAGATTTTTCTGCCAGTAGAATGGACGGAACAGCACCGAGTCGGACGATGAGGAGGCATTGGAGGCGATAAGGCTCAGCATCATCAGCTTATGAAATGCGAACGTGCGCGAATCCCCGTTGCGCGAAAGGGCTGCGACAGGTATATTCAGTGAGTCTCCCTCAGCCAATGTCAGGGAAATATTGCCAGCCTCGACGGCATATGATGGGTTCTCTTTGAGTCGGCGCAGCATCTCCCGGGCATTCATTGTGTCATACGCCCCCGGCATGGCTTTATCCTGCATATGGGCGTGATAGATTATATCGCGCGCCTCAAGGATGGAATTGAGATAAGGGGCATCCTCCCAAGCCCTCATTACGAGAGCTGCGTATCTGGGGGAGGAGAGATAAGAGAGATTGATCACTCTCACATCCCTGCGTATCCCCTCCACCTCCTGGGCATACCACAGCGGGAATGTGAAATTATCGCCATCCACGAATATTACGGCATTCGGGTCGAGGGAGTTAAGTATATTCTCAGCCAGTCGGGAGGCTGCTCTTCTGCCGGAGCGGTCATGATCATCGTAATTCTCGGTGAGCATCAGCGCCGCCACCCCCGCCGAGGGGATGAATCCGACAGAGGCATAAATCAGAAGGGAGCGTAGAGTAAGAGGGCGGTGCTTTCTTAACAGGCGCGCACACCGGTTGGCGATGATGCGTGCCAGTCCGAGGGCTCCGGCGGCAATCCAGATCGAGAATGCCATGTAGGAGCCGAGGAAGGTATAATCGCGTTCGCGTGGTTCGCCGGGAGTCTGGTTGAGATATATCACGATAGCCACACCGGTCATGATGAAGAGGAGCGCCACCACCGCGCAAGCCATACGTCCGCGCCAGTTGGAGCGGCACATCCAGATTATTCCCCATATCCCGAGCAGGAAGGGGAGCATATAGTAGCGGTTGCGTCCCTTGTTTTTCTCTCCCGCGTGAGGAGGAAGGGCATCTTCCGCCGAAAGCATGGCATTGTCAAGAGGGGAGATGCCGGTGATGAAATTGCCATGCTCCACTTCCCCCGTGGAGGGGATATCATTCTGTCTCCCCGAGAAATTCCACATAAGATAGCGTAGATACATATATCCGATCTGGTATCCGAAGAGATATTGGAAATTCTGAAGATAAGTAGGACGTAAGGCTATAGGATGAGTGCGTTTCCCTTCCGCCCCCATTTTAGCTACGGGCATTCCCAGCGTGTCAAGAGCTTCGGAGATAAGGACAGTATCCATACTCTCCGCCCTCATGCCCGCCCATGCCGCGTAAGCTTCTATGTCGAACGGACTGCGCCCGGTGAGTCGTGGAAACCACATATTCAGCTCCGGAGTCAGCACCTGCTGTGAGCGATAGCCGCGCACGATATAAGCCTCCTTCCCTTTCTTCAGCGCTTTCTCATTGATAACGGAGTCTGCCGGAGTCAGGGCGGAGAATGTGTTGGGAGCGCGCAACACGGCTTCCGCCATCAGCGGCTCAATCTGTCGTGTGGTGTGCTCCACTACATAGCGAGTATATCTGGGAGTGGAATCAAGGTTCCATTCCTCCCTCAGCATCGGGCGGCTGTAGGGGGTATTGCCGTAAAGGAGCGGCGCCGCCCCATACTGTTCGCGCGCCTGATATGCGGCGAAAGAGAAGGGATTGCCGGGCATCGCCGCATTGGGAGGAGCAGGTATATCGCCGCGTATGGGGATTAATGCGTAAGCCGAATAGCCGGTGAGGAGCATGGCGAGCATCCACATCATGAGGTTGATGCGGATAGGGTTGAAATATCGTATCCTTACGATTATCATTGTCGCCAGGGCAGACACCGCCGCCCCGACTAAGAAATTTCCGGAAAATATAAATAATCCGGAAAGGAAAACCGGAGGAAAGATCGACAGGGAGATGGCGCCGCGGTTGGATGAGCAGCGAGTCACGCTCAGAGCCACTATCAGCGATATCCCTAACAAGGCGACGTAGGCGGCTACTCCCCATAGTAGGGGAAGCCCGAGAGTATTCGCGGCGAAGAGCTCCATCTCGGCTGCCAATGCTATAGTGGATGGCATCATGCCGGTCAGTATGCAGCCCACCATTATGATGGATGCAATGAAGATAATCAGAATCTTCCATAATGACTTTATACTCCTGCGGAGAGCCCACACGATGGCGAGCGCGGGAATGACGAGGAGGTTGAGCTGATGCACTCCGAGCGAGAGCCCGAAAATGTAAGCCAAAAGTATGAGATAGCGCCAGCCTAAAGATGTGGAGGAGGCGCGCGCCCATTTCAGCATGAGCCATACGGAAAGGGCTGTAAGGAAAATAGACATGGCATACACCTCAGCTTCTACGGCAGAATACCAAACGGAGTCGCACCATCCGAATATCAGCGCGCCGATAAAGGCTGCTCCGGCGGCATAGAAGGCATGAAGGCGACGGCGCACACCGTCGCGCGTCTTAAGCACCCATACTGCCCCGATAAAGATAATCTTGGATAGGAAAAATCCGGCTAAGGCAGTGAAGAGGCCGCTTGACAGATTGATGGCTAACGCCGCATATTTACCCGGAAGAAAGAGTGTGACAATCCTCTCCACCAGCATCCATACGGGATTTCCCGGGGGATGTCCGGGCACGAGACGAGTGGCGGCCGTGACATATTCCGGACAGTCCCAGAACGACACAGTCGGGGGGATAGTGGACCAGTAAGTGATCAGGAGGATAAAGAATACCAGCCAGCTCACCGTCCTGTCGGTCACGGTAAAAATACGGTATCTATCTAAAACATCCTTCATAGATAGCATCAAGCTTTTTAGTAAATTCCTGCCATGACAGAGCTTTTTCAAACTCCCTCTTGGCTCTCTCTCCCATCTCCCGGCGGAGGTCGGGGGATGTGGCGAGGCGTGTCATCGCCTCCGCGAGAGTGGCGGTGTCGCCGGGGCGCACCATAAGCGCGGTCTCGCCGTCGCGCAGATATTCGGTCTGCGCTCCGTTGGCGGTGCATATCTGCGGTTTGCCGTAAGCCATATATCTGAGGTTGCTGAGACCGAAAGCCTCGCTCTCCACGGAGGGGACCACCCCGAAATGAGTGCGGGCAATCAGCTCGGAGGGGTCTTCACACCCGGTGTTCCAATCTATGGCGTCCATCACTTCGCGTATCATTGCTCTTTTGCGCAGACGGTCGGTGAAGTCGGGATTTCCCGTTCCGGCGATGACCAGACGCATCTTGACATTGCGCATCGCCATGAGAGCGTCGATAAGATTCTCCAGACCTTTACGCTCCGCCACTTGCCCGAAGTAAAGGGCAGTGACCGGTCCGCGTTCCGGCTCGCTTACATCGAGCGATTCAGGATTGAGGTATAAGCTGTTATGCAGCACATGCACTTTCCCTTCGGGTATAGGCTTCAGTCCGGCTTCCCATGAGTGACAGAAGCGTTCGTAAGCCAGCTTCGACACGAATATATGCGCGTCGATATTATTATATAGATGTCGGAATATCTTCGAGTCTCTCCCTTTTCTCACCGCATGGCGTGTCGCGGCTATCTTTATCCCCTCCCTCTGCGCCAGGAAGCGGGCGAGGATAGCGGTATAGGCGTCACGGTAACGGTGCACATGGATGAGGGTATCTCCCGGGGGAAGGCGACGCAGAAACCGCGCCATACGGAATATGGAAGTGAAGTCGAGCATACCCGTGAAAGGGGCATGGCCGACTTCAATATCATTTGCTTTAAAACGTGAATCGACGGCATGCGCTCCGGTGGTGAGCGCGAAAACGTTTAGACCTTTCTCCTTATAGTGACGACAAATGTCGAGAGCGTATGTCTGCGCTCCCGCCATTCTGTTGCCGGGCACGATATGAAGAAGATTTTGCATAGGCTTCAATCAGTTGCCGGTAGAAGGAAATATTATCAGTTGGGGGCTCCGGAGAGCATTACGGAGATATCCACACTCGGGAGGGAGAGGTAAGTGCCGATAAGTTTATCTACCAGTTTGCCGTCATAAGTGACTATACCGACCTGCACGCCGGGAGTGGTATGTATCATCCCGCGGAGCGAATCCTTCATCTGCATCTCGGAGAGGAGATTGACCAGAGCGTTGGATATAGCCATGGCAACAGTTCGAGGCACGGAGATGGAGGGATGTGTCTCATTGAGGTCGAGCACATACACATTCTCCTTCATTGCGGCGGAAAGATTTTTCGGGAATTCAAATTCGCGGGTGGTGAGACCGGTGATAATCACGTCGGCAGACTTCACTTTGTTATAAAGCACTCTGGGATGGATTGCAATGGCATCGACGAGATGACCACATTCATGCTTCACATCCTGGAGGGCTGAGATGTCGTTATCCATGAGAGTGACCCGCGCACCTTGCGCCACAGCCGACTGAGCGGCGGCGATCATCTCCGTGCCGATTCCGATGAGAAGCACCTCGCAGGGATTAAGTCCGGCAACGGAAGCGAGCAGAACGCCCTTTCCGCCTCCAAGATAGGAGAGGGCTTCCTGAGCATACATGATGGCGGCACGACCGTCGATTTCATCCACGATATTTGCGAATACCTCATTGCCGTTGTGGGAGGTCATGTTGTCGAGACATCCGCAGACGATATGCTGGGAAAGGAGCGCCTTGATTGTAGACTGTTCGAAGAGAGTGGAGCCCATCATGCAGAGCAGTCCGGCTCCCTTCTTCATCTTCTTGATATCTTTGGCGCGGAGAGGGGCGTAAGATAACACGAGAGGAGCCTGCAGAGCCTCCTCGCGGGTGACTATCTTCACGCCGTAATTGGCATAGACTTCATCCGAATAGCTCACGTCGACACCCGCACCCGACTCCATGGAGATTTTTATTCCTCCGGCGGTAAGCATACCGCATGCCTCCGGAGTGAGGAGTATACGGGTCTCATCGGTATCGGAATAATTACCTACCATTCCGATAGTCAGACCGGATTCTATTCTCTCGATAGTTTCGACCATTTCCTGAGTGTCGAGCTCAAATTCGCTATTTTGATTAGTCATGGTGATTCAGATTTGGAAGTTGCTAAAACTACTTCTATTACTCTAAATTAACATTTAAAATCGGAATAGCCAAATTTTCGGGCTTCCTCAGGTAAAAATATTAAAGCAGACCGGGGCTTTAACGGATGTAGCCGAAGGTGTATTTCGGCTTAAAGGCATCAGGGACTTAGAGATATTTGGTGATGAAAGTCTCGACAGAGGAGTCGATCTGGGAGCGGCTCTCGAGAAGATCTCCGGGGAAATGGATTTCCGCGCGGCTGTAATGGGGGAGACGTGCCTCCAGTCCCGCCTTGATAGCGGAGCGTATCTCCTCTTCCGATTTTCCCGCCATCAAGGGACGCTTGGAATTATTCTCCACCAATCTGCGCGTCAGCACTTCGGGGTCGGTATTGAGAAAAAGGGTTTTCCCTTTGCCGAGCATATAATCCATGTTGTCATGGAAGCAAGGCGTGCCGCCTCCGCAAGAGATAATGGCGTTTTGAAATTCGCCCGCCTCGCGAAGCATCGCAGCCTCTTTCGCACGGAAGCCCTCCTCACCCTCTTCGGCAAAAATTTCCGCGATGGTCTTTCGGAAACGCTGCTCGATGTAGAAGTCGAGGTCGATGAAGTCGAGTCCCGACTTTTTCGCCAAGGCACGCCCGAAAGTGGTCTTCCCACTCGCCATATATCCGACAATGAAAATAGGATCCATTACTTTATGAAATTAGAGATTAATTTGACAATTTGACATTTTGACAATTTGACATTTTGACAATCTGACAAATTGACAAATTGACTCAATGTCAAAATGACTGAATCAGATTCCTTCCTATCCACCATGCGCAGATAGCCGCGGCAATGCAGACGATAGAACCTGTGGAGTGCAATATCCGGAAAAGCTTCGGAAACTTTCCGGGCATCAACTCCGGCAACAGGTAGAGGATGATAACCGGAATCATAAAGAAGAGGAAAGGGTTGAAATGCCACGCCTCCCTTATATCGCCATGCAGCATGGCATGGAGCATCCTCTGTGAGCCGCAGCCGGGACATTCCCAGCCCGTCACCATCCGGAACACACACTTCGGCATCCATCCGGAGCGCGATGGGTCGACTGCAAAATAGAGCGCTCCTCCGGCAACGACAAGAATCAGAATCAGGATTATCCTTCTTGATTTATGATAGCCGGGGTTATGTTGGCTATCAGGATAATCCCGATAATCTTGCGGAGACTGAATATCTTGATTATCAGTATAATCCCGATGAACTTTCCGATCTTGCTTATCCTTCTTCACCTTTTTAGGGATTAAGGAGAGAGAGGGGGAGATAGACAGCCATTGAGACTACGCCGATCACAATGGAGGCTATAATCCACATCTGGGCGCGTTCGGAAGCCCTCTTCGCTCCCGCATAGTCCTTGTTATAGAATTTGGAACTGACCTGCGCGCTGTAGATGATAGCTACTATTGCGGTAGGCATACAGCAGAATATCAGCGCCAGCACCGACCATAAGAGATAAGTGGGAGGCATCTCTTCCTGTTCCCCTTCATACATCGGCTGAGAGGGCTGCTTAATGAAAGAAGGCTCTTCCGGGCTATTTACCGGCTGAGTATACTGAGGCTGTCCGTTATCCATACCCGGCTGAGGGGGATAGGGAGGGAAGGCTGGAGGGGGAGGAGTCTGCTGTTGCTCTTCCGCTTTTTCCTGTGCCTGACGCGCCTGTTCGGGATCAAATTTGAGTTTCAGTTTCTTTGCCCATTCCTCATCGGGATTTGGGGGAGGTGTATTATTGTCCATAATGGTTCGTTTTTTTAAGTTTATTATCGGGGGGACGCACCTGTGGTACGTTCCTGCTATTTTTTCGGCGGACGCACCTGTGGTACGTCCTACAAAGAGGGGTGAGGGATCAGACGTGTTGCATCTCCACGAGCTTCTTGTAGATACCACCCTTTTGGATTAATTCCTCATGCGTGCCGCTCTCGACTATGCGTCCCTCATTGAGCACGCAGATACGGTCGGCATTGACAATAGTGGAGAGGCGGTGAGCCACTACGACAGTGGTGCGGTTTGCCATGAGGGCATCAAGTGCATCCTGCACGAGACGCTCGCTTTCCGTGTCGAGAGCGGAGGTCGCCTCATCGAGGATCAGTATGGCGGGATCTTTAAGAAGCGCCCTCGCGATGGATATGCGTTGACGCTGCCCTCCGGAGAGGCGGCATCCCCGGTCGCCGATGAGAGTGTCATAGCCCTCCTCCATCTCCATGATGAAGTCATGGGCGTTGGCAATTTTGGCTGCCTCGATCACCTCCTCCTTTGTTGCTTTCGGATTGCCGAAGAGTATATTGTTATAGATTGTGTCGTTGAAGAGAATTGCCTCCTGATTCACATTTCCCATCAGCGAGCGCAGATCCTTGATGCGTAGCTGAGTGATATCCTCCCCGTCGATAAGGACGCGCCCTTTCTGAATTTCGTAGAAGCGCGGGATAAGATCCAGCATCGTGGACTTTCCGGAGCCGGATTGCCCCACTATCGCCACTGTCTCTCCCGGCTTGATGTCAAGATTTACATCGGAGAGGACGTTGCGGGTGCCGTCATAGCTGAAGGTCACGTCATCAAAGATGATGGAGGGGCGGGTGGTCTCGGGAAGCGATTTGGGAGTCGCGGGATCTTTGATAGGATTGTCTGTATTGAGAATCTTGTCGATGCGCTCCATCGCCGCCATACCTTTCTGGATGAAATAGCCGTTTCGCGCCAACTGTTTCACGGGATTAATGATATTATAGAACATCAGGAGGTAGAAGATGAACATTGAGGCATCTATGAAAGTATGTCCGTTAAGGATAAGCGTACCTCCGAACCAAAGAATTATCGCCACGGTCGTGATACCGATTAATTCCGATAGAGGATGAGCGAGAGCCACCCGTCTCACCACCGAATTATTCACGCGGTAGAACTTCTCGGTCAGGCGTGAGAATCTCCGGGTCACGATATTCTCCGCATTAAATGCCTTGACTATGCGCAATCCGCCGATAGTCTCCTCGATATTGGAGAGAATCTCACCGCTCAGCTCCTGGGCTTCGCGGGAGGAAGCTTTGAGTTTCTTGCCGACCGATCCCAGAATAAGACCGAATACGGGAATGACTATAAATACGAAGAGCGTGAGCTGCCAGCTCATGTAGAGCATCACTCCTAAAGATACGATAATCACGATGGGATAATTGATCACCGCCGCTATATTGGACATGACGGAGGTCTGAAGCTCGCGCACGTCGGTAGTGGCGCGGGAGAGTATATCACCCTTCTTCTCATTGGTGAAGAAGCCTATAGGGAGGGAGACCACTTTATCATAGATACTGTTTCGGAGATCGCGCTCGATGCCGTTGGTCATAGGGCATAGCACATACTCGCTGGCGTATGCCGCAAGCACCTTTACAAGCGTCATCGCCACAAAGAAGAGGCAGAGAAGACCCAAGGCATTGGAGGCTCCGTGTGCCTTCATGAACTCCGTGATATAATAATAGAAATTATTGATTGCCGCATCCTTGAGGTTGGAGACGCTCATATCCATATAAGTGTATTCCTTTGTGTCAATGCCGAACAGCACATTCAGGATCGGCATGATGAAGGCGAAGGAGAAGACTGTGAAGAGAGTATTGAGCACATTGAAAAATGCACTCCCGATAACATTCCATTTATAAGATGATGCGAATCGCATCACGAATTTGAAGAAATCTTTCATTTTTCGATGTCAGGTAAAAGTTAAATTCCCTTAGGCGGGACTTTCCTGTTTATTGGTCTCTGATCTCTTGAAAATCTGTCGTTTGACCACCCATTTTCGTGAACACCATCCCACTATCCACCATCCTCCGGCAAGAATCCAGAGATTGATATATTCCGTGCGGACCTGACTGAGGGAGGCGCCGTTGGAGTTCATTTTCACGAATCCCTCCACACCCCAGGAAGAGGGGATTACGCAGGAGAGCGCTTTCCATACCGGAGGGAGGGCATAGCGGGGCCATATCAATCCGGAGAGAAAGAGGAAGACAATGGAGGTGAACACCCATGAGATGAATACCTGCTCGCGCTCCATCACTATCGCCTGATAGGCATAGCCCATGCCAAAGGTGGCGAGAAGGAAGGGGACTATGAAGAGAAATTCCTCAAACAGATTCCCTGCCATTGGAAAACGGAACATCAACGGCACATAGTATATCATGAACATTACGGGCACGATCATGATCGTGAGGTAACAGAGGGACTGCGCGAACATCGTTGAGAGGGTGGAGGGCGCGATATTGACCGGGTTATAGCCGAGCATCGCCGGATTCTCTCTTTTCGCTCCGCCCGCCATGCCGAGCGCGAGCATCAGGCTCTGCTGGAGAATGAGAATCAACATTCCGGGCATGATGAAGGAGTCGAACCCGCTGCGGATATTGCCCATAGGGATGCTGTCGATAGGCATGAGATCGCCGGTCATGACTGTTTCAGCCAATGGAGCCATGTTATCGATATCCTTGGTCATCAATTCTCCCCCCATTTCCATCATGACGTTTGTCGAAGCCATCAGAAAACCACGGTAGCGGATCAGAAGTGACATATCGCAGTAGAGGACACCGTTGGCTGTTTCGCCGCGGGTGATCTTCTTATCAAATCCCTCGGGAATCTCAAGGATGGCATAAGCCTTATGGTCATCCATGGCGCGGCGTGCCTCGGAGAGATCCGTGGCGTACCCTATGACATGCGCCTCGTCGCAGGCATCAAACATCCGGGTCAGTTCGCGGCTCAGAGGAGTGCGGTCGGAATCGACCACCACCATATCCACCTCTTTCACCAATTCCGGATTGTAGATGATCGAATAGATCACCGGATAGGCAATCGGCAGGAAGAGGAAGAAGAGGATCAGTCCCTGATCGTGAAAGACCAGGCTGAACTCACGCACATATACATAGAAGAAATTCTTGAGCTTCCGGAGCATAATTCTTTTTGATTTTTAATCGGGATTCATCAGGTTGCATCGGGATTCATCAGGTTGCATCGGGATTCATCAGGTTGCATCAGGATTCATCAGGTTGCATCAGGATTCATCTGGTTGCATCAGGATTCATCTTGTTGCATCGGGATTTATCTTGTTGCATCAGGATTTATCTTGTTGCATCGGGATTTATCTTGTTGCATCTTGATTAGGGGACATATACCGGATCGGCATAAGCCTTCTTGATGCGCCGCATGAAGATAAACGGGATGAGGATAAATATGAAGTAAGCCGCAAACCACCATCGGGAGAAGTAAAGCTCCCTTCCCGCCAACGCCTGGTCGGCATAAATAAGGAAGTTATATCTGACCGGCATTATATAGGTGAAGGGCTTGAGGGCGGGATACATCGACTCGACAGGGAAGGAGAAAGCGGCTATCGAGAAAGACAGCACTCCGAGGAGCGAGCATATTGACATCGCCAGTCGCAGGCTGGGAAGCACTCCGAACACGAATATGGCGAACCCTTGCGACGCGAGGACAAAAAGCAATTCGGAGAGTAGCATCACCCATAAGGGGCACTGCATCGTATATCCATTATAGTAATATAGCCATGCCACCATGAAGCAGGCTATCACCCACCATACTATAGTCTGAGGCAACAGCTTCCCGAAGATCACCTCCAGAATAGAGCCGTTTCCCATCCTTAGGAGCGCGGGAGATGTATGTCGCTTTATCTCCTCCCCTATCGAATAAACGGTCATGAGCATAATCATCAGCTGCAGTATGCCCGGGATGAAAGAGTTGCCTAAGTATATTCCGTAGTTGAGTGAAGGGTTGCCTATAGCGCGCGCCTGGATATTTACGGGCTGTATCATCGGCATCAGTTGCCCGGCATCCGCGCCTACGGCGTCAGCCACTTTCAGAGCCACGCCCGCCTTGGTCAGCACCGCCGTGGTCTTGAAGCTCTTGAAGAGCATTGAACCGGGCACGAAATAAGCCATATTGTAATAGAAGGTGATAGCCGGCGAACGTCCCGCCAGCATATCTGCCTCGAAATTCTCCGGGATAAGGAAGAATCCATATATCTCTCCGCGCTGCATAAGGTCGCGGGCGGCTGAATAACTCTCAGGGGTGCGGGTGATATTCGCCAGCTCCATGGAGTTGAGTGTCCTTCCGACATTTCTGCTGAGCTCCGTTCCATCGCGATCCACCAATGCCGCCGGGATATGCTGCGGCAACCCGCTCTCCATCATCGAGGTGATGAAGAGAAACATAAAGAGCGGAATGCCGAAGAAGCCGAACCAATATATGGGACGCCGTATCATCTGTCGGACCGTGTGCCGCAGTATAGCCAATAACCCTTTGTCAGACTTCATAAAATAAGATAGTTGCTGAAAAATAAGGTAGTTGCTGATAGGTAATCACTTAGCCGGGAATTAATTCTTGACACCCTCATAGATAGCCGACATTCCGGGGCGGAAATTATCAATAGGCTTCGAGGGGCGCGCCTTAATCTGGAAAGTGCGGGCATCGTAGTCGCCGGTAGCTTTGGTAGCCTGCCAGTTGGCGTATGTGCCGAGATCCTTGATATAGAACACCTTCATTTCAGCCACAGTGTCGAGAGCCGGGATGCGCACCTTGAGCACGCTGCCGTTTTTGATATCTTTAAGGAGAGTCTCGCGCACATTGAATACCACCCAATGGTCGTCGGTCTGAACCGACATCATGGGCGCACCGGTCATCACCAGTTCGGAGACATTGGGATATATCACGGTCACCTCGCCGTCGCAGGGAGCGAGAAGGTACTGATCCTCAAGGAGAGCCGACACCTCCTTCACGCCGCTACGGGCAGCCTGCACCATTGAGGCGGCAGCATCCTTATCCTCTTTCTGGGCGCCCGCCTTAGCCAGTTCATACTGGCTGCGCGCCGCGCTCTCGCCAGCCACCGCCGCGTCATAGGCGGCTTTCGCCTCATCGCGCTTCTGAGCCGACACGACACCTTTATCAAAAAGATTCTGCATGCGCTCGTAGGTCTTCTTTGTGATGCCGGCGGCTGCCTGTGCCTGACGCCATATGTCATGTGCGCCGTTGATAATCTGTGAACGCGCACCTGCATCCACTTTATTCTCACCCGCCTTAGCCACATTCTCCATGGCGCGCGCCTGCTCCATGCGGGCATCGACCAGAGTGGAGACGATCTTCACCAATGTGTCGCCCAGACGGACGTGCTGACCCTCTTCCACATAAATCTTCTCCACGCGCCCCGGAAGCTTGCCGGAGATACGTATTTCAGTCGCTTCTCCCTGACCCTGCACCACTGCCGGAGCGGGCTTCATGGTAAGGAAGCCGATCACTGCGAGAGCGGCTATGACGAAGATTATGATTACTACTGTAAGGATAAGGGCGGTCTCTTTGCCGGAAGGTTTTGAGGGGGTATTCTCTTTTTCCATTGTATTTTCTATATTTGAGGGAGGGATATATTAATATTTCATGCGTCCGAGGACTTTGCTAAGATATGTCTCACAGAGATGGATACCTATTTCGGCATCTATTTTTTCAGAATTTGCCTGCAGCCATGCTGTCTGGGCGGCGATCACGTCGGTGATGGTCAGCACACCCTCCTGAAATCCATAGCGTGCGCTCTCGAGATTGGAGTCGGCGCTCTTGAGATTGGAGACGGTCATGTCGTAGGTCTTGAAAGCCTCCTGGAAGGAGAATTTCGCCTGCTCCACCTGCAGCGATACCTTCTCTTCCATATCTTCGAGAAGCAGACGCTGTGCGTTTGTGGCAGCCTTTGTAGCTTTGTAATGATTATAGTTGCCTCCCCAGTGCCAGATGGGGACTGAGAGAGTGGCGCCTACGGAGAACCCTCCTCCGAAGCGCTTTTTGAATCCGTTGTTGAGGTTGGGATTTGAAAATTCGTAAGCACCCACTACCGCCACTTTCGGAAGCATCAGACCTTTTGCCAGTTTCTCGCGGGCTGAAAGAAGGGAGATACCCTGACGTATCACTTCCAGATCCTGACGGTCGGCATATACATCCTGAATATTGTAGCTGTATTCCGCCGCGGAGGGTTTATATGGTTTGTAATCCTCGTCGGCGAGGGTCATATTGCTGTTGGAGGGGAGTCCGCAGAGCTGTGCGAGCGCCATCCGGGAGAGAGTCAGACCGTTATCCACTTTTGTCAGGGCGATACGCGCCTCGTTGAGCTTGACATCAACCATAAGGAGGTCGGAGCGTGTAGCCACCCCCTCCTCCAGCATTGCGTTGACGCTGTATCGGAGAGTATCGACAAGAGATACGAAGCTCTCCGCCAATTTTTTCTTCTCTTTGAGGGAGACCACGAGCCAGTAAGCCTGATCGACGCTGAATATCACCTCTTGCACCACGCTGTTGCGTCCTGCGGCGGCGGCAGTCTCGGCATATTTGGCTATCTCGTTAAGGGCGCGGATCTGTCCGCCCATATAGACAGGCTGGGTCAGGGTGAACGCGCCCGCCACGACATTATGGGTGTCGAAACTCATCGCCTCCTTAGGGATGACAGCCACTTCCGAGAAGATCGGCTGTCCGCTTGAAGGATCGATGGCGGGGCGCATGTCGGGCGTGAGCTGAAGATTGGGGATATACTGACCGGAGACCGGATCGTACGACATGGTGGGAAGGTTTGCATTCTCGCTCAATAGATTGATAGTGCGCTGATTATACATATATCCTCCGTTGAAGTCAAGCCCCGGGAGATAAGCGGCTTTCGCCGCCTTGCGTTCATATCCGAGTCCGCGGAGCGTCTCGTCAGCCACGCGGATGGTCTTATTATTGCCGACAGCAAGATTGCGGCAGGAGTCGAGTGTGTAGACCTCTGCCTGAGAGGTGAGGGTGAAAGCCGTCGCAGCAATTATGGAAAATAAGAATCGTCTTGTCATATCAGCCTGATAAATATTAGTAGGAGAGCAGTGCTATAATAAATACAAAGATAGGTATTTTTTGTTTAAATTCGGAAATTATTGGCTATATTTGCTTGTAATCCTATTTTTGAATACTTATTTAAGCTAATTTAATTATTATCATGAAAGCTTTTTTAGCCTTAGCGGGGCTTGCGCTTGCAGGAGTAAGCTCTTTTGCCTCGCTTCCTCCGGCAGATGCGGAGACTGATTTTTATAAACTTTCGGGCAATCTCCGCGCTTATCCCTATACCGACAACGAGCCTCCCGCTCAGACACCCGCTCCCGCGGGATACGAGCCTTTCCATCTCGAGCATTACGGTCGCCACGGGTCGCGCTGGCTTATCGGAGGGAATGACTATCTTACTCCCGTGCGCAATCTTGAGAAGGCTGAGAAGGCGGGTAAACTTACCCCTCTCGGCAAAGAGACTCTTGCCGCTCTGCGCGAGATAGAGAATGCCTCGCATGGAAGACTCGGCGAACTGACCGATAAGGGGGCGTTGCAGCATCAGGCTATCGGGCGGCGTATGGCGCGCACTTTCCCTCAGCTGTTTACCGATTCTGCAAGTGTCGATGCGAAATCGACGGTAGTGATCCGATGCATCCTTTCGATGCTTAACGGTCTGCAGGGTATCCGCGAGGTGGCGCCGGGCGTGGCTGTGAAGAGCGATGCCTCTTATGCCGATATGTATTTCATGAATTATGACGACAAGCCCGCTTGGAAAATCAAGGATGCCGCCGAGGAGACTCACCTTAAGGAATACCGCGAGAAGCATAAGCTGAGCGAGGAGTATCTCTCCCGGCTTGTTACGGATGTTCAGTTTGCGCGCGACAGCGTGGAGCCGGGCTTGATGCCTTATCTCTACTGGGTTCTGGCTAATGCTCAGGGCACGTCGGGTCAGCCTTGGCTGATGGATAGGGTGTTTACCGCTGACGAGGCGCGCGAGGCGTGGAGATATGATAACGGGATGTGGACGCTTCATTGCATCGACACTCCTCTTACGGAGCGACGGATGCCTTACACGCAGCGGATGCTGATGAAGAATATCATAGAGAGCACGGATACGGCTATCAATTCCGGGCGTCCGAGTGTGAATCTCCGATATGGACATGACGGCATTCTTATCAATTTCATCACCTTGATGGAGCTTGATGACCTTGGCAGGGAGTTTGCTTCCATCGAGGAGGCGGAGGCGGCTGGTCTGCGCAGCTATGACCTGATACCGATGGCGGGGAATATACAGCTGGTATTCTATCGCAATAAGGAGAATGATGTGCTTGTGAAGGCTCTGCTCAATGAGAGGGAGATGCGGCTTCCGGGCGTGCCTGTGGAGGACCCATATTACAGATGGAGCGATCTCCGCAAGTATTACCTTGAGAAGATCGCGCCGTATATGTAAAAGCAGAGCTTTTGGCGGAAACAGCTTCGCGCTGCAGCTTTAGGCGGAAACAGCTTTGCGCTGATGATTTCTGCCTAATTAGAGCTTCGCGCTGATACTTTCTGCCTAATTAGATCTTCGCGATGCAGCTTTCTGCTGAGTCGGAGCTTCGCGCCGGTTATTTCTTTTTCTTTTGCGGATCGCAGGTGAGGCCTACGCCGAGCTTGTTGAAGATTTTATGATCGACTTCGCCGAGCATAACGGTGGAGTGCATCTGACAGCCGTTGAGCTCGGGAAGGGATTCCAGAGCTTTGCGGCATTTTTCATCCTGTGTGGAGAGCACCGATAGCGCCACCAATACCTCGTCGGAGTGAAGACGTGGATTATGACCGCGGAGATAAGTCAGCTTGGTGTGCTGGATAGGCTCTATCATAGCCTGAGGGATGAGCTTGACATCGTGGTCAATACCTGCCAGATGCTTCACGGCGTTGAGAATCAGTGCGGAGGAGGGACCGAGGAGGTCGCTCTGCTCTGCTGTGATGATAGTGCCGTCGGGGAGCTCGATTGCGGATGAGGGTTTGCCGCTCTTCTCTGCGCGTTCGCGTGCCGCCTTGATACATTTGCGATAGGAGAGGTCGATCTTGGCTTGCTTGAAGAGAAGGGATATCTTATTCACTTCCGCTTCATTCCCTTCCCCCTTAGCCATCTGGTTGAGGGCTGTGAAATAGCGGCGGATTATCTCATTCTTTGAGGCGTGACAGCATACTTCATCATCGCTGATGCAGAATCCTACCATATTCACGCCCATGTCTGTGGGAGATTTGTAGGGATTCTCGCCGTAGATACCTTCAAAGAGTGTGTTGAGGACGGGGAAGATTTCGATATCGCGGTTGTAGTTGATGGCTGTCTTTCCGTATGCTTCCAGATGGAATGGATCGATCATGTTGACGTCGTTAAGATCGGCGGTGGCTGCCTCGTATGCGATATTCACGGGATGCTTGAGGGGGAGACTCCATACGGGGAAGGTCTCGAACTTGGCATATCCTGCCTCGACTCCTCTCTTATGCTCGTTATAGAGCTGGGAGAGGCAAACCGCCATCTTGCCGCTTCCGGGACCGGGAGCTGTGACGATCACCAAGGGGCGCTCTGTCTCGATATAGTCATTCTTGCCGAATCCTTCATCGGAGGCGATCAGCTCCACGTTGGAGGGGTAGCCGTCGATAAGGTAATGGTAATAGACCGTGATGCCCATGCGCTCGAGTTTCTGGCGGAAGGCGTCGGCTGAGATCTGACCGTTGTAGTGGGTGACGCAAATGGAGCCTACCTTGAAGCCGAGGTTTTGAAACTCATTGCGGAGGCGCAGCACATCCTCGTCGTAAGTGATGCCGAGGTCGGCACGGACCTTATTCTTCTCGATGTCGAGAGCGGAGATCACGATGACGATTTCGAGTTGATCCTTGAGTTTCTGGAACATCCTCAGTTTGCTGTCGGGCTGGAAACCGGGCAGCACTCTTGAGGCATGATGGTCGTCGAATAGTTTACCTCCGAGTTCGAGGTAAAGTTTGTTGCCGAACTTAGCGATACGCTCTTGAATATGTTCGGACTGAATCTTAAGATACTTGTCGTTGTCGAATCCGTGTGTCATAACGGATTGCAAAGGTAGTAAAAATTTTTTTAATTCCCAATGGAAAAAATGTCATTCTCTCTGTAGGGACGCACCTGGGGTACGTCCCTACAAAGCGTAATTTACAGAGAGGACAAAATAATAAGAGGCGACAGATGAAATCTGCCGCCTCTGTATCGGAATTGATCTAATGATCAAATATTTACTTTACGAGAACTTTAGAAGCTTTGTTGCCCTTAACTACGATGTAGAGACCGTTCTCGGGGTTAGCTACCTTCACACCCTGGAGGTTAAAGTAAACGGGAGCTACATTGTCGTCAGCCTCAACTGATGCGATGCCTGACTCATCTGCCCAATCGGGAACTGAAGACTCGTCAGTAGAGAATACTACGTATGCCTCGCCATCAAGGTCAAGGTTGAGGTAGATAGTGCCTTCAAACTCCTCTTCAAGAGTGATGTTTGCCGGGTTACCACCGTTGTATACCTGAGTCTCAGTGTCAAGCATGATAGCCTCGCCGTCGCTACCGCAGTTTACCTGATTCCAAGCGTCATCAGCAAATTTGAAACCGTCGCCGGCTGCGATTGCCTCGGGAACAGTGAGTTTGAATACCTTCTCAGGAACTACAACATCAAATTTCCAAGCGTCGTCAGCGTTCCAGCCGTTCATATCGCCACGAACGTAAACTGCGGGGAAAGAGGTATCAATTTCGCCTTTTGCTGTAAGGGTGATTGTAGAGAGGTCGCCTGCTACAGTTACAGTATAGTCACCTGTACCGGGAGCTGCGATATTGTCAGCGTAACCGGGCTCAAGAGCAACTGCTACGCCAGCCTCTTTACCATAGTCACAACCGTAAACGCCTGCGTTGAATTCATCCCAGGTTCCCATTGCAGTAGAGATCTTGATCTGAGTAAGACCCTCGAGCTCAAGAGTATATTCCTTTCCATCCCAGTTGAATTCTGCGGGAGTTTCAGGAGCCCAAGCGGGATCGAAAGCGGGACCTGCACCTGTTGCATAGAGGGGAGCACCATTCTGTGCGTTAGCTGCGAGAGCGCAAAGGGCTGCAGCTGCGAAAGCGTAAAATTTCTTCATTAGAAATAGTTTTTTATAAGTTAAAATTTGATTTGATAATTTTCTGATTCTTGATACTCGCCTCAGGTTAGTTTCTCCTGTAGATCTATTGAAGAGTCTCATGGTGAATTTTCAAAGGCGGGTTAACGTGACAAAGTTATATATATTTTTTAAAATTTCAAAAAAATTACGATATATTTTTGAAAAATAAATGGTGAACCGCTTTAATCGCGATTTTGGGAATTTTTTTCAGAAGAACGGGAATCAGCGGTGCACTGGGGGCGGGAGCCTCCCGGCTTCCGCAATTAATCCACGGACTCGATGTCTGTGGATTAATTAATACCAATATCGTTTAAATTTTTACGGGCATTGAGCCCATAAAAATTTAGCGGAAGCCGGGAGGCTCCCGCCCCCAGTGCGCCGATATCTCCCGCCGACATTTTTCAAACTCGGGATTATGTAAATAAAAAAATCCCTGAGCCACGTCGGCTCAGGGATTTTCAATCTCTATATCTTAATTTACTTCTTAGTAAGAGTAAGAACGTAGGGGAATGATGAGAAGTCGAGCTTCACATCGTATTTGCCTGCAGGTGCGCTGCCATCGTTGTTGAGGTTGTCGCCACCATCCTGCTTGTTGACGTTGTAAACTACGGCACCTGAATCCTGAGATACTGACTTGCCGGAGAAGCTTACATCCCAGCTCTTGTTGGCTGCGATCTTGAACTCTCCATCGATGTTCACGTCAGTTGCTGTCCAAGTCTTGAAGTCCTTAGAGGGAGTGAGGTCTACAGAAGTGTCGTGGCTCCAGCCGTTACCGTTACCGATTACCGCAAGGTTCTCGATACCATACATTTCGTATGTGAGGTTGGGGAGATTTGCAGATACCCAGTAGAGGTGATTACCCTTGAGCGGAGTTCTGATCTGAGATGCTGAGGGATCTGTAGAGAGAAGACCGTTCATTGTATAGCCATCCTCGCCATATTCAGGTTCTGCCTCGTCGCTCTGACGGAAGAGAGGCTCAGCCTTCTTATCAGTTGTAGCTCCAAGGAACCACTGGTTGTTGATAGCGCAGACACCTGAGTAAGTGATGTAATCATTAGTGTAGAGAAGCATCATGTTCTCAGGCTTGAGCGAACCGCTGTAAGGATAGAGCACGTCAAATGCGTAGCTGAGCGTGAGAGCTTCAGTCTCTACATTGACAGTTACAAGCACATCGCCGGTGATAGAGATGTGACCTGCGCCGTAGCCTTCACCGATCTTACCATCCATGCCGCTTTCGCCCATGTTGACGCCGAGGAGGAGCGAAGCATCCTGAACAGCCATTGCAGAAGCGGGAGCGATCATGATGTCGCAACCGTCGGGAGCGGGAGAATCAATCTTGACAGAGAATACGGGAGAATCGTAAACGTTGGCGTCAGCGCCACCATTATTGTTCATGTGGAAAGCACCGTTCCAGTCGGGAGTGCCATCAGCAACCTTCACCAAGTAGTAAGACTGCTCCATGAATTTCTCGGGATCGGGAGTGGTGACGTTGAGCACCTCAGTGAGATAGTTGTAATTCTCGCCGCCGAGACGTAAACGAGTGTCGCCCTTAACGGCATAAGCGATAAGGCGAGCATTTACATCGTATGCGCCGGGAGCCTTGGAGATCGCAGAGCGTATAGCGCCGTTAAGGATGTCGGGATTGACAGTTACAGCGTCGCCGTCGATAGCAGTGGCGATAGTAGTTGCATTGTCAAACTCCGCGCCCTTAGCCACCTGCAAATCGAAAGCGAGGTCGTAACCTTCGGGGAAGTTCTGGAGAGTAGTGATGTTTGCTACTGTGATCTGCTGGTTAGCCTCATTGGCGGCAGCGATACTGATAGCATCCGATACCGGAGCGAGCGCCAAGTCGGAAGTCTCGAAATATGCAGCCGGATCGGTATTGGTCTGACCCGGAGGATTGGGAAGATCAAAGTTATCGCAGGAAGCCATAACCATGGTCAGAGCCAAAGCTGAAAATATATTGATTTTTTTCATTTTGTTATTTTTTGAATTGTCATCATCATCGCGACGTCATCGTTTACGTCGCGATGATGATAGATTATCAATTAAATTCGGGATCGCGACCTACGAATGAAACTTCGTGAACGCCTTCCTTAACGAAGATCTTATTGTTAACCTGGTCAACAACGATAGTGACAGGCTTCTTCTCAGTGATGAGTACACCCCAGTTACCGAGACCCTGCGGAACGATATCGCCGCTGAATCCTGCCTCCCACTTGTCGGTGATAGGCTCGCAGTAGAAGTCAGCCTCGTTAGAACCGAGAGAAGCGTCAGTAGTCCAGCCGAGAAGCTCGGTGAAGAAGCGGAACTGAGCGCAGTCATCAGGAGTAGTGCCGCCTTCGATTGCAGAAGCCTTCGGAGTGAGGTTGAATGCGCCTACATAGAGTTTCTCGCCGATCATGTCGTCGGGCTCATAGAGAGCGAAGTTAGCCTTATATGTATCAAGGTTGGAAGCGCTCGGAGCCAAGAAGCCGTTTGCAATGCCTGTCTCGATATTCTCAACGTCACCGCAGATATAGATCCAAGCCGGAAGTTTCTCCGCATAGTTGATCATCACCTTGTCGTAAGAAACAGTGTTCTGGCTGATGATCTTTGAGCTCTCGATACCGGGAATCTCGCAGACAGCCTTGAAGTAGCATTTGAACTCCTGATCGTAAAGACCGCGTGCGTCGAAGTCAGCTGCGTTCTCCACGTTGAGGAGCTGGTTGATAGCCACGCCGAGCTCATAAGTCTTGATAGCCATCTGAGCAGAAGTGGGCGTGAGGTTGGGGAGGGCTTTCCATTCCTCGATCGGAGCATCCGGATTGAGAGAAACGAGAGCTGAATAGTTACAGATAGCTGAGTATCCGTAGTCGGGCTGAGAGCAGAAGAGGTTGAAAGTCTCCTTGTCAGTCATATCCGACTTAGTGCGGAAAGCCTGGTTCTTGAGCGCAGGCTCATTCACTGTAAAGGTAGTAGGCTCATGGTATTTGGGATCATCCTCCTGTTTGCAGGAAGAGAAGCCGAAGACCATGGCAGCCATAGCCAATATTATTGATAGTTTTTTCATTACTTTTGGAATTGAGTTAGATTAATAACCTGCGGTCTGACGGAAATTTGAAGCAGTCATCACACGAGTCGGGATGGGGAAACACTTGGTGTATTCGGGAAGGTTTGTACCGGAAGCGACAGCGCCCTTCCATTCCCAAGTATAACCTGTAGTCCAGAGACCCCAGCGGATGAGGTCTGTACGACGTACATTCTCCTGATAGAGCTCGCGGCAACGCTCGTTCTGAAGGTCATTCATGCTGAGAGATGCCCAGTGGTGAGAAGTATCGCCGGGAGCGTCACCATAAGCACGCTCGCGGATATAGTTGACATACTGGAGAGCCTCTGCCTGGCTGCCGCCGCCACCGTTAAGGATAGCCTCTGCAGCTGTAAGATAGATTTCTGCAAGACGGATAGCAGCGTAGTCACCCTTTGCAGAACCGATGTTTGTCGGAGAAGCAGCCTCATTGATTGTGCCGTCCTCGTTGTAAGCCCAGTTAGAATATTTCGGGCAGAGGTAGCCGTTATTTCCCCAGTCATCACCTACGAGAGAGATATTCTCTGCAGTGAAGCCGTGAGCTGAAGTCTGCCAGAGAGATACACGACGGTCTTTAGAAACTGACATCGCAGCGTCGTCCCATTCGAATTTACGAACGAAAGACTTGCGGGCAACCATACACTTCCAGCCGTAACCTGCGTTGTACCAATCCTGAGCGATATAGCCTGTAGCATTGGGATCGAAAGAGAAGGCAGTGCCGTTCACGACCTCTGATACAATCTTCTTCCAAGACTCTTTAGCATCCAGTTTATCGTAAGACTCAACAGCTGCGGCATAATCCTCTGCGTTAGCATAGTAGGTATATACGATATTGCCATCGGCAGTCTCTTCGGTCTTGTTGTTGAGCTCGGGGTTCTGAGTCGGTTTACCCATAGTCTTCTCAACGCCGTTAGTACCGATCCAGCCTGCCTGAAGGAAGCCGGCGCCGGAGAATGAAGTAAGGTTGACATTGTCACCAACGATTGACCAGATGATCTCGTTAACCTCGTTGCCGGGGTTACCTACTACGTACTGATCGTTGTTAGCGCCGAAGATAGCGTTGTAGCTGCGTACGAGACCGTTGCCATAGTATCCGCCATGACCGAGACGGTCGATGATCTCCTTACAGTTCTTGTAGCAGTTCTGCCAGTCAGCTGTTCCGGAGAATTCCTTTGCGTTAAGATAGATCTTGGCGAGAACAGACTGCGCCATATCAAGACCTACATAGCCGTAAACGGGTTTCTGGTTGGGGTTTTCAGCCTTGAAGCCGGCAACAACCTCTTCCATAGCTGCAACGACACGGTTGTAAACCTCAGCGCGGGGGAGCTGCTCGGGCATAGATCCTACAGGCGCGTTGAAACCGAGGTAAGGCACGTCATTGTAGAAAGAGAGCATGTAGTAATAGCATGCGCCCCAGAGAGCCTTCGCCTGAAGCACGTAGTTAGCGGCGCGCTCAGAGTTAGAATCATTGAAATATCCGTTCTCTACGTTCTGGATGAACTGGTTGCAGAGAGTGATATTGATGATAAGACGAGAGTAAGCGCCATAGAGACAGCCCTGGTTAGGGTTGAAGAGACCTCCGTTGTAAGACTCACCATAGTCAGCGGGGTCCCAGAGCCAGCAAGCCTCATCTGTAGGAATCTCCTCGGCGATGAACATCGCACGCTGGAAAGCCGCCATACCGCCGTCGAAACCGCCGACGGGAGAGTTACCGTTAGCTCCGTATGTAGAGAAGTTGAGGAAAATATCCGCGAACACGGCATCCATATCGCCGGTCACGTCGGTTTTTTCGCTCGGGTCGCGGGGCTCGCGGTCAAGGTCGCCCACACAAGAGGAGAGACCGAGCGCAGAAGCTGCGATACCCAAACCTAAAAATATTTTATTGAATGTTTTCATATTGATGTTCAATCTTAGTTAAGTAAAGATTAGAATGTAAACACAAGACCGAGAGAAGTAGTGATAGGACGGGGATAGGGGTCAGACTGAACGCCGCCGAACTCCTCGGGATCGATACCCTTGAATGTTGTGATTACGAAAGGATTCTGTACTGCAGCGAAGATGCGGAGCATACCGTTGCCGTTGAAGATATCACGGAAAGTATAACCGAGAGTGATGTTATCGCAACGGAGGAATGATGCATTCTCCACGAAGTAGCTTGAAAGGGGAAGGAAGTTTGCAGATGAAGGATCTACGAAGAGGGGAGTATCTGCAAGGAGGTTACCGAGCATGTACTGAGCGGCTGATACGTTGTAGACGCGAGTATTTGAATACTGGAGGTTGTTGTAAACGTAGTTGCCGAGGTTAGCGCGGAGTGAGATACCGAGATCCCAGTTCTTCCAAGAGAAGTTGTTGTTCCATGTCAGAGTCACCTTAGGATCTTTAGAGTGGTACATGATGAGGTCCTCATCATTGATCACACCATCCTGGTTCTGGTCAACATACTGACCCTCGAGAGGATCACCGTTCTGGTCGTAAACCTGCTCGTAAACACGGAATGTGAATGCGGGCTGACCAACGATGTGCCATGCGAGGTTACCACCTGTACCTGAAGGAAGACCGATTGCAGAGATAGCGGAGTCGATACCCTCACCCTGAAGCTTGGTGATCTTATTCTTGTTCCAAGAAACGTTTACGCTTGTGTTCCAAGTGAAGTCGTCAGTAACAACGGGTTTTGCGCCGACAGTGACCTCGACACCGAGGTTCTCCATGTCACCGATGTTACGGAGCTGGTAGTTGTTGGTGTTTGAAGCGGCAGTAGGCACGCTTGAGAGAAGGTCGCGGGTCTTGCGGAGATACCAGTCAGCAGCAAGAGTGATGCGGTTGTTGAGGAAGCCCATGTCGATACCGACGTTCCAAGTAGTTGTAGTCTCCCACTTGAGGTCGGCGTTGTAAGACTGGGGATAGAGAGGATTGATCCATAATCCTGTGCCGGTCGGGTCGAGATACTGGAAACCTAAAGTAGTAGACTCGGTGTAGATCGGGAGGTAGGGGAAGTAAGCGCCCACTTCCTGCTGACCTGTCTCACCCCATCCGAGACGGAGCTTGAAGTCGTTGAGCCATCCGCGAGAAGACTCCATGAAGCTCATGTTGTTGATCTTCCAGCCAAGAGCGAGGGCGGGGAAGAGACCCCAGCGGTTGTCCTTGGAGAAACGAGAAGAACCGTCATCACGAAGAGTGAAAGTCAAGAGGTAAGTATCGTCGAAGATGTAGTTGATACGACCGAAGAAAGATACGAGCTGGTTGATGTTACCCCAGCGGGTCATAGGAGCGTTCTCGTAAGAGTGACCGATACGGTCGGCAGTAGCGGGGTTCTCTGCGAGAGAAAAGACACCACCGGTGTAAGCCATATCGTAGCCCATAGTGCTCATGAGAGTCTCGCTGCGACCGTGATAGTCGAAACGCTGCCAGTCGTAACCGAGAGTAACGTCGAGGTTAGACTTGATTGCATCGAAATCTTTCTTATAGTTGATGAAGAAAGAGAGGTTGGTGTTGCGCTGGAGCTCATACCAGTTGTAGTGAGTGCCGGCACCATCCTTATAGTTGCTTCTCCAAGCCATGATTGAGTTCTGAGCCATATCGGTATAAGAAGTATTCTTAGATACCTGATAACCGAGGTTAAGGTTGAAGTGCAACTCGGGGAGCCAGTGGAGAGAATAGTCGATAGCGAGGTTACCGGTAGAGTTCAAAGTCTTACCGATAGACTTCTGATCCATGAGAAGCTGGAGGGGGTTCTCAGAAGCGTTCTCCTCAGGGTTACCTGTAGTCTGGAGAATATTGAAGAAGCCGTTGTAAGCCATCGGCATCTCATCAGAGAGCATAGAATAGTTTTTATAAACGGGGTAAACAGGAGCCATACCGACAGCATTGCCGACAACGCCTGCAGCATTACCTGTGCGTACCCAAGAACCCTGAGCGTTCAAAGAAACAGAGAGGTGATCCTGGAGGAATTTGGGGTTAAGGTTGAAGCCTACGGTAGCACGCTGCATAGAAGAGGTCTTCACGATACCCTGGTTGTCAGTATAAGAAGCATTGACGCGATAGGGGAGGAAACCTGCAGAACCGCCGACGCTCAAAGAGTAGTCATGAGAGAAAGCAGTGCGGAGCACCTCTTTCTGCCAGTCAGTGTCGTAGAGGTTATAAGCAGTGCCGCGCTCAACGCCGAGCTCGGGATTAACGGGGTTAGCGTAGAGCATATCCTTCGCGCGGTCGTTACCATACTGCTCGAGGAGGTTGACATACTCGGCAGCCTTCATCATCTTGAGGGTCTTGCGGGCAGTGTTAACATGGAAGTTAGCAGCGAAGTTGACCTGAGGACGACCGCTCTTACCTTTCTTGGTAGTAATGATGATGACACCGTTAGATGCACGTGAACCGTAGATAGCGGTAGCGGACGCATCCTTAAGGATAGTCATAGATTCGATGTTCTGGGGGTTGAGCATTGTGAGGGCGTTAGTACCGCCGGCGTTGCTCTGGTTGCTCTGGGGCACACCGTCGATGACGATCAACGGGTCGTTGGAAGCAGAAAGAGATGAACCACCACGGATACGGATAGAAGCGTTACCTGTAGGGTCACCACCGGAAGTAGTCACGACTACACCAGGAGAAGCACCTACGAGGAGGTCCTGAGCCGAAGTAGAGATACCGGCGTCGACATCGTCGGGAGTGACGATAGCCACCGAACCGGTAGCATCGGATTTCTTAACCGAACCATAACCGATAACGACAGTCTCGGCGAGCATGGTAGAGTTCTCTTTCATCACGATGTTAAGTTGAGTTTTTCCGTTAACGGGGACCTCCATGGGGTCGTAGCCAACGTAAGAGACCACCAAAGTCGCGTTAGGAGCGACAGTGATGGTGAAGTTACCGTCAAGGTCGGCTGACGTACCGTTAGAGGTACCTTTTTCCATGATGGAGGCACCGATTAGGTCTTCGCCTTGCTCATCAGCCACGTGACCGTGGACCGTGATCTTCTGTGCGAAGCCTGGAAGCGCGAGCACCAAGAGAGCTATCATGGTGACCCATAACTTCCGATTCAGCTGAAAACAGATGTTCTTCATGCAAGAATGAAATTAAGTTAAAAATGTAGATTAGTAAATAATTCTCTCGTGTCTATGGTCGGAGTCAGCTCCCGCTCTTGCGGTGCGGCAGCCTTCTCCCGGGGGTATAAACACACTGAATGTGCGGATAAAGAATCCGTACCTCGGTGGAAATCGTCCTTATTGTCAGTTTTATGGTGGAACTGAGTCATTACGGTCGTTTTAAGGTTAAGTTTCTATATTTTGAGCCTATTCAGGTATGTTTTAAATGTTGGTTTGTTTCCCCGTCTCGCGAGGAATGAGGAAAGAGTGAGATTTAGGTGATTACAAAAATAGGAATAAAAACCGATTTTAAGAAATATATCCTATTCTTTAACATATATTAACCACATCAGCGGGCGGACGCACGTGGGGTACGTCCCTACATTGACGGCGTATCGGCAGAGCGTTTATCGCCAGGCGGCTTTGACCTTGCGCTTTATCGCCAGAAGATTCAGCCCGATTATGATGACTCCGAGAATCAGGGCGGCGATAATGACCGGGAGGATAGAGGCGGTCTCTGCTCCGAGTCCCTGCAGAGGGGCGAGGTAGGAGCTGCGGAGGAGAAAAACGGAGCCCAACGCTAATATCACGGCTATAAGAGAAGAGACTATCACGATGCTTCCGTAAGGACGCTCCACTGCCCGCAGTGGATAGCCGAGCATCAGAAGGGAATGAATCTTGTCACGGTTCTTCTCCATCAATAATGAGAGGGAAAGCATGAGGATAAAGAGAGAAAGAATGGTGATTACCAATCCGATGATAAGAATAATGCCGATTACTAATTTCAGGAGGAAAGAAGCGGAGGCGCTTGTCTTATCTCCAGCCACTTCATAATCATGCTCGTCAAGATAGCTCTTTATCGCCACGTCGCCCGGGCTGTTGACATCTACGATAAGGCGCTTTGCCGGAGAAGCCTCGCTATCTCTATCCGATGGAGAGGCGTCTGAATCCTTCATCGCCCTGTTGGACCACTCCATGAAATTCTGAGGCACAAGGATAGTGTTCAGCCGATTGGAATATCCGGCGATCCTACCGTGCAAAGATATGGAGCGGGTGCCGGAATCGCTGGAGATAGTGATGCGTAGCGGAATCCCGCTCATCAGTCCTTCCGACAGCTGCGGAAGTCCGGCGGCGGAGGCGAAACCGAAGTTATATAGTGTGAGATAATCCTTGGATATAATCAGCGGGACGACATCGCTCTCCTCGCTCCAGCTCCATTGGCTTTTGGGCACATCAACATAGCGGTCGGGGATAGCCTCGAAGAACATGGCGGTCGACATCCCGCGGTCGCCCTGCGAAAGGGATGCACTGACACGATAGTCGGCGGCAGTGAAAGGGGCCAGAGATCTTACCCAGTGCTGAGAGGAGAGTTCTTTAATTTCCTCATCAGAGAAAGAGGAGGCTCCCCCGATGGTATTCTGCGAAGTGACACGCTTATTAATAACAAGATAATCCGAGCGGATGAAACTATTGTCATCCGCCCAGATTGAACGTGCATCAAGATAGAACATCAATCCGCCCAACACAATCGCGAGCCCGATGAAATTGGATAGGATGAAACCGGCTATCCTTGATGTTGATATGTTTTTCTTAAGAAGTTTACGGATCATGACAGACGAGCAGAAGCCTCCTTTATGCGACGCATGGCTTCACGGATATTATCATCTGAAGTGGCATAGCTTAGACGGAGGTAGCCGGGAGCGCAGAAAGCATCGCCGTCAACGCAAGCGACATGAGCCTCTTCGAGGAGATACATCACATAATCGGCAGAGGATTCAATCACCTTGTCGCCTGCCTTCTTACCGATATAGGCGCTCACCTCGGGGAATAGATAGAAAGCACCCTGCGGCTCGTTGACGATCCATCCCGGAATCTCTCTTGCCAAAGAAACGATGAGGTCGCGGCGGCGTTCGAAAGCCTTGCGCATCTCCTCCACGCACTCCTGCGAGCCGCGATAAGCAGCCTCGGCAGCCTTCTGTGCGATAGAAGAAGCTCCGGAAGTGTACTGACCCTGGAGTTTGTTGATAGCCTTCGCGTAGGGGAGCGGAGCGGCGATAAAGCCGATACGCCATCCTGTCATGGCGTAAGCCTTTGATACGCCATTTACGATAAGCACACGGTCGCGGAGAGCCTCAAACTCATAGAGGGAATGGATGGCATCCTTGCCGATGAAATTGATATGCTCATAAATCTCGTCGGAGAGAATGATGATATCGGGATATTTAGCCAGAACCTCAGCGAGCCCTTTCAATTCCTCATAGCTGTAGATGCTGCCGGTGGGGTTGGAGGGGGAATTGAGCATAATCATGCGGGTGGCGGGAGTGATAGCCGCCTCAAGCTGCGCGGGAGTGATCTTGAAGTCCTGCTCCACGCCGGCGTGGACAGTGACCACCTTTCCCTCAGCCAATTTCACCATCTCCACATAGCTCACCCACGCCGGAACGGGGATAATCACCTCATCCCCCGGATTGATAGTGGCGAGGATAGCATTGGTAAGCTCCTGCTTGGCACCGTTCCCGACCACGATCTCAGCCGGAGAGAAATCCATATTGTTCTCCTTCTTCAGTTTGTCGCAGATAGCTTCACGCAGTGATACATAACCCGCAACGGCGGTATAGCGGGAATAATTCTCATCGATAGCCTTCTTTGCAGCCTCCTTGATGAAATCCGGCGTGTCGAAGTCAGGTTCGCCTACCGACATATTGATTACATCCACTCCGGCAGCCTTAAGTTCGCCGCTCTTCTGCGACATCGCCAAAGTGGCGGATACCGCAAGACTCTTTACTCTGTTTGAGATCTGTGCCATATAAATCAGTTAGAATTTTTTTCTTCAGGATAATGACTACTCCTTAAAATACTAATGTCAGCTCCTCCCGATTGAGAAGCGAAATGCGGGTTTGCTCCGCATATTAAGGCGAAATTACTATTTTTAAACTTCTATTCCAAATAATTTGATTAAATTTGCTAAAATTCGCTAACTTATAAGTGGTATATTATGAAAATAATGCGATTCCATTATCTATTTACATTCATGCTTATCTTCTCCCTGGGCTTACTTGGCGGTTGTCAATCGGAGAAGACCGATATGTCTGAAATCCTGGGCACAGTTCCTGCGGACGCTTCCGCAGTGATCACTGTCAATCTTCATAATCTCATAGAGAAAGGGGGAGGAAAGATAGAAGGCTCCAAGATACTTCCCGGTAAGGATATCGAGGATATGATGAAACGCGCCGTTGCCGACAGTGTGTCAAACAGGAATATCCGCGCCATCTTCAATGGCGAGACCGGGATAGATCCCTCCGTGGCGGTATTCTTTATCGAAGGGATGGAGCAGTATGTGACAGGATATCTGGCAGACCCCGAGAAATTCAAGGAGTATGTGAAGAATGAGACCAGTTATCCCTTCACAGATGAGAATGGAGTGGAACGCAGCGGCAATATGGCAGTAAAAGGAAATCAATTCTGGATACATGCCAATCATAATAATGATATAAACAGCGATGATATCGCCCGGTTTGCAGGATTGTCAGAGAAGCTCTCCTTCATGAATAATCCGTACGCGAAACATTTGGCGTCAGCGGAACAGGATATTTCGGGGTGGGCATCGCTTAACTGCATCTATGGCATGGCTGATATGTCGTTCGCCACACGCACATTGGTAGCTATGGGAATGGCACTCGTCTTCACTGACGCACAGAGCGTGAACTTCGATGCCAATTTCGGAAAAGGGGAGTTTACCACTACTCTCTCACTGCTCGACTCGAAGTGTAATCCCGCCCGCTTCAATCTGCCTGTGGACAGGATAGATGTGGGATTGGTAAAGAACCTTTCGCAGTCAGGAGATATGATTATCGCCATGGCAATTCCTGAAAGACTCGTGACAGAGATAGAGAAAGGATTGAAAGATAAGAATGTTCCGGGAGTGGATCTTCTGATGCAGTCATTGGGCGCGATAGACGGCACATGCGTCTTTGAGCTCGGAGAGGATGGAATGAAGGGCACACTCACAACAAAAGGAGAAGGCACGGTGAATCTCTCCGACATGCTCAATGAGATGTTTGATGCCAATGTCACCAAAGATGGCAAGATACTCCATTTTACCAAAGGGGATGAAGTGTCAGGCGCCATAATCAATGAGAAGGTGGCGGATGCTTTCCGCGGCGCCATGTTCGGGATGGTGGTATCTCCTGATGCATCACCCTCGACACAGATTTTTAAGATGCATATGCGCGATATGGTGACAGTAATGTCGCCCAAAGAGGGCTCTATGGAACTGAAGGCGACAGTATCCTCAGATAATGAGAAGGAGAATTTCCTTCTGACCATGGTAAAGAGTATGTGACGTAATGGAAAGGATAGATAAGATCATACTTGACGGGACATTGCCGAGGGTGTTTGTCTCCGAACCGATCCCACCGTCGGATGTATGGAAGTGTCATCTTGAGCTTGAGCGCGGCAAGTCCTATCTGATAGAAGCGGCAAGCGGGGGCGGAAAGTCATCATTATGTGCCTTCCTCTATGGGTCAAGAATAGATTATGAGGGGAAGATATATTATGACGGGGTCGATACGAGGAGCTACAGCGTAGCTGACTGGCAGGAGCTACGTCGCCGGCATATCGCTTATCTGCCGCAGGAGCTTTCCCTCTTCCCCGAGTTGTCGGCATGGGAAAATATACAGTTGAAGAACCGGCTGACAGGGGCGGTGACGGATCATAAGATAGAGGAATGGATGGAGCGTATCGGTATTTCCGCGCGGCGCGACTATCCCTGCGGCAAGATGTCGATAGGTCAGCAGCAGAGGGTGGCGATCATACGCAGTATCTGTCAGCCTTTTGACTTCATACTTCTTGACGAGCCGGTGTCGCATCTTGACGAGGGGAATAACCGTATTGCCGCCGATATAATCCGGGAGGAGGCGGCGCGACATGGTGCCGGTATCATCTCGACCTCGGTAGGCAACCCTCTCTTGCTGGAAGAGCCGATACGGTTGAAATTGTAAAGATAGAATGGACGCACGGTCAGTGCGTCCATTCTATCTTTATGGCGGACAAAGTTTATGGCGGACGCACCGGGCAGGAATCATGTTTGTAGGGACGCACCCCGGTGCGTCCGAATTTTGACGGTGAATAGGCGGACGCACCGGGGTACGTCCCTACAAAGCCGGTAATAATTAGTTTAAAAGAAAAAAGGAATCCGTCCGGACTCCTTTTCCAATATGCGTTTCTGATGTTATTATTGTTAGTATAAGTGGGCGAAGATGGATTCGAACCACCGAAGGCATAAGCCAGCAGATTTACAGTCTGCCCCATTTGGCCACTCTGGTATTCGCCCTTGTTTCGTTGACAAAATTAATACTTGTCAGCGAAACTTCCAAACAATCTATAAATAATTTTTAATGTTGTAAAACATATTGCTAATTCAAATTATTTGTTTTGTCTTGACTTGCAATATCTTACCACTAATTTCATCAGATCGAGAGACGACGGAGAGTAGAGATGAGCTGCTGGTCGATAGGCTTGTCATTCTTGATAGCCTTAGTGAAGGGGACATTGACAATCTCATCATTCTTCACACCGATCATTACGCTGCGCTGGTCGTCGAGAAGAGCGTCGATGGCAGCCGCACCCATTCGGGAAGCGAGGATACGGTCGTGGGCTGTGGGAGATCCGCCTCGCTGGAGGTGACCGAGGATGGATACACGCACGTCATAACCGGGATATTCCTCCTTCACGCGCTGAGCAAGCCCCATTGCGCCGCCGGTGATAGGCGACTCGGCTACAAGTACGATTGAAGAGTTCTTTGATTTACGGAAACCATTCTGGATAAGTTCGTCAAGCTGATCGACCTGAGTGGAAATCTCCGGGATAATGGCAGCCTCAGCGCCGGCGGCGATAGCGCCGTTAAGGGCGAGGAAGCCGGCATCACGACCCATCACCTCGATAAAGAAGAGGCGCTCGTGGGAAGTGGCGGTGTCGCGGATCTTGTCGACACAATCCATTATGGTATTGAGGGCTGTGTCATATCCTATTGTGGTGTCGGTGCCGTAAAGGTCATTATCGATAGTGCCGGGGAGTCCGATGATAGGGATATTGAATTCGTTGGCGAAGATGCGTGCACCGGTGAGCGAACCGTCACCACCGATTACTACGAGAGCGTCGATGCCGCGACGTTTCATAACGTCGTATGCAGCCTGACGTCCTTCCGGAGTCTGGAACTCCTTACAGCGTGCAGTCTTGAGGATCGTACCGCCGCGCTGGATTATATTAGAGACATTCTGAGTGGAAAACTCCTCGATTTCATCTGTGATCAGACCGCGATAACCGCGATATATGCCGAAAACTTTGAAACCTGCGAAGATACCGGCGCGTGTCACCGCACGGATTGCAGCGTTCATACCGGGCGCATCGCCTCCGGAAGTGAGTATGCCGACTGAAGTGATTTGGCTCATAGTGTATAGGGTTATAGGTTAATCTTTATTTCTCTTTCTTATAGCGCGAATAGAGCAATATATAAAATCTATATGCGCATCAGGTAACCGAAGTTACGCAAAATTAAGCAATTATTATTAAATTTGCCAATAAAAAAGGCTCCATCCAATAAGAAATATTAATGCAGGGTCGCATCTCAGGAAGCAGATATCGCCTTGCAGGCGAAGGAGCATAGCGGGCTATGTGACTGAGCCAAAAGGTGATAGATGCCCCTGAGATGCGAGAATGGAGTAACTTAATAAACTTTAATATTAATCAATTTAAATGTATGGACTCTTTCCAATGAAATAAAATTACTTGCGTCCGGCCTCTTTTTGGCTAAAATCTCGAATCTCTTCGGTCACAGCGCGTAGGCTGCTCCCTCATAGATTCAAGATTTTAACTCAAAAATAGACCGCCCTGCATTTAACATTTCTTTATTGGATGGAGCCTAAGCCAATAGCATGGAAAATATTAAGGATGCGGAAAAAAGTGTGGTTACGGTCGGTACATTTGACGGCGTTCACAGAGGTCATAAGATAGTGTTGGAGACCTTGAAAGATTATGCCTTGAGGAATGGGTTGCAGCCGGCAGTGGTGACATTTGACCGTCATCCTTTGGAGACAGTGGCTCCCTCTCGCGCTCCTCGTCTTCTTCAGAGCGTGCGGGAAAGGGATGATATATTGAAAAGGTACGGGGTGAAGGTGTATGAGGTGGAATTCACCCCCGAAGTGAGCGGGCTGACGGCAAAGGAATGGATGGAGAAGATGGCGCGCGACTATAACGCCGTAGCAATCGTGACCGGATATGACAACAGGTTCGGGAGAGATGGACATACCCTTTCTCATGAAATCTTTACCGCTCAGGCGCGGGAGATAGGATTGGATGTGGTGGCTGCTCCGGAATTGCCAGGGATATGCTCGTCAGCCATACGAAAAGCTCTGGGGGAAGGGGATATTGAAGCCGCTAATGAGATGTTAGGGAGAAGATATGGGATAGAAGGGGAGGTGGTGAAAGGGAGACAGTTAGGGCGCACGATAGGCGTGCCGACCGCCAATCTGCAAGTCAATCCCCGGATGATGATTCCCGCTCCGGGCGTTTATGCCGGAGAAGCGGCAGGATATCCGGCTGTGGTGAATATCGGTCACAACCCCACTGTCGGGGAAGGAAATCCGCTCACTATAGAAGCGCATCTGATAGGCTTCAGCGGCAATCTCTATGGGAAGACTCTCCGCCTCGAATTTCTGCGTAAGCTCAGGGAAGAGAAGAAATTCACCTCGCTTGATGCCTTGAAGGAGCAGATACGCAGCGACATCAAAGACGCTTCACTTCCCACTCGTCAATCCTCCTCTTCTCCGTCGAATAATTGATGCCGACCTCAATCACCTTTCTTGAGTCCACACTCCACGGCAGAGCATACTCCTTGCGTTCTATCTGCTCAAGGGCTTCGCGTGCGGACTTGTCATATTTCAGCTCCATTATATAGAGATAATCCTGAGTGCGGACCAATATATCTATTCTGCCATCCGAATTTCTCACCTCGGCATCCGCACGCAGTCCCACCAGGGAGAAAATCAGAAGCATGGCATTCTGCACGTTGCGCTCCTCATCAAATTTGAGATCATGTCCGAATCCGGCGAAAAGCGATTGAAGACGCTTCATGAAGGCATCGACATCTCCGCGCTGCATCTCCTTCCGCAGATCAACGATAAAGATATATGACTCATCCGTTTGCAGGGAAGTGTAATAGGGGAGCAGCTGCTCAAAGAATCCCTGCTTAACTTCAAGATTAGGAATGCCTAACTGATATATCTCATCCTCCCGGTCAAAACTTTTTATGGTCAGATATCCTGTCTGAAAGAGTAATGATATTGGGGAGACACTATCTATATCCAGACCTTCCAGTGCGCTTTGACCGCAGCGGGTATGAATGATATCCTCCAAGTCCGCGTCAGTACGCTTCAGCTGTTCGGCAAGAAGTGTGGAATTTCCCGATGCAATCCAGTAGTTGGAATACCGTCGGTCGGCAAATACCTGCAGTAGAGAGAAAGGATTATAGATGTCAGGAGATTTACGGGCGAAGTGATAGCCGTCATACCAACGTTTCAAATATTGTATTTCCTCATCGTACGGGCGCCCGTATTCGTCGGCAAGCGCTTTGATACCCTCCTTGAAATTCTCTTTTACTTCTGTCTCGGTGATGCCGCATATTCCGGCAAATTCATTCAGGAAAGTGATATCGCGAATATTATTAAGACCTGAGAAGACACTTAGTTTCCCGAATCGGCTCACCCCGGTGATAAACACCAGACTGATATATTCCGCAGCGCTTTTGAAATTTGAATATACACCGGCGAGGATATCCCTGTATGTTTCAAAGAGATGACGGCTATGGATATTATTTACCAAGGGCTTGTCATACTCATCAACCAGAATGACCACGCCTTTCCCGTACTTTTCAGCAACAGTCCTGATGATAGATGCAAATCTCTGAGAAGGATTGATTTCGTGAGTCACCACGCCGTACTTCTCTTCCCACTCGTTGAACTGCCGGGAGAGTACCTCGTCAAGAAGACCTTCCTTCTCGTAGCTGCTTGTGTTCAGGTCAAGATGCAGGACAGGGTATCTATCCCAATTCCAGTCGATAGTGTCAATGTATAATCCCTTGAAAAGGTCACGTTTACCTTCAAAGAAGGCTTTTAGTGTAGAAAGAAAGAGTGATTTCCCAAACCGTCGGGGACGACCTAAGAAATAATAATTACTTCCATTGATAATTTTCTCAATATACATCGTCTTGTCCACATAAAGGAAGCCTCCTTTACGCAGCACTTCAAATGATTGTTCCCCAATAGGATATTTTACGGGACGTTGTTTCATTGACTCTCTTTCTTACAATTTCTGCAAAGATAATGATTTTATTTTGTCATTAACATTAAAAAGGTTAAATTTGCTTAGAAAGAAGACCCGAAGAAAAACTCGTAAGAAAGGTCTGAAAAGAAACCCGTAAGAGGGTGTAAATAGAAAAAAGAGATGAAAGAGATAGAGGTAATAGATTTTGCGTTGACTCCGAGTATCCTAAACCGTTATGTACGCGAACTCAGAGATGTGGAGATCCAAGGCGATCAGATGCGCTTCCGTGCTAATCTGAGCCGTATAGGAGAGCTTATGGCATATGAGATTTCCAAGCGATTGGATTATAAAGAGGAGGTGGTCACCACTCCGCTCGCCACAGCTATCTGCCGGGAGCCGGCGGAGAAGGTGGTGTTGGCTACCATCCTCCGCGCCGGTCTGCCACTTCACGATGGCTTCCTGAAGATCTTTGATCATGCAGAGAACGCCTTCGTCAGCGCCTATCGTAAATATCACAAGGATAGTGATGAGTTTGATGTGTTGGTGGAATATATGGCTTCTCCATCAATAGAGGGGAAAGTGCTTATCATCATCGATCCTATGCTGGCAACCGGCTCATCAATGGAGCTTGCCTATAAAGCCCTGCTCTTACGCGGTATGCCCTCTCATATACATGTTGCATCAGCGATTGCGTCGCAGGAAGGTGTAGAGTATGTTCTCAACCACTTCCCGAAGGATAAGACCACACTATGGTGTGCCGCCATAGATCCGGAACTGAATCCTCACCGTTACATCGTGCCCGGACTCGGAGATGCCGGCGATCTGGCATACGGACATAAAGTGTGAAGCATAATCCTCCATTCCCGTAATCCCTAAAGATAGAATCATATATGCGTATAGATAAGATAGATATACTGAATTTTAAGAATATTCCGGAGACGAACCTTGAATTTTCCTCCGGTGTCAACTGTCTGTTAGGGATGAACGGTATGGGGAAGAGCAATCTTCTCGAGGCGGTCTACTTCCTGAGCATGTCTCGCCCTTTAAGCTCGATGCCCGAGTCGGCGCTAATCCGCCACGGCGAGGAGATGCTGATGGTGAAAGGAGATTATCATACGGATAACGGCGGCGAAGAGCAGGTGGCGTGCGGGATAGTGAAAGGGAAGGGGAAGACCTTGAAGCGCAACGGTAAGGAATATCAGCGCATATCTGAGCATATAGGTAAATTTCCCATAGTGACGGTTTTGCCGGCAGACAGCGAGATAGTGAGCGGCAGCGGCGAGCATAGACGTCGGCTTTTAGATATGGTCATATCGCAGGCAGACCCCCTTTATCTGGTATGGCTGATAAAATATAACCGCGCCTTGGAGTCGCGCAACCGTATGCTTCGTGCCGGAGTGAAAGACGCCCTACTTTTCGAGAGTATAGAGACGGGGCTATGTGCGGCAGCCGCCGAGATACATGCCGCGCGCAAGAAATGGACCGATGAGTTGCGCCCGGTCTTCCGGCGCTATTACTCCATGATATCCGGAGATGCGGAAAAGGCATCAATAAAATATAAGAGCGCACTCAATGAGGGAGCGCTTCAGGATATACTTAATTCCTCAAGAGCAAAAGACAGTGTATTAGGCTATACCTCCCAGGGGATACACCGGGATGACCTGCAGACCGGACTTGGCGACTACAGTATGCGGCGTCTTGGAAGTCAGGGGCAGGTGAAGAGTTTTACGATCGCCCTTAAATTCGCTATTTTCGATTATCTGCGCGAACAGGGTGGGGAGACTCCGATCCTCCTTCTGGATGATATCTTCGACAAGCTGGATGCCAGTCGTGTGGGGAGGATTATGGAGGCTGTCAGCGGAGGAGGAAATTTTGGTCAGATATTCATCACCGATACCAATCGTGAGCATCTTGATGAGACTATCGCCTCCATACGCTCCGAGAGCCGTCTCTTCGAAGCAAAAGATGGGGAGTATAAGGTATTGTAGGTTATTGTAGGCGACACCATGCCGCGGCGGATGATTGGGAACTGAGAGATGAATTGTAAGATAAAAGCAAGAGAAAGGGAATGAAGCGGATAGAACCGGAACAGATCGGCGACCTCATGCGGATGATGATTCAGGAAAGCGGCATGGCAGGCAGACTGGATGAATGTCGGGCTGTGGAGTTATGGCCCCGTGTGATAGGGGAGCGGATAGCCGGGTTGACATCGCGTCCTAAAGTAAGTTGCGGAGTGATGATAATATATGTCAGCTCCGCCCCGCTGCGGCATGAGCTCACCATGAACGCTACGGGAATTATCAATGCCTTGAACGGAGCGATAGGGAAAGAGGTTATAAAGAGTATAAGATTTATGTAAACAATCAAGAGATGAATCCGGAAAAATTACCATCGTTGAGCGACTTCCGCCACAGTTGCGATATTCAGATAAGATTTAATGATGTCGATGTGCTCGGGCATGTCAATAATACTGTATACATGACCTACTATGATACAGGGAAAGCACATTATTTTTCAGAAATTTTAGGTCGGCGTGTCGACTGGAAGCACGTAGAATGTGTTATAGCTAATATAGACTGTGCCTTTCTTGCTCCTATTTTTTTCGGAGAAGATATAGAGGTGCTGACACGGTGTGAGAAAATCGGAGAAAAGAGTTTCAAACTCCTGCAGGTGATCCGCGAGAAAAAGAGCGGGATGATGAAATCGGCGTGTGAGACCGTAATGGTGGCTTTCGACCCACAAAGCGGTATCGCAATCGAGATTCCTGAGGAATGGAGGGAAGCCCTCACCCGTGATGTGTGACACTCCGGCATATGACCAACAGAAGATTCAGACAATATTATGGAAGATATAACATTTATAGAAATACCGCTTGACTTCAGTCAGGTAAAGAAGGGGACGAGAGACTCCGAGATTATAAGCGAAGTGACAGGATGCCGCGACACCGCCCGCGCCCTTCGTAAAGAGGATCGCCCCATAGATGCTCTGGAAAGGATAGTGGAGGGTCTGCGCCTGATGCGTGAATATTCCGACTTTGATTCGATTGAATTCAGAGCGCTTCTCGTCACACTCCTCTTTGACCTCAGTGAGGTGCATTTCGCACTAAAGGATTACAAGCAGAGCGAGAAAGAGCTCGAAGTGCTCTTCAAAGTATTGGAGAGCCTTGTAAAAGAGGATGCGGAGCGCTTCGGTAAATATCATGTGCTTGCAATGGAATTATCCACGCGTATACTTCGCAGCCGTAAGAAGACACTGGATATGCTCGTCAAGCAGCAGATGAACGCCGAGGCTCTTTATGATAAGGTCAATTCGGGAGTGCTTGCAGCCACTGACAGATTGGTGGATTCCCTCCGTAATGTCGGAGAGCTTTTAGCCTCTACCGGCGACTATCGCGGAGCGATGAAATTCTACACCGAAGCAATCCGTCTCTCCAAGAAGAGAGCAGGAAGAGTGAACCGCAAAGAGGTGAAGATGACAGTGGAGATGGCAAAAATCATGCTCAGAGTCAAGAACATGCGTCCCCGCGCATTGCGGCTGCTCAATGCTATCCTGCCATATGCAATCGCCTTGGAGACCATTGAGCTGGAAGAGGATATCCTTGCCCTGATTCAGATGATAGATGATGATTTCCAGCATGAGACCGGCTGGAAGACATTCTTTCATAAGATTCAGAAAGGGGTGAAAGGTCTTTCCCGAAAAGTAAAGAAAGCCGCTAAGGAGGAGACTTCCGAGGCTGAGGAGCAGGAAAACGTTTCCAATAAGGAGGAAGAAACAGTCTCCGACACCAAGGATAATTCCGAGGTTCATCCCGAAGTAAAGGAGGAGAGTGATAGCGAAGAAAAAGAGGAAAAGGGGAAGAAAGACAAGAAGAAAAAGAAAAAGAAGAAAAAATGAGTACGATATTAAATACCAACGGAGATAATCTGGAGGTTCCGGCATTGAAGAATGCCGCCGGCTTCCGTTGTGCGATCTTTACTGCGGAATGGAATCCGAAAGTGACCCATGCCCTTCGCGACGGAGCTGTAGCGGTCTTGAAAGAGGCGGGTGTGGATGAGACCCGCATCGTGCTTGAGGATGTGCCTGGCACGGTAGAGCTTGTCAATGCCGCCGGACTTGCCGCCCATCAGATGCGCGATCTTGATGCAATAATCATCATCGGCTGCGTAATCAGAGGAGATACACCCCATTTTGATTATGTATGCGACATAGTGGCGGAGGGTACAGCCCGCCTTAATGCCAAAGGGGAGACTCCGGTCATCTTCGGGGTGCTGACTGTCAATAAGGAGCAGGAAGCATTGGATAGAGCAGGGGGATGCTTAGGCAATAAAGGCGCGGAGGCAGCCGTGGCTGCGATAAAGATGGCTAATCTCCATTACCGCATGAAACTGTTATAAAAGATTCAAATTATAAGAGGATCGTAAAAGGAATAAAACAAGCCGGGTCCGGACTTCTCACGAGGTCCGGACCCGGTTTCGCATTCAACGGATATGCAGAGGTTCGCGTTAGCACAACGGTAAGGTCTGCATTTTATCATCCGCCTACTGCGACGATAGAAATTACTAATGTATATAACCCAAAATTTAGACAATTATGTTTTTCCGTTTCCATCCTAAAGCCGCCAGATGAAAGATACTATGGCACGGCGGCAGAATGTTAACAAGGCAAAAGACTTTTAAGGCCATTGAAACATATCTAAGTCATGAAAAAAGCGTATTGATATCTGTGTGTCTTAAAAGTATTTATATTGTCTTGATAACAGCTCTCTATGATTGCTCTCTCAATGTATCCGGAGATACACCAACCAACCTTTTGAAATAGAAATCTTAGAGATTGAATTTTAATAAGTAAATCGTTTCCTTTTTGTGCGTTTTCAAAATAGAAACGCCAACATTATCCGGGATATTATTTTAAGGAGTGTTAAAAATTTAGTTTTTCCGGGAATTTCTCCTCCATCCCTTTATTCATGCGGATTACAAAAGATACGGGGAAGTAAAATAAAATAAAAAAATTTATTTCAGAGCTTATTTTTTTATTTGGCAGGTTGATAAAGTAGGTGAATAATGTTAATTTTGTAGATAAGTAAGACTATTATATATGAGTATTGCGGAAAACAGAATATTGGAAGATGAGGATCGTCAGATAGAAGAAGCGTTTCAGGAATTGATGCAGGCTTATCTGGCGAGCAATCACCGGCGTAAAGTCGAGAAAATATCCCATGCCTTCCGCTTTGCGAAGAATGCTCATAAGGGAGTGAGACGCCGCAGCGGGGAGCCATATATCATGCATCCCATCGCCGTGGCGAAAATCGTCATATCCGAATTGGGACTCGGCTCCACTTCCATTTGCGCCGCGTTGCTTCATGATGTAATAGAGGATACTGAATATACGCGCGAGGATTTAGCCGCCGCTTTTGGCGACCAGATAGCCGATATCGTGGATGGACTTACCAAAATATCAGGCGGAATCTTCGGCGACAAGGCGTCATTGCAGGCAGAGAATTTCCGCAAGCTCCTCCTCTCCATGTCGAGCGATATCCGTGTGATTCTGATCAAGATGGCAGACCGTCTGCATAATATGCGCACCCTTGACTCCCTCCGACCTCAGAAACAACATAAGATAGCCGGGGAGACACTATACATATATGCTCCTCTGGCACATCGCCTCGGACTCTTCAAAATCAAGACCGAACTTGAAGACCTCGCCTTCCGTTATGAGCATCCTGATATTTACAGGGAGATTACTTCAAAGATAAAGGAGAATGAAGCTACCCGTAACAGGATTGTGGAGGAATTTGTAGGTCCGGTCAGGGAAAAACTCGATGCCGCCGGCTTCAAATATGAGATAAAGGCAAGAGTGAAGAGTGCATATTCCATCTATCGGAAGATGGAGAAGAAGCATATCCCCTTTGAAGAGGTGTATGATATCTATGCTGTCCGTGTGATATTCGAGAATGATTATGACGCACTGGAGCGTCTGCGATGCTGGGAAATCTATACTTTCTTCAGCGACGGACATCAGGTGCATCCTGACCGTCTGCGCGATTGGACCGGCACACCGAAAGCCAATGGATACCGTGCGCTTCATCTTACCGCCATGGGACCCGACGGAACTTGGATAGAGGTGCAGATACGAAGCCGGAAGATGGATGATATCGCCGAATTGGGATATGCCGCCCATTGGAAATATAAAAGCGGAAGCACTACCGCCGAAGATGACTCCGAGCTGGATAAATGGATGAATACCGTAAAGGATATTCTCGCCAATCCCGAGCCGAACGCAATAGACTTCCTTGATACCATAAAGCTTAACCTATTCGCTTCGGAGATTTATGTATTCACTCCGAAAGGGGATCTGATACGTCTTCCGGCAGGGTCATCAGTGCTGGATATGGCTTTCGCTATCCATACTCATCTGGGGAGACAATGTATAGCGGGAAAGATACATCATCGCCTTGTCCCCTTCTCATATCGCCTTGAATCGGGAGATCAGGTAGAGATTATCACTTCCGCCAACCAGCATCCTACAGAGGAATGGCTTCAACACTGCAAGACGGCGAAGGCACAGAACCGTGTGCGCGCTTTCCTGCGCAAGAACAAGGTGCTTGAGGCAGCTCGCCCGGAAGAGAAAATCACTACCGACATCATTATAGAAGGTAAGGACCATCACGGTATGCTTCGGGAAATCACCGAGCTCGTATCGGAAAGGATGGGAATGGATATACGGTCGCTGAATATCGCTGCGGAAGGGGAGAGTTTCCGCTGCGAACTGAAAGTGAGGACGGCAGGCAGACGCGATATCCGACATCTATGCCGGTCACTTTTTGAGATAGAGGGGGTGGAGAAAGCAAATATAACTAATCCAAACTTCTTGGAATAGAAGGGATGGAGCCTAAGACAATACGACAGGAATGAAAAAAATAAAAAAATTTCATCTGATACGCATAGCCCTTCTCTTTGGAGCTGTGGCATTAATACTTTTTGTCCTTCCCCGGGAGGACCACCAGTCATATATCTATGAGCTCAATCAGCCCTGGAGGTATCAGTTGCTGACTGCCGACTTTAATGTGCCGATACGTCCCGACTCCGGCTCCACAAAGAAGATGCAGGATAGTATCGAGCGCAATTTCATCCCCTTTGTAAGATATGATGAGGCGACGGCAACTCAGAATATAGACAAATTCAAGAAAGCGATAGAAGGCAAGATACCCCCTGCGGAAATCACCAAATTCACTTCCCTGCTTGATGCCGTGTATAAACGTGGACTCGTCTCCTCCGACACCTACCAGCATATCAGTGGACTTCGCCCTCCGAAAGTGAGGCTATTGAAAGAGATAAAAGGGAGCAATGTGGCAGAGACTATTGATGCCTCCGCCATGTTCTCTCCCTCGAAAGCATATGATTTTATCGACTCCGCATATAATATCTCTATCGGTGAGACACAGAGCCGACCGTTGGAAGCGGAGGTGGCAAAGGCATTGAATGTATGTCTTGTCCCTAATTATGATGATGATACTGAGGCGGATGGAAAATACCGCGCGGAGGAGTTTACCGTGATAGCCGGAGCGTTGGGTGTCATCAAGCCGGGGCAGAGGATTGTGGACCGCGGGGAAATCATCACTCCCCAGATTTTTACAAACCTCAATACTTATATGGAGCTTCTCGCGCAGAAGAATCATAACACTGAGGTGTCAAACACCTATTTCTATTTAGGTCAGGGACTTTACATAGCCATATGGTTTGTGCTGCTATATTTCTTCCTTGCAAATTACCGTCCCGAATTTTATAGGAGCAACAAGAGGATGATATTCCTCATCTCCTTTATCACTCTCTTCGTGATCTTTGATATTCTTGTATTTGAATTTTTCGCCAACGGCGTTTATCTTGTCCCCTTCGCGGCAGTGCCGATAACGGTGATGATATTCTTTGACTCGCGGAGTGCGATTTTCGCTCTTCTCACCACTGTGATGATTTCGGCATTAGTGGCGATCTTCCCATTGCTCTTCATCTTCCTGGAGCTTTTTGTGGGATTGGTGGCTACTTACTCTCTCCGTCAGTTAAGTCAGAGGTCACAATTATTGCGTACGGCTCTCTTTACCTTTATCTGCTATGTGGTGGGATACCTGGTGATGTGTCTTGTCACTGACGGCGATCTCTCCCAATTCAGCTGGCGTTTCATAGGGGTGTTCGCTGTCAATGCGGTGATGCTCTCTTTCGCCTATATCCTGATACTTATTGTGGAGCGTATCTTCGGCTTCACATCAACAGTAACCCTTGTGGAGCTCTCCGATATCAATAATCGTATTCTCCGTCGTCTGGCGGAGGATGCTCCGGGAACATTCCAACATTCAATGCAGGTGTCTACTCTCGCGTCCGAAGCCGCGCGCGCCATAGGGGCGAACACACAGCTTGTGCGTACGGGAGCGCTATATCATGATATCGGCAAGATGGAGAGTCCGGTATTCTTCACCGAAAACCAGCATGGCGTGAATCCTCATAAGGGATTGAATCCCGAGACAAGCGCGCAGAAGATAATCTCTCATGTGACAGGAGGCGTGGCATTGGCGAATAAATGGAAGCTTCCCGCAGTGATACGCGACTTCATTACCGAGCATCATGGGAAAGGCGTGACAAAATATTTCTATAACACGGCAGTGAATGAGAGTAACGGTGAGCCTGTAGATCGCAGCCGCTTCGAATATCCCGGTCCTAATCCGCGCTCCAAGGAGACGGCTATCGTAATGATGGCGGATGCCGTAGAGGCAGCTTCCAGATCTTTGAAAGACTATACTCCTGAGTCGATTAATTCGCTTGTGGATAAGATTATAGACGGTCAGGCGGCAGAAGGTAACTTTAAGGATTCGCCTATCAGCTACAGAGATGTGGAGAAAGTGAAGGAGACCTTCAAGAAGCGCCTTGCCACTATCTATCATTCCCGTATCGCTTATCCGGAGCTTCATGCAAAGGATACGCCGGCATTGGAGCATCCCGAAGATAAGAAGACTCCGAATTAAAATGGCGAATGAGATGACTAATCAAGGGATTAAATCTCAATAATTTTCAAATTTCAGACGTTTATAATAATAAAACGCGACAAAACCCCGAAAATGGCAATATTCCTCATCATACTGAGCTGCCTGTTATGGTTGCTCTCCCTATGGCTGCTCAGAGGCAGACAGGTAGGCGCTCCCGCCGCATCATTCGCGGCTCTTCTCCTGCTGAGTCTGGCAAAGAAGAACGGCTGGCAACTCCTCCCGATCAATCTCACGATGCTTACCGGATGGCTATGTATGACTCTGGTGGTGATGTTTGTCTGCTATCTTCAGGCACCCGCCGTCAGGGCGCAGACAAAAGGTTGGGGATATATGACAATAGGAGGACTTTGCGGAATGGTGGTAGGATTGCTTGGCAATTCCTTTGCGGCAAGTGTCAGCGTTTTATACGGGATTATGATAATAGGTGTAATCATCGGCATTTTCCTCGGATTTCTTTTGTATACGAATACACCCGACGGACGTCCTGTGGCGCCTCGTTCGGGACATTTCCTCAAATATCTTTTGGCTAAGGGTTTTCCGACCGCTATCACGATCATGCAGGGAGGAGTGGCGTTAGTGCTTCTTGTAGCCATGCATTCCTGATGCGTAAGGGATAGAGGCGGAGATAAAGGGAATAAGGACAGGTATGGAAAGGCGGAGATAATCAATCATACAGAGACGAAATGAAATTACACAAAATAGGAAAATATATCCTTGCGGCTCTAATGTTGCCGATTGCCGGACTCGGAGCGATTTCGGTAGATGCACAGACACGGCAGAAAGCAAAGGATACAAGAAAATATAAGACAGAAAAGCCTGATCTTGAAGAGATACAGCGCACCACACTCGACCCTAAGAGCGAATTTTATTATCCGAAGCTTATGGCAAAATATGAGCGGAAGGATACGACTATGACGCCCGAAGAATTTCGTCATTTCTACTTGGGATATATGTTCCAGGAGGATTTTGATCCCTACCGCATTTCTCCCTATGCCAATAAGACGGATGATCTCCGAAGCAAGAAAGAGTTTACCAAGCAGGAACTCGATACTATCGAGAAGTATGCCAATCTCGCATTGGAGGATAATCCGTTTGATCTCCGCCAGATGTCATTTCTTGTGCGTGTGCTGAAAGAGAAGAAGAAAGATATGCGTGCCTCCATATGGGAATATCGCCTGGAGAATCTTTTAGGCACTATCATGAGCACCGGTACGGGTAAGGATGTTGACAATCCCTGGTATGTTGTCTATCCGATGCATGAATATGATGTGGCGCAGCTGCTGGGCTATGAAGCGGTCGATGTGGAATATCCGCGCGACGGGTTTGATTATCTTGTGGTGCAGCCTGATCCGACGGATACCCGCAAACGTGATAAGTCAGCCAAGGGCTTCTATTATAATGTAGTCATTCCTCAGGAGCAGTATGAGCTCAAGCATGGAGGAGAGGATGAAGAGACCTCATCTTCCGGCGATGAGGAAGATTACGATGAGATGCCGGCAGAGTAAATCCGGTATGACTTTTCTACGTATTCAGGCAAAAAGCAAATTGGCTCATTATTTGTTATAAATAGAGATAGAAATTATTAAAACATAAAATTGAAAAATATGGCAGAAAATAAAGAAGTAGTAGGACCCGGTAAGTTTGTCGAGTATTCCTATCGTTTATATGATGCAGCCGATGGTAAATTGCTTTTCGAGACCGAGAAGGGCAAGCCTGACTTCATGGTATATGGAGTATCCCATGAGATCGTACCCGGTCTGATAGAGGTGATGCGCGGTCTGAAGGCTGGAGATAAGTTTGAGATTGAACTTCCCCCGGCAGCCGCTTTCGGCGAGCCGAGTCCCGAGTATTTCATGGAGCTTGACAAGGAGATCTTCATGCGCGACGGACAGTTGGCTGAGGAGGTAAAGGTCGGTGCCGATCTTCCTATGATGACAGCGGAGGGTTTCCGTGTATTAGGACGTGTGCTTGAGGTCGGAGATAAGATCAAGATGGACTTCAATCATCCCTTCGCAGGCAAGACCGTGAGATATGAAGGCGAGGTAGAACTCGTGCGTGATGCCACCGGCGATGAGCTTAAGCCTACCGGTTGCGGATGCGGCAGCGGCGGATGTGGCGAAGGCTGCGGCAGCGACTGTGGCTCAAACTGTGAAGGCTGTCACTAATCATCGGATTAAGCTGGCAGGCTAAAATTTATAACCGACTGCAAATATTAATTATAAAAAGGGCTGATTCCTACACATACGGAATCAGCCCTTTTGAATAAATTTAAAAAATAAATTATCTTTGTATGTAAAGAGATAAAGTATGGGAAGAGTGAATGTGAAATCTTGACAACTGCCGACATTTCAAAGAATGGGTTAAGCCACTGATATCTTTAGCAAATAAATACGATTAAGGTAAATTTCATCACATAGCAACATCTACATCATATATGAAGGAGACATCTCATATTTTTATGCTCATGCTACTATTTTTAGCTTGTTGCATTACCTCCTGCTCCAACCATAAACAGCAAGAGACGCTTAACCGTGCAGAATCACTCATGGAGGCCCATCCGGATTCTGCTTTGTCTATTCTTGAAGGAATAGAGAAATCGGAACTTGGCTCCAAAGAAGAACAAGCTCGATACGCTCTTCTTATGTCTATGGCCCTTGATAGGAACTACATTGAATCCACTTCTTTTGATGTGATTCAACCGGCAATTGATTACTATCTCAAAAGTGGGAATCCGAATGAGCAGCTTCGGACGTACTATTATCAAGGTCGTATATTCCAAAACAAAAAAGATTTAGATAATGCTCTCAATTCATTCGTCAAGGGTATTAATAATTCGTTAAATTGTACCGATTCACTAACCCTTATAAGAACACTCGTAGCACAAGCTTATCTATACTATGAATTCTATGATTTTGATAGTTATACTAAAGCGAACTTAAGAGCAGCAACCATATGCAAGAAACTATCTCACAAAAACTATGAATTTCAGTGTCTTCTCAATGCGCTGAATGGAGCTATATTATTGGAGAATAAAAATATGGCAGATAGCCTTATAAATCTGTGCAACTCATTTGAGTCTCTTAGCTATGAACATGATAAATCTTTATTAGAGCATCAATTATCATATGATTTAAAATTTGGGTCGAAACAGGATTTAGCATCTCTCTTAAGCCATAAGAACGAATTATTAGAATCGGATCTAAACTGTACCCTAAATCTCGCAGCAGCCTATAATAAACTCGGCGATAACCACAAGTCTAAAGATTTGCTTGATTATATTAGTAATCAAGATATTGATTATGACACGCTCAAATATCAATCTATATATGTAGCAGTTCTTAAAGATATTGGAGATTACAAAAATGCTCTTTCCATATACGAGGATTTTAGTCGTAGAGTGGACTATTTAAACTCTATTAAGTTTGACCAAAAAGCTCAATCTATTGAAGAAAAACATCAAATAGAACTCCAAGCTGAACAGGACGCGAGAAAGAAAAACAAGATTATTTGGAGTTGCATCACTGGCATTATATTTCTTGTTTTGATAGTAGTGATTCTATTCCTACTATTCCGTAGTAATAAAACGCAGAAAGATTTAGCCATTGAAAAAGCGAAAAACACGGAGCTTGAAAATAAGCAATTAAAGTCCGAAAAGGATAAGGCTATTCAAGAAGCTAAAATAAAAGATCTTGAAAACGATAGACTGAAGTCCGAAAAGGATAAGGCTATTAGTGAGGCCAAAATAAAGAATCTTGAAAACGAAAACCTTAAAGCAGAAAGAGACAAAAAAGCATTAGAGGCTGAAAATCTGGCTCACCGTGTTGAGATACTGGAGAATGAGAGTGCGAGTCTGAAGGAATTAATGGACTCACAGGAAGAATTACCGTCCGAAGTTCAAGATGCTATAAAAGTACGCATTGAGATGTTAAATGCTTTAATGGCAGGTTATATAACAAACAATGACCAGTATGAGAAACCATACGAATCATGGATTAAAGAACTTACCAACAATACCGAAGAGTTCATGAACAGCAATCGACTTGCATTTCAAGTTTCACATCCTCGGTTTATTCAGTATTTCGAGGATCACGACTTAACAATAAGCGAAATCAATTATGTATGTCTTTACGCCATCGGCTTGAGGGGCAAGGAAGTCGGGAACTATATAAAAAAGCGTAGTCATGTCAATATTAGCAGCGGCATTCGCAAAAAACTCGGCATAGATAAGCATGAGACAAACATCGGCATTTACGTTCGCAAACTCCTAAAAAAATTGTAAATTCAACCATTCGATGAAAGTATCTCTTCCTGTGCGCCAAATTTAAGACTTTCATAGATACCAACAAGCTTTATGACATCGCGTTAGCAAAATAGCGCATGAAAATTTTTGTTCTCTGAATGAAAGTGTCATGTGCTATTTTTGCAATAACAATGCCTTATCAAAACGCCTTATCATTATCAAAGAGAGGGATTGCATTAAAAGACCTCTCCAAATTACCTCCAAAAACTTTCAGATTGCGGTCTATATGAAAGTTGGAATAACCTTGCGCAGAAATAAATCATCCTTTCGATTTTATAATACTGATTTACAAATATTTATAAAGATAAATATTTTTCAAATATGAAAGTTTTGTTTTGGAGGTGAAAGTTGCTCATTGTAATTTTGCAACATCAAAATCAATCAAAACGCATATAAAAATGAAAAGAATCTTATCTTTCATTCTTGTAATGATTGCAATCGCACTTCCATCGATAGCAAAAGAATCAAATGAAAATTCTTCAACTCAACATGTTGAGTTAGAATTTCGCCGGACTCAGAATACACCTACTATTCTTCACGCCCCCATGCGCATTAATATAGATGTGTATTACAATAATGAGAAGGAGGCCTTGGAGATTTGCTATGACGGAGAAGCAGCCGGAGAAGTTTTCCTCTACTTAAACGAAAACATCATTGGATATGATTCCGACATAAACACATCATTTCAAATTTCATCTCGCGGACTCTATAAAATAGAGATCGTTGGAGAAACTTGGATAGCAAACGGATTTCTACAATTGTAATATTCAACTCAGCATACATGATATAATACAATTTTAAGTATCAGATAGTTATGCTTAAGTCCATATCGTTATTTATCATCTACATATGTTCTTATACACTTGAAATACAGGCACAAACAATCCAAGGGAATGTTGTCAATGAAGAACAACAGCCTATGCCGTTTGCCAACATTGTATTCATGAAAGCAGATTCAACTTATGTCAACTCGACAATAGCTGATGATATGGGAGGCTTTTTTATTCCTTATAATAAGGAGATTAAATTACTGAATGTTTCTTATATAGGCTACGTCCCTCAATATCAGAGTATAGAGACTGATAGCATCGGCACAATACAGATGCTACCGGACGCTGCTATGTTGGGAGAAGTGGTGGTAACGGGCTCTCGTCCTGTAATAAAGAGAGATGTTGACAGACTGGTATTTAATGTAGAAAGCACCCCGCTGTCACAAGGAAGCAACGCCCTTGAACTGCTGAAACAGACTCCCTTGGTTAAAGCCACTGACACATCAATCGGGATAATTGGAAAGAGCGGCGTCAAGATAATGCTCAACGGTAAAATTTCCTATCTCAGCGGGAACGACTTGATGCAATATCTGAAGACTCTTCAATCAGACGATGTGGCAAGTATAGAGGTTATAACAACCCCTCCCAGCCGATATGATGCCGGTGGAAACGGAGGAATGATAAACATTGTCACAAAACGTAATCCGGAAGAAGGTCTTAACGGTAATGTAGGTGCGGCATATACACAGCGGACATTTGCTGGAGAGAACGTGAACGCGACAGTCAACTACCGTTCCGCTCGCTCATTCCTTTCATTGAAATTGCGTCAAAGCCACAACAAAGGATCTGTGGATGAAAACTATACAATCAGCCAACCATCTAAGATGCAGACAAGCAGCACTGGTAGGACAGACACGTATAATAATTATGGTGCCAATATAGCTCTTGAACAGCAGCTGTCATCTTCATCTATACTTGGGGTTATTTACGATTTCAGTTATGGTAGAGACAATATCAACTCCCACAACAGATATAGCTACATGAACGAGAATGCCCTGGATTCGTTGCTGACAACCAATTCAGTCCAAAAAGGTATCACAAGGATACACACCCTGAATGCTTATTATGACCTAAGACTTGGCTCATCAGGAAAGAAACTGAATATCGCAGCTAACTACATGCACCATTCTCCTGACAAGAATGTGAATTTCAGCACCCTGAACCATTCCTCAGACATCTGCACAGTTGTCAAGGAACCGAGCGATATCACTTATCGTATATGGACTGGAGAAGTAAATCTTGAGTTGCCATTCTCATGGCTTAATATAGAGACCGGCATGAAATACAGCGACATCCGTAATCTATCCAACATGGAATACTATAATCTTATAGGAAGTGATTATGTCGCAGATCCCGGACGGTGTAATGAGTTCGACTACAATGAGAGGACAATAGCCGGATACATCAGTGCGATGCGCAGTATTAACAGTCATTTTGCAATTCAGGCGGGACTACGCTACGAACATACGTTTGTCAAGGGTATAACCCCTCACAGCATTGTAGAGGATGTAAGGACCGACTATGGCAAATTATTCCCGACAGTCTATCTGTCGTACACACTTGACAAGTCCAATATGTTCAATATCAACTATGCACGGCGAATCAACCGACCGTATTTCCGGGCTATCAACCCATTTAAATGGTACACCAATCCTAACAATATAGACGAAGGTAATCCACAACTGAAGCCGTCGTATGCTGATAACGTGGAAGTTAACTATATTTTCAGGAGCAATTTGTCCGCAACCATATATTATCAGCAGGAAAACAACGCCTATGGCCAGATGATGTATGTAAGGGAAAATAACACTACATACAGCACGTATGAAAATATCTACAACAACCGTCAGTTTGGAGTGAATCTGTCGTATAATCTCCGCCCGTTAAGTTGGTGGAACGTATTTCTCACAGGAAATTATGTTTATAACAACTCCGATATAAAGGCAGAAGGATATCTCGCCCAAAACGGGAATTCGTTTAATTTCCAGATAAACAATACCGTTTCCTTCGATAAAGAACGACGTTTCCAACTATTCTTGAACTATTCCCATAATTTCCCTTATCATGTCGGAGTAACTTATGACAATAGCTACGCAAATTTCAGCATGGGACTAAAGGGTGCGTTTATGGATAACAATCTTATTATCAACATATATGCCAATGACATATTCAAACAGGACCTCATAAAGCGAAGAAAGGTATCCGTGACTAACACCCAGGTTTATAATAATTACTACGACTCCAGATACCTGCGTATAAGCATCACTTATAAATGGGGCAATAATAAGCTTAAAACCAAGAATATGAAGATTTCGTTCAGTGAAGGAAATCGAATATAAGTTTCACAATTATAAATATTTAAATTATGATTAAACCAAATCTCATCGGCATCGCCGACATCGAGAAGCTTAACGCTTCCGAACTCAACAATGTAAAGGGCGGTGCATGTTCATTCGCTCAGGATTCATGGACTGAAGACTCTGAGCATCACGACTCGGACAACAATGACACCTTCAACGGACACGAATAATCCAAGGTTCAGCCTGAAATTCCAGCTCATCCTTAAAGCTCAATAGCCTAATCAGTTTCTTAGTATACTCCAAACGAGGAGTATCCTAAGAAATATCAAAAAATCCCATAAAATGATTCTAGTATTATCTTTCAGAGAATATGAGCAATGTACGGATCCAGTCATTGATTGGCTCTTGTATTATAACATCCCCTTTCTAAAACTCACACAACAAGATCTCTATGATTCTTCTAGAATCTTGATTGATATTACTGACAAGAAATTAATTTTCAATGGGATTGATTTAGTAAAGGAAGTAGATTGTATATATTTTAGGCGGTTTGAAGACAATATTCATCTGAATCTAAGAACTGGATATCCTATAAACCAGGCTTTATTTGAATTGAAATATGAACTTAACGATTTAATTAAACATATTTTCTTTCTACTTAAGGATAAGGTTTGGTTTCCTGCCCCCTATAATGTCAGCCTTGATAAGCTAACGGCTCTACTATATGCACAAGAATGTGGGTTGAAAGTTCCTAAAAGCATTGTTAGCAATAACAAAAGAGATATTATTGATTTTGTATCGAAATACCCATCCTCAATCATAAAACCAATACGTTTCTCAGGCTACTATATCATGGAGAATAATACATATAATGTATATACCAACTCGGTTAACATGGCTGATATTGAAAGTCTTGAGAATGAAGTCTTTTTCCCATCTTTAATACAAGAAAAAATTGATAAAGATTTCGAAATCAGAACCTTTTATATAGACGGAGAGATATATGCCAGTGCAATCATAGTTAATGATAGAAATTATGACGATGTAAAAAGGAATTTTGGGTCAGAAGACATCAAGTGGATTCCCTTTAAATTTCCATCAGAAATCGAAAATAAACTAAGAAGATTCATGGAAAAACTATCACTCAATACTGGCTCCATTGATATGATCAAAACCTTAGATGGTGAATTTACCTTCATAGAAGTAAATCCAGTAGGCCAATTTGTTGCGCCGAGTAATCGGTGCAATTTCAATTTAGAACACCTTATCGCCAAATGGCTTATTAAACATGGGACAAGATAATATTTTTTACAAAGAAGAACTATGCAAGCTTCCTTTATTCTATCGTAAGATGGATAAAATGGACACTGAGAATGTAAAAGAACTGCATAAAAAGGATGTGTTTACTGAAAGTACAATCCATCAATCAAAAAGATATAGAGTAATTTTCCCGACAATTCCTTTCTCTAATATAATTATAAGCAATGACTAATGACTCATATTATTTTTTATTGCCCTATTGTTTTGTTGTAACAGGCAGCCCTTTGAGTATTATTTTTAATGCTCAGAAATGTAGTGTTACATATATAAATGAAGGTATTGAATCCCTTATCAATCTGTTTGACAATAAATCTATCTCTGAAATAGAGATGTTATATTCAGATGAATCTAATCTGCTTCAACAAACTATTTCATATCTTAAAGATAGAGGTATAATCGGCATAAGAAAAAGTACCGATTTATTTCCCAATTTAGATCTCTGTTATATATCACCAGAACATATCAAGCATCTAGTTGTCGAGTATTCAAAGCAATATGATATAAACACTATTGTTTCCATTGTCAACACTTTATTGGTTAAATTTATGGAAATAAGATTTTCTGAGGATATTATTGAGGAAGATCTGGAATATGCACTTTCTGAAATCTACAAGAGTTCCATAAAAAGTATACAGCTTGTAGCCAGTCATAAATATACGCATCTTCTCTCTAAAATATGTAAGAGAAAAGTCGCAGACATTATTGTCAGCATTATTTTTTATGGTTCGCCTTATTCAGGAAGAGAAGAAAGACATGGTAAAAGGTTTTATTATGTCAAAAACAACTATCATGAACTTTGTTCCTCAAATAATGATTATCTAAAAAATTATATCTTTGATCTTAAATACTTCCTGCTCTCACATTCGTTCAATCCTTATTACTATAAACGCCTATGTATCGATAAAGAAGGATATATTAAAAACTGCTTAAAAAATGACCAGGTTTATGGAAATATAAGAGACAAATATATAGACATAATTGCAGTGATTAATAGCCCCTCTTTCCAAAAACTATGGGGGTGTACCTGTGACCATATCTTAGAAATCAAAGATAACCCATTAAGATACAATATGTACGTAACAAATAACCTTAAAGAAGTTGAAAACGGATTATTCTCTATAATTTCGTAATATGCCCAAACCATTCCCTTTCATCAAGCAAGAAGATGCAATGCAATGCGGAGTTGCATGCCTCCAAAAGATATGTACCTACTATGGGGAAAACTATTCTCATAATTTCATATCAACTCTTTGTCATGCTACTACAGAAGGTGTTTATTTGTTAGGCATTTGCAAGGCAGCAATTTCCTTAGGGCTTAAATGTCAGCCCATAAAGGCGACTATCCATCATCTTACCTCGATATCATCTCCTTGTATATTACATTGGAATCAAAACCATTTTGTCATACTTTATAGAATAAAAAACGGGAAATATTATATTGGTACAACCATCCGCGATAGCGTATTGAAACCTGTCTGTTTAAAATCTAACTTTGCCCAAAAATTCTGATTTATGGATAAAGTGGCGAAATACAGACAGGTTTTCAATTCTTTTAGGGATCTTTGTTCTCGGACAAAAAACTTTTGGGGTGCAGTTCAATTGTTAGACAGCCTCTTTTTTTATAGTCTTCACTTAATCCATATGATGAAGAAAGGCACCGACCGCGTATAGTGGTACATTTATCATCCAATCTTGCTCCTGATATTCCTTCCTATGAAAGCCATTACTATACTGATAATCAGGATAGATTTATAGAAAATAATACACGAAAGGTACAGATTTTGGTAGTATGAGGCAAAAAGTGTATCCTTGTGTAAGTTCTGTGTTTTCAGGTAATTAGGACTACGTGAGCTATAATAGGCATTACTGTATAAATACGGCACCTTTATTAAACTTATGTTTACAAATATTAAATTAATAAAATGATGCAATATCGTTAGTGAATAGGTTTTTGAGATGGGTTAAGCCAAAATACTCCTGATTATTTGGCATGAATAAAATTTATGACTAATTTTGTGTTCCGAAAAAGTGTCACAAATGACATTTATTCGGAATATTATGAGGATAGAAAGAAAAATATATCTTGACAAGGTTATAGAAAGCCGTCATAACGGAATGATAAAGATTATCACTGGCGTACGCTGAAGTGGTAAATCTTACCTTCTGTTCGATTTGTTTGCCGACTGGTTGGAGGCAGATGGTGTTTCATCTGCACATATCATTAAAATAGATTTGGATAACCGAAGAAACAAGTCCCTCCGCAATCCTGACAATCTATTGGAGTTCATTGATTCCAAAATGATAGATAGGGAGATGTATTATATTCTCATTGATGAGATTCAGTTGGTTGACGAGTTTGAAGATGTTCTCAACAGTTATCTGAAAATTAAGAATGCCGATGTTTACGTTACGGGGAGTACCGCACGGTTTCTGTCTAAGGATGTAATAACCACCTTTAGAGGACGAGGTGAGGAGATTAAGGTATTCCCATTAAATTTCAGGGAATTTATGTCCGCAACCGATAAGAGTACGGATCTGGCTTTTGAGGAGTTTATGACTTATGGAGGACTACCTCAGGTATTGGAATATAAGTCAGAAGAACGAAAGGCTGAATATCTCAAAGCATTATTTGCAGAAACTTATATCACTGATATAAAGGAACGATATAA
>JAAVFG010000016.1 GCA_014800895.1 Bacteroidales bacterium
CTGTGGCAGAATGTCATTGTTCTTTCGCTATCGGCACCCTCCCGGTCAGCTTTCTGACCTCGGGGCGTTTCCCGATTGCGGATGCAAAATTAGTACAAAAATCTGGCGTAGTCAAGTCCCGCCCTAATATTTTTGCTAAATTTCTTTCCTTATTTCTTTATATTATTGATTATCAAATGAATCAATAAATGTTAATAAATCTTTCGTTTTGTTAATTCAAATCAACAACTGTTATACCGGCACCACCAAATCTCACATCTTCATCTTCAAAATGCTCAACAGCGGTATTTGCTTTCAACATCTGGCGTATTAAAGTTTTCAATATTCCATGACCCGTACCATGAAGTATTCTGACTTTTGAAGCGGAAAATTGTACGGCATCATCCAGAAAATAGGTGACTGCCTGTAAAGCTTCGTCAGCCCTCATACCCCTGACATCAATCTCGTTTTTGAAATTCAACTGTCTTTTCCTGCTTTCGGCTGACGTTTCAGATGAGATAGAAAGACTTTGGGAAAGAGCGGATGGTTTGGGCTTGGCAGAATGTTTCAGCTTATTTAGTGCTACAGTTGTCCTAAGTCCACCAAATGCTACTTCAGCTTTTTTACCGGAAATGGAGAGAACCTCTCCGGCAACTGTTCCTCCCTCCATCTTAACATAATCGCCAACAGCTATCTCCTTATCTTTCTTTTCTTGCTTTAGGGCAACATTATTGCGTGCGTTCTTGCTTTTATGTTTCAGAGTCTTTATTACCTTCTCCTCTTTCCCGGTATCTACAACCTTACCCTCCTGAAGATCCTGAGCATAATCCTTCAGCTCTTTCCTCAATTCCTTGGTACGCTCTTTCTCTGCCTGAGTCTTACGTATTTCAAGAATGGTGCGCTCAATCTGGGCATTAGCGCCGGCAACAATCTCTTTTGCTTCTTTTACGGCATCGTTAAGGATAGCCCTTCTCTGTGCCTTCAGATCTCCTGCCGTTTCTTCATATTTCGAGAGTAGATTATCCAGTTTAACCTCTTTCTCTCTAATATTCTGACGCTTATTTGCCCAGTATCTTCTGTCACGTGTTATCTCGGATATATATTTATCCAGATTCACATAGTCGCTTCCGGCTATCTCCTTCGCATTCTCTATCACCTCGCGCGGCAAACCGATTTTCTGCGCTATATCCAAAGCAAAAGAACTTCCGGGAGTGCCGATAGAGAGTTCGAATGTCGGTTGAAGATGCTGACGGTCATAAAGCATCGCTCCATTTACAAAACCCTCCTCAGACTCTGCAAAAGTCTTAAGATTCTGATAATGAGTGGTGACAATTCCGAGACAGCCCTTTTCACCGAGTGTCTTCAGAATGGCCTGCGCCATCGCTCCACCTATCTGAGGCTCCGTGCCCGATCCCATCTCATCTGCGAGAATGATTGTCATTTTCCCTGCATTTTGCAAGAAAAACTTCATATTCTTCAGATGCGAAGAATATGTACTGAGGTCGTTTTCAAATGATTGCTCGTCACCGATATCAATGAATATACTTTTGAAAACCCCCATATGACTATTATAATAGAGAGATGGCAGAAGTCCACACTGCATCATATACTGCACGGCAGCGACTGTCTTCAAGCAAACTGATTTACCTCCGGCATTCGGACCGGAAATGATCAGAATACGCTGTTTCTCATTAAGATTAATATTCAGAGGCACCACTTCCCTACCCTGTTGACGCAACGATAATAATAATCCGGGATGGACCGCATGATACCATTCCAACTCCTCATTCTGCGAGAGATGCGGCATCTGAGCATCAATCTCAATCGCGAATTTCGCCTTGGCCCGAATGAAATCAACTTTCCCTAATTTATAGCAGCTATTGATAATCTCATCGATATAAGGGCGAATTATATTTGCTATGGAAATAAGGACTGCTGTCACTTCACGACGCTCATCCATCTCCAGCTGGCGCATTCTGTTTCCCGCTTCTACTACCTCCGCCGGTTCGATATATACTGTTTTACCTGTCGCGCTCTCATCATGTATTATACCGTTTAGTCCATATTTATTTCCTGCGCTGACCGGGATCACCATTCTACCGTCGCGCAAAGCAGGAGTAGCATCTTTCTCCACCACACCCTTTGCGATGGCTGCATCCATCACTCTTCTCATAGCCCTCTGCATGGAGCCTTGTGCTGAACGGATGGATTGGCGGATATCGTATAGCTCAGGAGAGGCAGTATCTTTGACTTCTCCATATTTATTGACAGCCCGATCTATCTCATTGACAATAAACGGGAAATTAGAAATTTCAGAAAATTCTTTTGCTAAATATGGAAAAAGAGAAATCTCCTTCTCCTCATCGTGTTGAGGCCGGAAAAATTTTTCCACTTCAGCCATCGCAGAGAGTGTTTCTGAGAGCTTATAAAGTCTTTCCGCCGACATAAAAGATCCCAAAGCCTTTATTTCCGAAAGATAAGGCAATACATCATGTACTCCTCCTGTGGGAAAAGGGAGGTTTTGGGTGAGGATAACCACCATCTCCTTAACCATGTTCAATCGGGTGGTCACAACAACAAAATCGGATGAAAATGCCATTTCTGACACTTCATCCTTACCAAGTCTTGAAAGACATTTTTCAGAAACTATTCTTCTGATTGAATCAAATCCTATCTTAGTTTCAAAATCTACAGGATATATCATTAATTTATATGATTTACTTCTAATAGTTTTTTACACAGGGAGCGCCAACATCAGCATATCCCTTTCAAAAATAAATTTATGAGCAATCGTGGGATGGAAAATCCGGCTGAAAATGTTCTTCTTTTTATTCGGAACTATCATCATCTGGATATCCTTTTCCACTACAATGGTATCTATCTCCTCCCTGACATTCTTGCAATCAGGTATAATATTAGTAAATTTAGAATTTGGGAAATTAGAGTTAAAGAAATTAGTGAGATCCCTAAGACGAGATTCTAAATTTCCTTTTCTTTTTTCCACAGCAGGGACAAGTATGACTTCATATTCAGGGAAATCAAACATCCTCATCAAGGTATCCATTGCAAGAACATCATGCTGATCGATATTGCAGAACATCATGAGCCTTTTAATATCTTTAATATCAATATCCTTATGATTATCAGGCACGGTCAAGACAGGCACCCTGCAGGAATCCAGCACTTCAGCGGTAACACTGCCGACTAAATCCTCCTCTTTCTTTTCTACTCCCCTTGTCGCCATCACAACAAGCATAGGAGGATTCTGCTCACAATAATTCAGGATTACATCTTCCGGCACTCCTTCCATCACTGTCGTTGAAAATTTAAGGTCCGGAATATCTCCACTCTTCTGGAGATCCAGGATTTTTCTGCGGAATGCCGCCATCCTGTCTGTTGCATTCTCTCGGAGAGTGTTTACAGCTCTGACAGTATTGATAGTTGCGTCAACGACTGCCGCAGTGTCTCCCGTAACATCCTCTTCCGCCTCCCCTACAGGAGAAAACAACGGAGCAACAAAACTATGCATCACGACCGGATGAACCGAGAGACGTTTAGACAACGAAAAACCCATCTTCACGGAAAGAAGAGAGGATTCGGAAAAATCGACGGGAATGAGCATATTACCGCTCATACCCGCCATTTTCAATGCTATGGATGAAGCGGAATAACCATCTCCGCTTTCAATTATTTTCAATGCGATAGGAAGATCACTCTCGGAGATCTTCACTCGTTCCGCCATTCTCAAAGTGGAATGAGAGACTATGAAATCCTCCAATACTACTTTTACTCCATGACTTTCCAAAATACCCTTAAGTATTCCGGCGCGTTCGGGAGTATGAATTACGAGTGTTATCAGATCTTTAGTCTCATCCATATCAAGATAGAAAAATTTTTACTGCTCCTCGCCTTTTGATTCCTCAAGAATCTTTACAGCCATGTCATAGATAGTGGTGTCATCCAAGACAACAACACCTCCGTCAGGACCCGGCTGGATATGAAGACCGGCATTCTTACCGAACTGGTAGTTGGCACCACCAAAATAGTTACGCACTGTCTGAACAGTTACATTGAGTTCATCGGCGATACGATGTGTTGCGCCATCAGGCAAACTGTCTTTGAGTCTGCGAAGCTCGTTAAATGTTATCGTTTTGCTCATGGTTATTAATTTTGGGGTTAATCTTTCTTTTATATATTGCTAAGTTAACAATTATTTTTAGACTTACAAAAGATTTCTCCTTTTTATTGCGGGTGTTCTACAACATAATTCTCTGTCATAATTCACCTATAAAGATATTCAACTTATGTAGGGATTGCAACAGGCACGCAATTATAAAGGACTATACCACTAAATAATCTCAAAATCCTCAACTTTAATCCAACCGGCAAAATCTTCATTGAGATATACTTTATACCATTCTGTTTCGCCTTCTTCGTTGCTTTCTTCCGACAGCACATTCATAACTGTGCCGCGAGTAAGTGCCAACGGGTTCTCCTTGGCTCCGGCCGTCGGTTCATTTTTCAAATTAACCTTAAATGCCGTTACCACTCCTTCATTTGGATTTGCTCTGACCGACACACTCATAAGAGAGAAAGCAAGAGTAATTATAGAGACACCGAGAGCGATAAACCCTCCGAAGAAACCGATTTTACGAACCGGAACATTAGAGGAGAATATATATAGTGCCAAACATGCGATTGATACTACAAATGTTATCCCTGCCCATAATGCCCATGTATCAGGGAGGAATGAGAATACTATATTCTGCTTCAAAAGATGAAAGAAAGAAGAATCCTGAGCAAGCACCGATACTTTCTTCCCCTTTGCCTCCGCTTTATTGGCATCATCCACTTTTGATTTCACATAAGCTATATTCGCTTTCAATTCTTTTCCGGAAGGATCTAAGAGAAGAGCCCTTCTATATGCAAGCATCGCCTCTCCATAATCCCCTGTCTTGACATATACATTGCCGAGATCATATAAAAGAGGAGCAGATTCTCCCTTATCCTTGATAACACTCTTATAGATTTCCAAAGCCTTGGAATAGTCTCCGGAGTCATATGCTCCCACCGCTTCATCAAGGGGGGCACTCTTACATGTCAAGGGGAGAAGGAATAATAGACCGATGAGTAATAAGATAGTTCTTTTCATAGTTATTTTCCTCCTTTCTTAAATGAATTTTCCACTTGATTAATCTCCTCTATAGCCTGTCGATAGGTTGATTCCATACCTTCCTTTCCACCTTCGGGAGAATATTTTGCAAACTCGCACTTATCCAGAAGTGAGATAAATCCTTCGATTACAGACTCCTCCACTCCCTTCTCTTCAAGCACCGTTCGTATATTATCTCTCATTAATTCTGAAGTAGGCATTTTGAGTTTATCACTCATATACCCCCAAAGAGCAATAAGAAGTTCATCGTAGAAGCCTTGGACGTTACCTTTCTTCATGCAATGGTTGGCTTTGCGCAGACGTTTACGAGCCAACTTATCGGCACGCTTCATGTTGAAAACAGCCATATCCGCTCTGCTCCTTATATAACCTCTATATGAGAAAAAGGCTATAAGGAACAAACCTACAGGGAGAATATAGAAAAGCCAGTAAGCAAACGTTCTGACCATCGGAACACGCTCTTTCCGCAGGTCATTCACCTTGACCGATTTTAAATCGGAGAAGAAATGACGGGGTCTGTTCACCTGAGATTTAGCCGAAGCTTCTCCCTTCCCGACATTTATGTCGTACCCTCGAGCTGTTGCTGTCTCATATTTGCCGGTAGCAGGATTAAAATATACCAATTTTACTGGTGGTATCTTAAAATTACCCTCCTCCAATGGCATGAAAGTATAATCGAATCTGACCGAACCTGACACATTACTGCTTCCTACTTCAGCCTTTACGTCAGTCGTAGGGGTATATACCTCCAGTTCAGAAGGATAGAGAGCTTGAAGGTCGGGCAACTGAATATACTTCAGATTACCTGTGCCCGATACGGTGTATACGATTGAGGCTGCAGTATTTGATTTGAATGTAGTTCCCTTTAACTCAGAGTCGATTTTAAAACTACCTACTCCTCCGCTGAAGTCTGCCGGTTTGGGAAGAGGCAATGACTTAACATTCACCACTAAGTCATTAGGGGTTACATTAAGTTGCAGAGGTGTAGAATACGACATGCTTCCCCAGAATGGATCATGGTAGTATTCTCTTTGGTCAACTGATACAGTGTAGGTATTACCCGTAACTTTCAACTGACCGCTCATCTGAGGGAAAATCACATAACGAGCGATCACTGCAGTTGCGTAGCTCTTGCCGTTGTATGTCTCCATGGTCAGAGAGCGAGATATATCGTTTGACTCCTCTACCACAAAACCGTCAAATTTAGGAGCTGCCGTAGCGCCGATAAATTTAATAGCATCATAAGTGGTATAGAGCTTCACCGTGTAGACCAAAGCCTGCTGCTCGTACACATCCCCTTGTGAAACAGTTGCGCGAAGAAACAGATTGCTATCTCCTTTTCCTATGAATTTAGGCTTGTCGCTGTCTGCCGTCTGTGAAGAGGAATTATCCGTGTCTTGCGCCTGTTGTGAGGCAGCAGGGCCATGCTGAGCAGAAGCCTTACCGATAGAGTAACTGACAGTGTTACTCTTTACACCATCCACCGTTACAGGACCGAATGAAAATTTACCTTCATCCAATGCCCTCAACGTCACAACATACTTGCTGCTTGTAGACTGAGTTATCTGACCATTAATATTAGAGAAACTGGAAGAATGAGACATTCTTTCAAAGTAGAGCACTTTGGCACCCGGCACTTTATCCGGAGTAGCAGGTGCTGACTCGATATTAGTGACATCAATATTTATATAAAATATTTCACCTTTTTCTACTCCGCTTTTCCCTCGTCCATAATCCACGCTTAACCTTACATTACCTGCAAAGGAGGGAAGCAGGAAAAAAGATATGGCGAGTAAAAATGCCCATAATCTTCTATTTTCTCTCATCTTCATAGTCTCATCTTTCAAATTAATCAGCTTACCATCTTCGTGTCCGAGCACCTCCGGCAGCAGATTTATCTCCCTTATTAGCTCTGTTCACACGAGCACGTGTCTGATTCTCCTTGTTGTCAATAGCCTGCAGAATCTGAGAGGCAGTCTGCTGGTTGATATTCTTATCCTGCTCCCGATCCTTCTTATCCTGCTGATCCTGATTCTGATTCTGATTTTGCTCATCCTTATTCTGATCCTTGTCCTTATCCTTATCTTGATTCTGCTGATCCTGCTGATCCTTATTCTGGTCTTTATTATCTTTATTCTTATCCTGATTCTGTTGTTTCAGCTGTGCAATTCTAAGATTCTTTTTTGCCTTTTCATCTTTAGGGTCAATACGAAGGGACTGTTTATAATACTTTATTGCTTCTCCGTAGTTTTCCCTATTAAATTCAAGGTTTCCCAAATTATAGTTTGCCTTCGCAGCCAACCCCGGTTTCTCTTTAGCCATTTGAGCCACTTCGCTCAGATTCTTTACCGCATCGGTAATGAGTCTTGAAGTTCGCTCAGTGGTATCTTTCGGATTTACCACCTGCTTGATTTCAGCCATACCAAGGTTATATTTCGCTACGGCAGAAGCCCCGTTAATATTCAGAGCCTCCTTGTATTTAGCTGCCGCATCCTTGAATTTTCTCTCAAGGTATAACTTATTTCCATCCGTAATCAATCTTCTCTCCTGACGTACAGATTGTGCGGATGCCATAAAGGAGAAAGCAACCGCGAAAATAAGCAATACGGCTTTTACATATTTTGTCATCCTCATTTTTCCTCCTTTTTAAAGAAAGTAAATTTATCCAGCCAGCTGATTTTGCTGTCAAGAACAAATATATCAATACAGAGCAAAGCGAGAGCCAGCCATGCAAATATCGGGAAAAGCTCATCATGCAAAGCGTATGTGCTTGATTCGAATTTTGCTTTTTTTAAGGTATCAAGTTGCTTATCAAGCTCATTTAGCGCATCTTTGTTAGCCGCATTTACATATATTCCTTTACCCTCTTTTGCTATCTCAGCCGCCAGGTCTTCATTTAATGCCGTATGGACCGGTTCGCCCGTTTCGGGATCAATCATCACTGTGCCACCCTGCGGGATGGTAACGCCGACAGGAGCACCAACTCCTATCACATCAACCTGAATACCACCTTTCGCCGCGTTTTTAGCAGCTTCCATCACGCTTTCCTTGTCATCCAATTCCTCAGCGTCAGTAATCAGGACGACCGCTTTTCCGATATTCTTATCCTCACTGAAAGATGATGCAGCCATCTCGATTGCTTCTGTGATATTTGTTCCCTGCTCGGTGATCTGAGAGGGATCAATAGAGCTAAGAAACATCTTGGCTGATACGTAATCATTCGTTACCGGAATAAGAGTATATGCCGAGCCGGCATATACAATCAAGCCCACACGGTCATTATCAAAGCGGTTGATAAGCTTCTCAAGCATAAGCTTTGCCGTTCGCATTCTCTCGGGTCCGTCATTGGAGGCAGTGGCAGAAGCGAGCATGGAATTACTTGCATCCACAGCTATTACAACCTCTATACCCTCCTTCTCTGTCTTCTGATCCTTTATTCCTCCCCACGGACGAGCGAAACAAAGGATAATCAATGCCAAAGCGGCGAGTTCGAGAGTTAGCTTGACAGGTGGTTTATATGGGGAGACATCCGGCATAAGGGAGGAGATGATATTTTTCTTGCCGAATCTCTTCAGATGCTTATTTCTTATATATCTTGCCCAAACATATAGAAGCCCGAATACCGGAACTAACAATAGAAGGAGAAGATATGATGGATATGCAAAACTAAACATAGTCAAATCAAAATTACGGGATTCTACGCAAAACGGTATATCTCAGCAATAATCTCAGGGATAAAGCTCCGAGGGCTATAAGAATCCAAGGCATGAAATTCTCTTCTGTAAATGTGATGCGGTCCACATCTAAAGTGGTTTTTTCCAGAGAATCGATTTCCTGAAAAATATCATTCAACATTCTTGAATCAGTAGCACGGAAATACTTACCTTTGGTCATCTCGGCGATACTCTTCAATGCACCCTCATCAATCTTAGTCTCCATCGTAGTATTGGAGAAGCCATAAGGATCAGTTATCGTGATAGTACCATTTGTACCCACTCCGATAGTATAAATCTTTATACCCTTCTGAGCGGCGATACGGGCTGCCGTGGAGGGAGCTACATCTCCGGCATTGTTAGTACCATCCGTGAGTAGAATTATACTCTTTGATTTTGCCTTACCGGATACCAAACGGTTGATAGCGCTTGAAAGTCCGTCACCGATAGCCGTACCATCATTAAGAGCTCCCATATCAACACTTGATATAGCATTAATAAGCGCGGTTCTATCTGTAGTCAACGGCATTAATGATAATGACTCTCCTGAGAACACTACAAGACCCATATTATCATCCGTTCGCTGATTTACAAACTTACGAGCCACATCCTTTGCCGCCTGAAATCTTGTAGGAGCCAAATCGGTTGCCAACATGGAAGTGGAGATATCCAGACATAGCACAATATCAGTGCCTTCCACACGGGAGGAACGCTGTGAATCATGAGTCTGAGGACGAGCCAACGCCACTATAACAGATGCTATCGCCACTAACTGCAACATAAAGCCGAAATGCATCATCCACACCTTCCAAGAGGTACCAACTCCCTTAAAGGGAGTGATAGTGGATAGTCCCATTGAGGGATTGGAATTTTTCCATTTCCAAATATACCACGCTACAAGCGGTATCAACAGAAGGAGAAGAAATAGCAGACCGGGATGAAGAAACGTCATTTCTCACCTCCTTTCTTATCATCCTCCGGAACCACAGCGACCGGTTTGGTTTCTTCTACAAACTGTATGGCATTTTCCATTGCTTTAACATTATCAGGGGGTAGAGGACGCACTTTGGCAAATTTTACGAAATCAGCCATATCCAGTATCTGGCGTATCATCCCTCTCCTCTCCTTCGTATCATTATTCTTAGAAAGCGCAGCCAAAATCTGGCGTGATGTCATTTCAACTGCATTGATACCGAACCTGCGGTAGAGATATGTCCTGAGGATATCTGTCAATTCAGTATAATACTCCTTTTCCATACCGTTCTCCCACAGTTTTCTTGACTGCAATTCTTTTAATCCGCTGATAGCGCTCTCATAGGGAGTCGGTTCAGGCTTTTTAGGCAGGATTCCTCCATTTGACTTATATCGACGCCATAACCAGAACACCACACCTAACGCAGCAACGATAATAAGGAGCAACCACCAATAATTATAGAGCCAGTCGGGAAGGGAATCAAAGATATTCCCGCCTTCGGGCTTCGCTATATTGGCATATTCCTCTATCGGAGTTTCTGCGGTAACATTATTCACCGGCAAAACCCTCAATGCCACTCTATTGGAGCGGAAGGTATCAACACCCGATATAAATTCTATGCCGGGAATATTATAATAGCCGGAATCGAAACTCTGGACTGGAATATCAAATGTGATGCGCAACCGATTATCCTTTCTAACGGTATCAATTACGGAAGGAGCCCGCAGTTCCACACTATCTCCGCATACCCCAACATAACCGTTCTCAATAGCCGAACGCATCAATGGGAGGTATCCTCTGAAATTCTCTTCCTGATCAACAGTAATTTTCAGATTGGTCATTGATCCCATGAGAATAGATGCGGAGTCAAGCTTCGCCTCTATAGTGGGGCGGGCATTCGCTCCAAGGGAGAAGCCTATCAAAGCTATCGCGAGCGAAATATATTTTAATATTTTCACATTTCTCATAATTTTACAGGATAAGCATCTCTATGGCTTAGTTTCTCCGTCGGAAGAGACCAAGCAGCGGTTTCACAATATCCTCATCTGTTGTGACCTGAGCCAGATCGACACCGCTTCGTGCAACAGTTGAGGACAGTTTCTGCTGACGCGCATACCAATCCTTAGCGTAAAGCTTCCTTACCTTTGCTGAAGATGTATCAATCCAACGCTCAGCGCCTGTCTCCATATCTTTAATTCTGATGAGCCCTACATCCGGCATTTCTGCATCGCGCTTATCATATACCTGAATCGCTGCCAGGTCATGCTTTCTATTTGCGATGGTCATACTTTTAAAATAGTCATGATCATCTATAAAATCACTGATAAGGAATGCCGTACAGCTCTTCTTCAATGCGTTTGTCAGGAATTGCAGGGCTACGTCAATGTCAGTACCTCGACTTTCGGGAACAAAATTGATAATTTCCCGGATGATAAGCAGTATATGCTTCCTTCCTTTCTTGGGAGGAATAAATTTCTCCACTTTATCGCTAAAGAAAATCACTCCTACTTTATCATTATTAGTAATGGAGGAGAAAGCAAGTGTAGCGGCTATTTCCGCCATCTTTTCTTTTTTTAGATCACCGCATGCTCCGAAATTTCTGCTTCCGCTTACATCTATAAGGAGCATTACGGTAAGCTCCCTTTCCTCCTCATAGACCTTTACAAAGGGACGGTTCTGACGGGCGGTGACATTCCAGTCTATATCGCGGATATCATCTCCGGGCTGATACTCACGCACCTCGGAGAATATAACACCGCGACCTTTAAATGCACTATGATATTCACCCGCGAAGATATTCTGGCTTAATCCGCGGGTCTTTATTTCTATCTTCCGTATTTTCTTTAATACTTCGTTCGCGTCCATTAATAAATTATCTCCTGATTAGAAGTATTAGATGAAGAGAAGGAGGGAGATTCTTTATTTATCTCCCCCTCTCCTCTTTAGAATCTGATATGATTAGGGCACTGCTATCTTGTCGAGGATATCAGTGATCACTCCATCAGCAGTGATATTATTAGCTTCAGCCTCGTAGGTCAGACCGATACGATGACGGAGCACGTCATGACACACGGCACGTACATCCTCGGGAATCACATATCCGCGACCCTGAAGGAATGCATAGGCGCGTGATGCTTTAGCCAAGGAGATTGATGCACGTGGAGAAGCCCCGAATGATATGATACTCTGAAGATGGTTGAGACCAAACTTAGAAGGCTGACGGGTAGCGAACACTATATCTACGATATAATTCTCTATTTTTTCGTCTATATAAATCTTCTCCACTATTTTCTGCACTTCAAGAATCTCCTTCGGATCAATAAGAGGAGTGACTGGCTCAAGTTCGCCCTTGATATTCTGACGGATAATAGCTTTCTCCTCCTCTTTAGTAGGATAGCCGATGATGACCTTAAGAAGGAAACGGTCTACCTGTGCCTCAGGGAGAGGATAAGTTCCCTCCTGCTCGATCGGGTTCTGTGTCGCCATTACAAGGAAAGGCTCGGGGAGACGGAATGTGTCGTCTCCTATAGTCACCTGTCGCTCCTGCATAGCCTCGAGAAGCGCACTCTGCACTTTTGCAGGAGCACGGTTGATCTCATCAGCCAACACGAAATTTGCAAATACAGGACCTTTCTTCACTTCAAAGGTCTCTTTTTTCACGCTATATATCAACGTACCGATAACATCGGCAGGCAAAAGATCGGGAGTAAACTGAATACGGCTGTATTTGGCATCTACCAGATTTGCCAGAGTTTTGATCGCAAGGGTCTTTGCCAGACCGGGCACACCCTCAAGCAGAACGTGACCATTACAAAGAAGCGCAATCAGAAGAGCATCTACAAGATGTTTCTGACCAACGATTCGGCGGTCCATACCGCTGCGGATTAAACTGAGAAAACTTGCTTTAGATGCAATCAGGTCATTGAGTTCCCTAATGTTAAGAGTCTCTTCCATATTCTTTATTCAATCAAGTCTTTAAAATAAAACACCACTTCCGCCCTCTCTCTTACGCAAATAAAGTAAAAGGGAATGACCCTTTTGGCGGAATATATTACGGAGTGCAAAAGTAGCATTTTATACGCTAACGTTTTAAATCTTCTCTGTTAAATAACGTTTAAGTTAAAGTTTCCTTTACTTATTATTTGTTAAGAAGGCACTCCATCCCTGTGCCTTGATCGGGATTTCAGCTCCATCACGAGTGACGAGCGCGCATCCTAACTCGGGCTTGGTGACGTATCCTATCACTGAAACACCCTTTATCTTATTTATCTTGTCGTGATCTGTCAGAGGGACAGTGAAGAGTAATTCATAATCCTCTCCGCCATTCATTGCCGCCATCACGAGATTCATATTCAATTCCTCTGCCATTACGGCTGTCTGATAGTCGATAGGAATCTTCTCCTCATACACCCGGCAACCAGTGTTGGAATTATGACAGATATGCAGAAGCTCGCTGCTTAAACCGTCGCTTACATCCATCATTGAAGTAGGCTTGACACCCGCTTCTCGTAAAGCGGCTATTATATCTTTTCTTGCCTCAGGTTTCAGCTGACGCTCGAGGATATACTCCTTGCCTGCGAAATCGGGTTGAAAGTCAGGATTTCCACTCTGGGCAGCCACCCGATTTTCCCTTTCAAGCAGCTGAAGTCCCATATAGGCTGCTCCAAGGTCGCCGGAAACGCATATTAAATCTGTGGGCTTCGCTCCATCACGATATACTATTTCATCCTTATTTCCTTCACCCAGACATGTGATGCTTATCACCAATCCTGTCACAGAGGCTGACGTGTCTCCTCCCACAAGATCCACTCCATACACCTCACATGCAAGTCGGATGCCTGAATAGAGCTCCTCGATATGTTGCAAAGTGAAGCGACTTGATATTCCAAGACTGACTGTTATCTGCTTGGGAGTGCCATTCATGGCATAGACATCGCTGAAATTGACTACTGCCGCTTTATAACCAAGATGCTTTAAAGGGACATAGCGTAAATCAAAATGTATCCCCTCAAGCAGGAGATCGGTAGTGACCAATGCTTCCTTATCCCCAAAATGAAGGACAGCTGCATCATCCCCTACTCCTTTCAGAGTAGACTCATTCTTCAAAGGGAAGTCTTTTGTGAGATAGCGGATAAGTCCGAACTCACCCAAATCAGCGATTTCTGTCGGCTTCTTATCCTCTTGTTCCTGATTATTTTCCATAGTATAAATTCAGATTATATTCTCTTCAACATTTCGGTCATTACCGTTGTCATTATCGGCTGGGCTTTCAAAGCCGCCTTCTGCACCTCCTCATGAGTGGGAACCTCCTTGATATCTTTCCCCCCAAGGTCGGTAATCACTGACACACCGAATACCTTCATTCCGGCATGATTTGCAACGATTACCTCCGGAACGGTTGACATTCCGACCGCGTCTCCTCCGATAACACGGAAAAACTCATATTCCGCCGGAGTCTCGAAAGTCGGACCGGATGTGCCGACATATACGCCATGCATCAATCTGATATCTTTCTCCTCTGCAATCTTATCCGCAAGAGCTATATATTCCGGATAATACGCCTCAGTCATTGCCGGGAAGCGTGTGCCTAACTCGTTGTAGTTCTTGCCTCGCAAAGGATTTTCCGGGAAGAGATTTATGTGGTCGGTAATGACCATCACATCGCCAACATGGAACTCCTTATTCATTCCGCCGGCTGCATTGCTGACAAAAAGATTATCTACCCCGATAGCCTTCATCACTCTGACGGGGAATGTCACTTCCTTCATGTCATATCCTTCATAGTAATGAAAGCGTCCCTGCATTGCCATGATGTATTTGCCGCCAAGCGTTCCGAATATCAATCTACCGCTATGTCCCTCAACTGTTGAAACCGGGAAATTGGGAATAGTCTTATAGTCTATCTCTTTCTCAATATTCATCTGATTGACGAGGTCGCCGAGACCTGTACCAAGAATTACAGCCGTATCCGGCATTTTCTCTACATTGGCTTTAATGAAAGCGGCTGTCTCGTTGATTTTGTCTAAATAAGTTTTTTCCATTGTGACATTCGATTTAGGTCATACACGTTGTTTCCGCATCCCCTGAATTATAAAAAAGATGTGGAAAGGGAGTCCTCCCTTATATATAACAATCAGGAAGATTAAATTTCAGTTGAATCTATCTGTTTCTTTAATTCGGTGATAAAGTCGCCCTCCTCAATTCCCGGCTCAACCTTTACCGATAAAGGAAGAAAATATATCAGTTTCTTGAGCTCGGCAGGAAAATATGGATTATACATCAGGCGCACTGCGTCCTTCTCTGTAGTGACAATTATCTTTCGTTCGCCGGTCATATTTTTAAACTTCTCCTGTATCATCTGAATATCATCGCGTGAAAAATCGTGATGGTCAGGGAAGTGTGCCACTTTCACCTTAAAAGGATAGGACTTGAAATGACGCACGAATGAGCGGGGATTAGCAATACCGGTCACAAGGAATACTCCATCCCTTTCTGACAACGAGCCCAAAGTTACATTATAGGGGTCGTCATCTGGGAAAACCGGTTCAAGCTGACTGTAGGAGAATCTTGAGAAATATAGTTTCTGGAAAGACATCAGATCAAGTTTCTTTGTGATCAGACGATACTCCAAGGGCTGGAGATTCTCCGGACACTTTGTCACTATCACCATGTCGGCGCGTCCCACCTGACTGCCACTCTCCCTTAGTCTGCCCAAGGGTAAAAGGTGATCTTCATATACCGGACGAGAATAATCCATTAGAAGAATGGACACTTTCGGCTTGACATAACGATGCTGGAATGCGTCATCAAGGACTATGAGCTGAAGGTCCGGGAATTGTCTCAATAACTCCGTTATTCCCTTTTTCCGGCTCTCACAGACAGCTACTTTCACTTTTGATCCAAATTTTCGATAAATCTGAAGCGGCTCGTCTCCGATACTCCGCGGAGTGCTGTGATTATTGGCAAGTATGAATCCACGGGTCTTACGCTTATACCCACGGCTCAATACAGCAATCTTATAGTCCATAGCCAACATTCCGAGGATATACTCCACATGTGGAGTCTTCCCCGTTCCTCCCACGGTTATGTTTCCCACACTCACCACCGGAACCTGAAATTCCTCCTGCGAGAGGACGCCATGATCGAAGAGCCAATTACGAAAGCCCGTGACCCCTCCGTAAAGCCATGAGAGCGGCTTTAACAGGTAGGTCATAATCTTATCTGCGGTCTCTTTCTTTATTAATGCCATCTAATTACTCTTCCTTAATTGTCTCCTTAACTCCCTTTCTCTCTTCAGAAGCCCGCTTTGAAGTCAGCCATACGTGCCTGGATGCGTTCTCTGTTGAGATATCTCTCGAGATATTCTTTCGCAAATGTTGAGAAGTCAGGGCTTGCCATGCGGGCAGCCACCATCTCAAATGCTCCTCCATCTACAAGCAAATCCCAGAAAGAGGTCTTTACTTCAGGATAAGATTCAAGATTATACTTACCTTCAATATTTGTCTGTTTGGCAACCCATTCGATTGCGTCCTGAGTGCTACCGAGACGATCCACAAGACCTATCTCTTTAGCCTTCATCGCATCCCATACTCTACCCTCAGCGATGGCTCTCACCTTAGCTTCAGGCATCTTTCTTCCCTTAGATACACGCTTGATGAAACGGTCATAGCCCCTTTCTACATTTGCCTGTACCACAGCAAGCTGTTCCTCATCCATCGGTTTGAAAAGTGTAGGGAAATCAGCACCGGGATTTGTGCCTGCAAACTGCGGATTAATTCCTATTTTTTCAAGGAGCACCTCTCCATTTGGTATCAGTCCGAAAATTCCGATTGAGCCGGTTATGGTAAGAGGATCGGCATAAATCATATTGGCTCTACAAGAAATCCAGTATCCGCCTGATGCCGCGTAATCGCCCATTGATACCGCCAAGGGTTTACCTTTTGACTGGAAATAATCGAGAGCCTCTCCTATCTGGTCGCTTCCGAAGGCGGAGCCACCGGGTGAGTTGACTCTTAAAACCATTCCCTTTACATTCTCATCATCTGCAAGCTCAGTGATGACAGGTACTAATTTCTGATAGTTTATACCGGTAGATGCGCCATCCACAATCTCGCCTGTGGCATATAACACAGCAATCCTGTTCTTCTTCCCGGTAGGCAAACCTTCGCTATTGGCGACGACCAACTCTGGAGAGACAAAATTCAGATCATCCTTATCTTTCTTGATAAGACGCGCCAGTCTTTCATCCATTGTACGTTCATATGCCAAACGATCTACAAGACCGGAAGAAACCGTTGTCTCCGCGGATGCAAAACTTATACTTACCTTATTGATCAGTGAATCTATCTTCTCCGGGGTAAGCTTCTTGCGCTTAGCACATATTCCATCCTTAATATAACCCCACATGTTTCCGAAGAGAGTATCAAGCTGGGCTTTTGCCGGCTCGCTCATCTTATCCATAATGTAAGGTTCGACTGCTGATTTGAAAGTCCCGACCTTTACCACCTGAAATGAAACACCTATTTTATCAAAGAGTGATTTCATATATAATGAAGTTCCGGACAGACCTTTCAAATCCACTCCTCCATAAGGATTCAGGAAAATAGAGTCAGCGGCTGATGCAACATAGTAAGAGCCTGTGTGAAGCATATCTCCATAGGCATAAATCTTCTTACCGCTTTTTGAGAACTCCACTATCTCTTTACGGAGAGCATCCAAAGTAGCGGGACCGGCTGAAAGCGCACCACATTTCAGATATAAAGCATCGATATTCTTATTGACTGCCGCTTCTCTAAGCGCCAAAACAAGAGTATTCAAATTCTGAGGACGCTCAAAGTCACCTGACATTATTTTAGCATAGTCAGGAGCTGTCGAGCTCTCTCTCTCCTCAATTATACCGCTCAGCTCCACGGTCATGATACTATGTTTTGTCAGAGCGGGCGAATCACCTGATGATATTGCAAAACGCGCAGCCGCTCCAATGCAGAGAAGCACAAGAACAACTCCGAAGAGCATTACTGCCAACCAAGTCCCTACGAATGATGAAAGGGTATTAAGGAAAAACTTCTTCAACATGACTATGCTTATGAAAGGGATGAGATGACCTTTTTAATCTCTTCTGCCAAGGCGTCAGCCTCCTCCATAGTGGCTGCCTCGCTATATATCCGGATAATAGGCTCGGTGTTGGATTTACGCAAATGTACCCAGCTATCCTTGAAGTCTATCTTGACGCCGTCAATATCATTTACCTCTTCATTCTCGAATTTCCTCTTTACAGCTTCAAGAATGGCATCGACATTGATCTCGGGTGTTAGTTCAATCTTGTTTTTCGCTATCTCATATTTCGGAAGAGCTGCTTTTATTTCGCTCACTTTCTGACCGCGTTTAGCCATCATGGTAAGGAAGAGGGCAACACCTACAAGTGCGTCACGGCCATAATGTATCTCGGGATAGATAATTCCACCATTACCTTCTCCGCCGATTACAGCATCTGTCTCTTTCATCTTTGCCACGACATTCACCTCTCCTACGGCAGCCGCATTATATTCGCAGCCTCGTGCGCGAGTAACATCGCGGAGACCGCGAGAGCTGGAAAGATTGGAAACAGTTGAGCCGGGAGTGTGCTCCAACACATAATCCGCTATAGCGATAAGTGTATTCTCTTCAATAAACATCTCACCGTTCTCCATCACTATTGCGAGGCGATCCACATCCGGGTCGACAACGAAGCCTACATCGGCACCCGATTTTCTCACCAACTCCGAAATATCTGTCAAGTTGGCGGGTATCGGCTCGGGAGTATGAGCGAACTTACCTGTCACCTCGCAATTCAGCTCCACGATGTCCTTAACACCCAATGATTTGAGAAGAGCGGGAATTATACGTCCGCCAACTGAATTTATACAGTCTACCGCGACTTTGAACCCGGCATTTTTTATTGCCTCCGCGTCAACCAATGGGAGAGCCTTGACCATTTCAATATGACGTGCATCCCACGTATCATTACGATACTCCTGCCCGAGATCATAAACCTCGGCAAATCTATATTCTTCTGCATCAGCGATACGGATTACTTCCTTACCCTCCTTATCGTTGAGAAACTCTCCTTTATGATTAAGGAGCTTAAGAGCGTTCCACTGCACGGGATTATGGCTGGCAGTGATAATGATACCTCCGCATGCCTTCTCCCCTGTCACAGCCAACTCTGTGGTGGGAGTAGACGCATACCCGATATTTATAACATCGAATCCCATGGAGATAAGCGTGCTGCAGACCAATCCTGATACCATTTTACCAGATAATCGACCATCTCTTCCAACTACGATAGTATTGCTGTCACCCTTATATGTCTTGCGGATGAGAGTAGCGTAGGCAGCTGTAAATTTCACGATATCCACACTGCTTAAACCCTCTCCCTGTGCGCCACCAATAGTGCCGCGTATGCCTGATATAGATTTTATTAGAGCCATGTCCTGCTAATTTAGTAAGTCGTTTGGGTTGATATCATTCCACGTTCATCAAGTGTGGCTGAAAATATCCTCCCATAAATATAAGTAAGCAAGGCTTAATATTCAGCCTTGAAATATTTCACATTATACTGAAACGGGAGACAAAGCGTCTGCCCGTCTAACTGTCCCTGTGGCGAACTGATTACAAGGTTTACATCAGAATTATATCCGACATATTTCAGCGGCACCTGTATACCCTCTCCCCAGCTGGTAGTGCTTGATAAAACGGTGTTCCCGTAAATCAGACTTGATGTGGGACGCTGCAAATTATCTGCATTTCCCACCCATGAAGCATCTATTCCCTGATAAAGCTCTTTTATATTTCTGTATCTGTATCTGAAATAGACGATATCACCCTTCTGAGGTCTGTTTGACATATCGCCCTGATTGATGATCTGCATGTATACATAGCCATCCTCATCCATCTTATAATATGGCGCATCCGGACCGACTTCAAAGACACTGTCTTTCGGGATGTACGGCACCACCTTATGATCAGCCAAAAACCAGTTGACTGCTTTCTCCTCCTCATTCAAGAGTTCGGAGTAACTTTTTGTATGCGAACAGCCTGTTACAACCGCTGCAATCACAGCAATAAGAGCTATATGTATATTCTTTTTCTTCATAATAATCAGTTGTTACGCCAATCTATTCTTTCAAGATGCGAAGGTAGATACGAGTCATACTTCGGAAGTGCCTCTATAATCATTCTCCTGCATTCCTCGAGACTCCCTTTGAATTCAGCGCCGGCAGCCTGAATATGACCGCCGCCCCCGAATAAGTCGGAACATATCTTAGACACAGGAAAATCATATTTACTTCTTGCTGAAATCTTAATCTGCTCCGCGTCTTCACGAATAAAGATAGAAAAGACTATTCCCCGTATATCCAATGGCATATTCACCAGTCCCTCGGTATCCCCTTTCTCATAATGGAAGCGTTCAAGATCATCCTTGGAGAGAGATATTAATATACCTCGGTGCCTTGCGAAAACTTCCATTTTCTCGGAGATGGCAAATGATTTCAGACGAAGGCTCTCATAACTGCATGCCTTGACACATTCCTGAATTATTTTCTCTTTGTCAGCTCCGAGTTCAAGAAGACGCATCAACACTTCATATATCTCCGGATCCGGACAATTCACAGTAAAATTCTGAGTGTCGGTGATCAACCCGCAAAGTATGGATGTGGCACAGTCCTTGTCCACCTCCTCAAAATATCCTAACGCAGCGATGAGTCGGAATACCAACTCACACGTAGAAGACATTTTTGGAAATGAGAAAGTAATGTCACAATCCATATCGGGATCCTCATGATGATCTACAAGAACTTTTTTTGCATCAGCTCCCTGAATGAGCGGCGCGAGATGATCCTGTCGGCTTGCAGTGTTGAAATCACAGCAAATAATCAGGTCGGCTTCATCTACAAGGCGAGTGCAATAGGGGTCATGCCGTGTATAGACCGCTATTTCCCCTGCTCCCGGCAAGAAACGAAGAGACCGAGGCAGCTGGTCGGGCACCACCACCATCGCATCCTTTCCAAGCTTTTTAAGAAGATGCCACCATCCCAATGTGCTCCCTATGGCATCGCCATCCGGATGAACATGACATGTCAGGACAATCCGACGACTATCCTTTATCATCTTCTTGAATTTATTGATATCTTCCTGATTAAATATTTTTCTCATATATGTCAGCCTGGAAGCTATTGACAGACTCCCCGGATTGATTGTTTAGTTTCAAGCTACAAAGATACAAATTTATTGACAATTATATACACTCTACTGATTTTTTTGTAAATTTGCATATAATCTTTTGTCCAAATCTCCGAAAAAGAGTAATAAGACTTCATATTATTATGCATTCAAAAAAAGAAAAGATTGAGGCATTCGGTGAGTTTCTTGATGTGCTTGATACTCTCCGGGTGAAATGTCCGTGGGATGCCAAGCAGACTAATGAATCCCTTCGCCCCAACACGGTCGAAGAGGTTTATGAGCTTGTGGATGCCCTCATGGCTGACGATACTAAAAATATAAGCAAGGAGCTGGGGGATGTGCTCCTTCATGTGGCGTTCTATGCCAAAATTGCTGAAGAGAAGAATCAGTTCGATATTGCAGACGTGTGCAATCAACTGAGAGAAAAACTTATATTCCGTCATCCCCACATTTATGGAGATGTCAAGGCGGAGAATGCTGAAGAGGTGACTCAGAATTGGGAACAGATAAAACTTAAGGAAAAAGATGGCAATAAATCTGTGCTGTCCGGCGTTCCCTCTGCCCTTCCGGCTCTTATCAAAGCCTATCGCATACAGGATAAAGCCCGCAACGTAGGATTCGATTGGGAAAGACCTGAGCAGGTGTGGGATAAAGTGAAAGAGGAGATTTCAGAGGTTGAGGCTGAGATTCGAGCCGGCAATTCCAAAGCAATGGATGAAGAATTCGGAGACCTCCTCTTTGCCGTTGTAAATGCCGCCCGTCTTTATGGTGTCAACCCTGAAAATGCTCTTGAGCATACCAACCGTAAATTTATCAGCCGCTTTAATCATATTGAAGCCGGGGCAAAAGGTATGGGTAAGAATATTAAGGATCTGTCGCTTGAGGAGATGGATCAATTATGGAACGAGGCTAAAAAGAGCGAGAATTAAGAGATGATACTTTGCATCACCGAGAAACCGAGTGTCGGACGGGATATCGCCCGCATCCTTGGAGCCTCCACTTCACGCGGAGGCTACTATGAGGGTAACGGCTACTGCGTCACATGGACTTTCGGACATCTATGTACGCTCAAGGAGCCGGCGGATTACACCGATATGTGGAAACGCTGGTCTCTCTCCTCCCTTCCTATGATTCCTCCTAAATTCGGAATCAAGATAATTGACCAGGAGAGCATTCGCAAGCAGTTTGAGACTATCCGGTCTCTGATAGCACAGGCTGATGAAGTGATCAACTGCGGCGATGCCGGGCAGGAGGGTGAAGTGATTCAAAGATGGGTGATGCAGAAGGCTGAATGTAATAAGCCGGTGAAACGTCTTTGGATATCTTCCCTTACTGATGAAGCGATAAAGGAGGGGTTTCAGCATCTTCGGGCGCATCAGGATCTTGAGCCTCTATACACGGCAGGACTTTGCCGAGCTATAGGCGACTGGATATTGGGTATCAACGCTACTCGCCTATATACCCTGAAATATTCAGTCAACCGTCAGATTCTATCAGTGGGTAGAGTTCAGACCCCGACACTGGCTCTGGTAGTAAACCGTCAGCTTGAGATTGATAACTTCGTTCCAAAAGACTATTGGGAATTGAAGACACTCTACCGCAACACCCTCTTCTCATCCTCTCTGAAAGGTTTTTCCACCGAGGAGGAAGGCAAGAAGATATTGGAAACTGTAGCGCAATTTCCTCTTGAAATCACAGATGTTTCTCAGAAGAAAGGGAAAGAGGCACCACCGCGCCTTTTCGACCTTACCTCTCTTCAGGTTGAGACCAACAGGAAATACGGGATGGGAGCAGACCAGACTCTGAAAACCATTCAGTCTCTTTATGAAAAGAAGCTCACTACCTATCCGCGAGTGGATACGACATACCTCACCAACGACGTATATCCTAAATGCAAGCAGATCCTGAATAGTCTTAAGCCCTACTCACCCCTTATCGAGCCTTTACGGGGTGAAAAGCTAAAGAAGAGCAAGAAGGTGTTTGATGATTCAAAAGTCACCGATCACCATGCCATCATTCCTACCGGTCAGGCTATACCTCAAGGTCTAAGTCTCGATGAAAAGAGAGTGTTTGATATTATAGCGCGCCGATTTATCGCCGCTTTCTATCCCGACTGTGCTTTTGATCAGACGACCGTGCAAGCAAAAGCAGGGACAACATCCTTCAAAGCCAACGGCAAAGTTATCACCGACCAGGGATGGAAAAAGGTTTATGAAAAGAAAGGAGGTAATAATACGGAGGAGGATGAAGATAAGACTTCGGACGATGAGAATAGCGTGATGCCCGAATTTCATAAAGGTGAGTCGGGACCGCATTCCCCAAAATTGGTAAAGAAGACTACCCAGCCTCCCAAATATTACACGGAAGGAACCTTGCTAAAGGCTATGGAGACCGCCGGATCAATGGTTGATGATGAGGATTTAAGGGAGTCATTGAAAGCTAATGGCATAGGTCGCCCATCCACTCGCGCTGCCATTATTGAAATACTCTACAAACGGGGATATATCCGAAAGGAAAGGAAGTCATTGCGCGCCACACAAGCCGGAATAGATCTTATCGCGATTATTAATGAGGAATTGCTTAAAAGCGCTAAGCTCACCGGAATTTGGGAAGGTAAACTGAGACAGATCGAGAGAGGTGATTACAGTGCGGCGGAGTTTATCCAGCAATTAAAACAGCTGATAAATGAAATCACACTTAACGTATTACGAGATAATTCCCACCGCACTATCGAGACCGTAGCTTACGAAGAGAAGAAATCAAATAGTGGCAAAGGTAGCAAGGGAACTAAAACAAAAAAGAAAAAAGTATGAACTGGCAGATTATAATTGTATATCTTATTATAGCCTCCGCAATCGGCTGGATAATTTATAGGTTAGCCATTAAGCCAAAAGATAAGGGAGGCGAATGTTGCAACTGTGCACTCTCAAAAAAATGTAACCGTCCTGAAAAAGCAAAATCAAGGAAGCACTGACCTGGTGCTTCCTTGATTTATAATTATAGTATAAATTAATTTTGAACACTTACTTAATAAAAAAAAGGCTCAAAGCGGCATTATCGTACTTTGAGCCTTTATAATGGAAACTCACCTGAGGTGAGATACGTGGGGGTATAGCGAGTTCAGCATTTCAGCCATGTCGATAATCAGATATGGATATGTGCCGGATTAATAGGCGGACGCGAAGCATCGCGTCACTACACGGTACCGGTAAACAAATACGTAAAGGGTTCGCGAAAGCAGATTAAGGAGGGTTTGAAACCTGAATACCCGCCCCGTCCAGTATTGGGGAGCCTGAGATTTATGACCCCACACGGACATAGATTCAAGACGCTCGTTTATGGATACGGGCTGCACGCGCCCTGTATGTCAACAGGCGGCGGTATCAGGGGAAATAGCCAAGATACAACCGCGAGGGGAATTCATAGGGAACAACCCCCACTATTCACCGAACGAGCGAGCGACGGGCAAGGGAACGATGCTATTCTCAGGTTTCGGGGATTTAAAGATTTCGATATCAGTGTACTCCGTGGCGGTATTGCCGCCTCATGTGCTACACTCCATTGCAGTCATTAAGTTTGCCGATTTCTACGGACGCACGAACCGTACGTCCCTACAGCGTGACAGTTGTAGAAAAGAGAAGAAAAAGGCACGGCAACCAACCACGAATGGCCACGGGGAATAGTGTTGGCACGTTCCCCGCCGGGCTGCCCCGACGCGCGTTAATACACATCTTTCAGAGGACCGGCAAGTAATTCACGGTATAGAGCTTACTTTCCCACCCGGGATCAGGGGTGGCGTCCTCAGTTTCACCTTCATTCGCTTCGCTCATCTCCCTTCCGGAGCAGGCCATGCTCCAACCGCGGCTTTTCAGCCGGGCTTTTATCCCGCTTACAAGGGAGAAGTAACCCGCCGGACCCAGCGACTCAGCTCAATCCATATAAGATAAGGGGAGCACATAGAAGCCAAGGTCGACGTAGTCCCGGGTCAGACAGACATTGATGGAGCAGTAATGGAACTCCCCGGGAATAATCCGAAAAGTCGGGAGCCTGACTACCGGGATTAGCTAAAGAATCTCTGGACGGTTTATCAAAATGTCATTGTACTCTTTATCCGACGGCAATATTAGGGAAGAAACGAAATATTGTCGAAGGAAACACTCTTGTCAGGAATGCAATGCAAAGTTAGCAAGAGGGAGTGGAATGGCATCCTTATTTATTAACAATGGATGAAAGAGCCGTATAAAGTATAATCTTTCCTCTATGTCTATCTTATATTATCAAAAAAATTGTTATTTTTGCATTTGAAAGCTACATAAATCTGTAAAATGACCGATTAGAACAGAGAGAGATACGGCGCGAGCCGAAAAACTTTTGGAACATCCTTGTAGTCGTTACGGGCTTTGGTCGGCCTTCAGATGCTATGAGGATGTTTCTCTTCTTTTATATTAATGGCTACAAGTACCCATCAGAAACAGGAACTTTTCAAAGCGATATGGGCTATTGCCGAGGATTTACGAAACTCGGTAGATGGCTGGGATTTCAAGAGCTATGTTCTTGGGATGCTCTTTTATCGTTTTATATCGGAGAATATCACCAACTACGTCAATAAGATGCAGCGCGAAGCCGGCGACAGCGATTTTGACTACGCTAAGTTTTCAGATGAAGAAGCTGAGTCGGCACGCGAACAGCTCGTCAAGGAGAAAGGTTTTTTCATTCTTCCTTCTCAATTGTTCTGCAATGTCAGAGCAATGGCGAAGAATGACCCTAATCTCAATGTTACTCTTGCGGAGATATTCAAGTCAATAGAGGCTTCAGCGATAGGAACTGATAGCGAGGATGACCTCAAAGGTCTGTTTGCCGACATCGATGTAAACTCCAATAAACTTGGAGGCACTGTAGAAAAGCGTTGTGAACAGCTCACCAAGATTCTCAACAATATCGGAGAGATTGACCTCGGGTGTGATTATGACGACAACCAGATTGACCTTTTCGGTGATGCTTACGAATATCTGATGGCGATGTATGCATCTAATGCCGGAAAGAGTGGGGGCGAGTATTACACACCTCAGGAGGTGAGCGAACTGCTTGCCCGTATCGTAAGCCACGGTCGCGACTATGTGAACAAGGTCTATGACCCTGCATGCGGTTCAGGTTCTCTGCTTTTGCAGTTTGCGAAAGTGCTTGGTAAGGATAATGTCAAAAAAGGCTTCTTCGGTCAGGAACTGAATATCACCACCTACAACCTGTGCAGAATAAATATGTTCCTGCACAATATCAACTATGCTGACTTTGACATCCATAACGGCGACACACTACTCGAACCTTACCATTGGGATGAGGAGCCGTTCGATGCCATAGTCTCAAACCCTCCTTACTCTACAAAGTGGATTGGCGACGACAATCCTTTGCTGATTAACGACCCTCGATATGCACCTGCCGGAGTGCTTGCGCCCAAAAGTAAAAGCGATCTCGCGTTTACCATGCACATGCTTTCGTGGCTCTCAACCGATGGCACAGCTGCAATAGTTGAGTTTCCCGGAGTTCTTTATCGCGGAGGTAAGGAGCAGAAAATTCGCCAATATCTTGTGGATAATAACTATGTTGACACGGTGATTCAGCTACCGCCTAATCTGTTTTTTGGTGTAACAATAGCCACATGTATAATCGTACTGAAGAAATCGAAAAAAGAGAATAAGACACTCTTTATTGATGCCTCCAAACTCTTTATACATGAGGGCAACAAAAACAAGCTATCGCCTGAAAACATTGCAGAGATAGTGGCGGAATATGCCGACCGCAAAGAAGTTAAACACTTCTCAGCCTTGGTTGACAACAAGACTATTGCTGAAAATGGCTACAACCTTTCGGTCAGTAGCTATGTCGAAGCCGAGGATACACGTCCACAGACTGACATAAAAGAGCTTAACGCCCGCATAGCCCGCATAGTAGAGCATGAGAACAAACTTCGTGCAGAAATCGACGCAATTATCCGTGAACTTGAAGCTGAAACATTATGAAATCTATTGATGCAATAAGTCTGGAGAATGCCAAGCGTCTCTTCGAATCCGGCGTTATTGACACCATCGAGGTAGGCACCGTAAAGGGGTTGCAGGCAATACACCATTATCTCTTTGAGAATCTCTACCCATTCGCAGGAGAGATACGTGAAAAGAATATAAGCAAAGGGGGATTCAGGTTTGCCAATTCCTTATACCTAAAAGAGGCATTGGCAGTGATTGAAAAAATGCCAGAGACCACCTTCGAGGAGATAATAGCCAAGTATGTAGAGATGAACATAGCTCATCCGTTTATGGAAGGGAACGGACGGGCAACTCGGATATGGCTTGATCTGATACTGAAAAAGAGATTGGGGAGAGTGATTGACTGGCAGATTGTGGATAAAGAGCAGTATCTTCAAGCAATGGAGCGCAGTCCAATCAATGACCTTGAACTGCGATTTCTTCTACAACCGGCATTGACCGACCGCACGGAGGATCGAGAACTAATATTCAAGGGTATAGAACAATCCTATTATTACGAGGGTTACGAAAAAGAAAGAGAAGAATGAGCAAACTTAAAGAACTGATTGACCGCCTCTGCCCAGATGGGGTAGAATATACAACTATAGAGAAAATCGCTGAAATAAAAAGAGGAGTCCGTGTTGTAAAAAGCGATCTTAATATTGACGGAAATATTCCAGTTTTTCAAAATAGTCTTACGCCTCTCGGGTATTACACAAAAGCAAATTTTCCCTCCGATACAACGTTTGTTATCGGTGCTGGAGCTGCTGGTGAAATTGGATATAGCTCTGTCCCATATTGGGGTGCTGATGATTGTTATTCTATCATATGTTCGCCCAAAGTTATTAGTAAATATATTTTTTATCAACTTTGTAACAATCAAATATTTTTAAAATCTAAAGTTCGTAAAGCAAGTATACCGCGATTAGCTCGCACTGCAATAGAGCAATTCCCCATCCCCCTCCCTCCCATTGAAGTCCAGGAAGAAATTGTAAAAATTCTCGACCGCTTCGCGGACTATGCAGCGGAGCTGCAAGCGGAGCTGCAAGCGGAGCTGCAAGCACGCAAAGAACAATACGAATATTATCGTAATCTCTTGCTTACCTTCAATCCCTCCGCCTACGGCTTCGGGACCGATGGTAAGCAAGAGATTAAAGACGTAACTACCTGGGGGGGGCATAGTTACGAAATTGCTTGGAAAGCTATGGGTGAGATTGGCAAATTTTTTGGCGGGTTAACAGGCAAGTCTAAGACAGATTTCATCAGTGGTAATGCTCGTTTTGTCTCCTATATGAATGTATATTCCAATATTGCACTTGATCAATCTGTCAATGAATTTGTGCTCATTCATCCCAATGAAAAACAGAATGTTCTCAAATATGGAGATGCTTTATTTACTGGCTCATCTGAGACTCCAGATGAATGCGGTATGTCCTCGGTCGTTACTTCAGAGCCTAAGGAGCCATTATATCTTAATAGCTTTAGCTTCGGTTTCCGTTTAAATGAAATTTCAATCTATTATCCTGATTTTCTGAAACATCTTCTACGATCAAAAGGAGTTCGAGCACAAATCGCAAAAACTGCAAATGGTGTTACACGCTTTAATGTATCAAAAGCCCTCTTTGCAAAGGTTATACTTCCCATTCCGGCGTACGAATTGCAGATAAAAATTGCAAACATCCTTGACCGCTTTGAAACACTGGTCAATGACCTTACAAAAGGTTTGCCGGCTGAGATTGCCGCAGTCAAGGAACAATATGAATTTTATCGTAATAAACTTTTAACTTTCAAACCGTTAAGCGCATGAGTTCGTTAATCCCGAATATAGGAAACTATAAGCAATTAATAAGTTATCAGAAAGCAGATGTGATTTATCAACTCACGTTCGATTTCTGCAGCCGTTTTCTAAATAAAGGAGACAGAACCATCGACCAGATGGTACAGGCCGCCAGGAGTGGCAAACAGAATATCGTAGAAGGATGCTCCGCATCGTCAACTTCTACCAAGACTGAAATTCGACTCATAAACGTGGCCAAGGCAAGTCTCAAAGAATTGCTTGAGGATTATGAAGATTTTCTCAAAACCCGCCGTCATCAGCAATGGGAAAAAGGAGGCATTGAGTATGAGGCTATGCGAAAGTTAGGCCGAGAGCATAATGATGCCACATTTTTTTTGAATATTGCCGCTACACGCCCGGCTGAAACAATAGCTAATATGGCAATAATCCTGATAAATCAGGCTGATTATCTACTTTTCCGGCAACTGGAACGCTTGGAAAAAGATTTTATTGAGAATGGTGGCTTCTCGGAAAGAATGACTGCCTTGAGAAAAAAACAGAGAGGGTATTAAAGACCTTAAAGACACTAAAGACTTTAAAGTCACTAAAGACCTTAAGATTATGTCAAACTACGAACTTATCTCCGAGAATCCGGAGTCGACCATTGTAGCCGAATTTGAACCGGGCTATCGCAGTGCGGCTCAATACCAGAGTGAGGCTGAGATAGAGGCTGACTTTATCCGTCAACTCGAACGTCAGGCTTACGAGCGTGTAAATATCACCTCTGAAACCGACCTCATAGCCAATCTTCGTCGCCAGATTGAACGACTCAATGATATTACGTTCACCGACAAGGAATGGAAAGCGTTCTTTGCCGAACATCTCGGCAATCCCAACCACGGCATTGTGGAGAAGACACGCACAATTCAGGAGGATAACCGAAAAACGATTATCCGCGAGGACGGCTCTACAGCAAATATCACCATCATTGATAAAGCGAATATCCATAACAACCACATTCAGGTAATAAACCAATATGTGCCTGAAGGAGGAGCTTACGAGAATCGTTACGATGTTACGATACTCGTAAATGGTCTACCGCTCGTTCATGTGGAACTGAAACGTCGCGGTGTGAGCATCAAAGATGCTTTCAATCAAATCAACCGCTATCAGCGAGATTCGTTCTGGTCCGGTTGCGGACTATATGAGTTTGTACAGATTTTCATTATCTCCAACGGTACAATCACGAAATATTACAGCAATACCACACGCGACGCTCACATCAAGGAACTGACTAAAGGGAAGGGGAAAGGGAAGAAACAGACCTCAAATTCATTCGAGTTCACATCTTATTGGGCACGACTTGACAATGAGCCGATCTATGACCTTGTGGACTTTACGCAGACATTTCTTGCCAAGCACACTCTGTTGAATATACTGACTAAATACTGTATCTTCACTTCTGAAGATATTCTTATGGTGATGCGTCCGTATCAGATTGCTGCCACGGAGAAGATACTGCAACGTCTGAGTGTATCAAGTAACGCCCGCACATGGGGGAAGCGAGAAGGTGGTGGATATATATGGCACACAACCGGCTCAGGTAAGACGCTGACCTCGTTCAAGACGGCACGACTTGCATCACGTATGCCTGATGTTGACAAAGTATTCTTTGTAGTTGACCGTAAAGACCTCGACTATCAGACCATGAAAGAGTATGACCGCTTTGAGAAAGGTGCGGCTAACTCCAACGGCTCAACAGCGGTACTTACAAAGCAAATAAATAATCCGGACGCGCGAATTATCATTACTACAATTCAGAAACTCTCCAACTTTATTGCGCGTAATCCGCAGCATAAGGTCTATGGGCAGCATGTAGTATTGATATTCGATGAGTGCCACCGCTCTCAATTCGGTGATATGCACAAGGCGATCGTCAAGAAATTCAAGAAATACCACATGTTTGGCTTTACAGGCACACCTATATTCCCACAAAATGCCGGAAGCATAAAGAATGTGGAATTTACCACCACCGAGGGTGCGTTTGGCGACCAACTCCACAGCTATACTATAGTAGACGCAATCCGTGATGGCAACGTACTACCGTTTAAGGTAGACTATATACGTACCATGCGCGAGGAAGATGAGATAGCCAATGAGCAGGTTAATAATATTGACCGCGAGCGATCATTGCAGGCCCCGGAGCGCATATCAAAGGTAAGCAGTTATATTCTTGAGCATTTCGCGCAAAAGACACGTCGAGACTCACGCCATTACAACTTCTCTAAACTTGTCAATGTTGGGGAAGTAGCCACGGCACGCGACCGTTCAAAAGTAAAGGAGGTAAAAACCAAAACCAGGATGCAGGGCTTCAATGCTATTTTTGCAGTTGCATCCATCCCCTTTGTGAAACTTTACTATACAGAGCTGAAAAAACAAATGGAGCAGTTGCAACCAGATAAACGATTGAAAATCGCTACTATTTTCAGTTATGCTCCCAACGTAGACATTGACGATGAGACTCCGGAAGACACCGAAGGTCTCGACCAAAGCAGTCGAGACTTCCTCGAAGCCTGTATAAAGGACTATAACGAGATGTTTGGTACGAGCTACGATACAAGTGCGGACAAATTCCAAAACTACTATAAAGACCTTTCGCTCCGCGTTAAAAACCGAGAAATAGACCTTCTCATAGTAGTTAATATGTTCTTGACCGGNTTTGATGCAACCACACTCAATACACTTTGGGTTGATAAGAATCTGCGCTATCATGGCTTGTTACAGGCTTACTCGCGCACTAATCGCATCCTTAATTCCATTAAGAGTCACGGCAATATCGTTTGCTTCCGCAATCTTGAAAAAGCCACAAATGACTGTCTCCAGTTATTTGGCAATAAGGACGCCGGAGGTCTCATACTTCTGAAAACATTCGATGATTATTACAACGGATATGATGATGCAGAGGGTACACACCATACAGGATGGGTAGAACTCATCAGGGAACTTCTTGAAAGGTTTCCCCTATCGGGTAATCCTCGTGGTCTAAATATTGTTGGAGAAAAAGCTGAAAAGGAGTTTATCAAACTTTTTGGCACTATCCTCCGCGCCCTCAATATATTGCAGACATTTGACGAATTTGAGGGGAATGAATTAATTGATCTTAATGGTGATGTCCTTGATTATCGAGGCTTCTACAACGAGATGCACGAGAAGTACCGACCAAAAGGAGGTGATGCAACCAATATCAACGACGACCTTGTGTTTGAGATGGAGCTNATGAAGACTGTGGAAATCAATATCGACTACATTCTGTTCTTAGTCGGTCAGCTCACGGGTAATGAGAACAAAGACCGTGAACTCATCATCAAGGTTATGAAAAGCATAGAGGCTGCTCCTGACCTACGTAACAAAGAGGAACTAATCCGAGAGTTCATCAATCGTCACACTCCGGATAATGATGTACACGAGCAGTGGCAGGAGTATGTCAAGGAAACACAACGCAAGGAAATAGAAAATATCATATCGGAGGAAAATCTCAGACGCGACAAAGCACTTGTATTTGTCGGTCAGGCATTCCGTGACGGAGAAGTGCGCGATGGTGGTACAGCAATAGCTGACATACTACCCCCAATGGGACTATTTGGCAATGCCGGAGCAAAGCGGGCAGAAAAGAAGAAAAACGTGTTGCGTCGCATAAAAGACTTCTTCGATCGCTTCTTTGATATATCCGGCGGAAATTTCTTTAATCCCGATGAACAATAAGTAAGCACTTAACTAAAATCAATTTCATTTAAATTTTTATGGGCATCGAGCCCGTAAAAATTTAGCGGAAGCCGGGAGGCTCCCGCCCCCAGTGCGCCGCTGAAACCTTTCTCTGAATNTNGGAANACCGACNGCTCCGCNGCCGNNGAGANNCGCGAGGTTTAAATCCGTGGGCTGCGGCGGAACGCCTTACCCACGGTTAATCAAAGACTCGCCGCTCCGCGGCTATTAGCCGGATCTCCCTGNTCTGNTGTCTGAAAAATATACTATTATAATTGTTCTCCTGTTCTGCTGTCTGAAAAANATACNATTATAATTNTTCTCCTTGTTNTNCTNTCTGAAAAAGATACTTATTTCCTGATCATTTTCTATCCCCATGTCTTACCAACTGTATGGAGTTGACTATATTCTGCCAGGCGATGTAAGCNGCNGGGGCTATTGATGCTATCGGGTTCATATATACCATTGCCANCCANACNGCCAANACGGTATTTTTCTGTCCNAGACTCTGTCCTCCNGANACTGCATCNCCNTTNCTTCTNCCNATNTTTCTNCCNATGAANAANTGNAGNAGGCANACTNTNANNGCNCCGANNGCCANAAGNATNATATTGAGCGTNTCNGANNTTTCCCANTGACTGATNGTGAAACTCACNCAACTCCCNACNATNATAAATAATGANATTGCCCAAAGATAGAAAGAGAGCTGTTGATGNGTNGTNACNACCTTATGNACTTTNGGAGCNATATACTTNANNAGGAAAGCNGCCGCCAANGGCGACANGAGCAANGGGAATACCTTCTTNCCNATCATCATTGCGGATTGAAGAAATGTNATATCGGAAGCATCTCCTATCACAGCCAATATGAAAGGTCCNGTAAGGGCTACCACAACATTACACAACAAAGAATAAGTTGCCACAAACGAGATACTACCCCCTAACATTGATGTAATCACAGGGGCTGCAGTTGCCGTAGGGATATAGATACATATGAAGACTCCTTCCGCCACAACATGATTAACCGGCAGAAGCGCCAAATAAGCAAGAAGTGATAATCCCATCTGCACCATCATAAGGATAAGATGGAATCGGGTCGGTCTGATATGCTTGAAGTCGAGTTTGCAATAAGTGATGAAAAGCATCAGGAAGATGAGATAGGGAGATAAAAAAGTCAGATACCCCATCCATTTATAGAAAATTGCTCCCCCTGCCATAGCGAGAGGAAGCATAAGATTTTTTATCTGTTGTCGTCGTATATGAATATGCATGTTTTTATGAATTATTATCACCTTCCGTTTTCAAAGGATACTCATCGATCCGTTAGAGCACGTCTTTAATAATATGTTCCACACATTCAAAGGTTTTCTTTGGAGCGACTCCCCAGAAGTCCTTATATTGAGCCACATTGTCTCCCTTGCCCGGCTGATCACTCATTACTCTCACAATCATAACCGGAACTCCGCATGAGGCGCAGGCCTGGGCTATCGCTGCGGACTCCATATCCACAGCCATGACATTATCAAAATGACTTTTGATATCCTTTATCTCCTCTGCAGTATGGATGAATTTATCACCGCTGCATATCAATCCATATTTGACTTTCAGCTCTTTCGCCTTGCATCCGTCAAGACCTTTCTCATATGGATGAAAGAAGAGGTCATAACCGTCGGCTGCTCCATATTCTGTGCCGGGACCGCACCATACATCATGATATGCTATGCGATCCGCCACCAACACTTCGCCTATGCCTATATCATCGGAGGCTCCCCCTGCTACTCCGGAATTAATCACCAGCTCCGGATGGATATGCTCTATCAAGCGTAGGGTATTTAAAGCGGCATTGACCTTTCCTATGCCGCATTTCCCTGCTATTACCTCCTTCCCTCCTATCTCTCCTTTATAATATTTCCGACCCTCTACCTCAATTTCTTCATACCCGGGCATAACGCTCAGAAGGAGAGCCAGCTCCTTATCCATTGCAGCTAAAACGGCTATTCTCATCTTATTATCTTTTTTCACTTCGTTTTCAACAAAGGCTCCATCCAATAAAGAAATGTTAATGCGGGGCGGTCTATTTTTGAGATAAAATCTTGAATCTCTGAGGGAGCAGCCTACGCGCTGTGACCGAAGAGATTCGAGATTTTAGCCAAAAAGAGACCGGACGCAAGTAATTTTATTTCATTGGAAAGAGTCATTATATTTAAATTGATTTATATTACAGTTTGTCAAGTTACTCCATTCTCGCATCTCAGGAGCATCTATCACCTTTTGGCTCAGTCACATAGCCCGCTATGCTCCTTCACCTGCAAGGCGATATCTGCTTCCTGAGATGCGACCCCGCATTAATATTTCTTATTGGATGGAGCCTAAATATCAGCAAAATTAATTAATTTTGGTGAGATATCAATCAGAGTACTCTTTAAAACCATTAAAAATATAATCTATGGAAACTATCAAAATATGGAATGATTCCCCATCTGATAAACAGCTCAACGAGATAGCGGATCTTCTACAGAAGGGGAACATAATGATTTTCCCTACCGATACGCTCTATGCCATTGGTTGCGACGCTCTTAATGTCAAGGCTATCGACCGTATATGTTCGTTAAAAGGTATTAATCCGGAAAAATCAAATCTCTCCATTATCTGCTCGGATATTTCAATGGCTGCCGAATATTGCCGTATTGAAAATACAGGATATCATCTTCTCAAAGATAATACACCCGGTCCTTTCACTTTCCTCTTCAAAGCCTCTTCCACTCTCCCGAAAGCTTTTAAAGGAAGGAAAGTGGTCGGTATCCGTATTCCTGACAATTCTACCGCGCGCGAGATTGTTGCCCGGCTCGGTCATCCTGTGCTGACCACATCAATCACCTATCAGGATGAGGATTATGCGCGTAATCCTGAATTGATAGCAGAAGCATTTGAAGGAAGAGTCGATTTCATGGTGGAAGGGGAAGATGGGGATACACTTCCCTCAACTATCATCGACTGCACAGAGTCATCTCCGCGGATCACAAGGGAAGGAAAAGGTGAAATTGACCTGGATTAGGACCGCCTCCGGTAAGATATTCTTATAAGGTCTGTTTGCTTTTTAAGACCTTTTAATTCTTCAAAATTTGCTTATCATCTCCATATTTAATAAATTTGCATAAGCAAGCGGAGATGAGACTCCGCAAAAAGTATATAACCATAAAAAACCATTTAACAATCAAAAATATCTAAGAATTATGTCAAAAGTAACAGTTGTAGGTGCCGGTAACGTAGGCGCAACAGCAGCGAATGTCATGGCACTTCGCGAGGTAGCTGACGAGGTAGTGATGATCGATATCAAAGAGGGTGTATCCGAGGGTAAAGCCATGGATATGATGCAGACTGCAAACCTTCTTGATATGAATACCCGCATCAGCGGTGTGACCAACGACTATTCCGCTACTGCCAACAGCGATGTTGTTGTCATCACATCAGGTATACCCCGTAAGCCAGGTATGACTCGTGAGGAGCTCATCGGTGTAAACGCAGGTATCGTTAAGCAGGTGACTGAGAGCGTGCTCGCACACAGCCCCAACGCAGTAATCGTATGCGTTTCCAACCCTATGGATACAATGACCTACCTTATCCACAAGGTATCAGGGCTTCCCAAAAACCGTATCATCGGTATGGGTGGTGCTCTTGACAGCAGCCGTTTCAAATATTATCTCAGCAAGGCACTTAACGCTAACCCCAATGAGATCGAGGGCTTCGTAATCGGTGGTCATGGTGATACTACTATGATTCCTATGAAGCGTTTCGCTACTCTTCGCGGTATCCCCGTGACTAACTTCCTTTCTGCAGAAGAGCTTGACAAGGTTGCAGCTGATACAATGGTAGGCGGTGCTACTCTTACCAAACTTCTCGGCACATCCGCATGGTACGCTCCCGGGGCTGCTACTGCAGAGGTAGTAGAGGCTGTCATCCATGATCAGGACGCTATCATCCCCTGCTCCGCTCTTCTCGATGGCGAGTATGGCGAGAAAGATCTCTGCATCGGTGTTCCCTGCGTTCTTGGCAAGGGCGGTATCAAGAAGATTCTTGAGATCGAGCTTAACGACGAGGAGAAAGAGCTCTTCAAGAAGAGCGCAGAGGCTGTGAAGAAGACTAACGCAGCTCTCCCCTGCTGATTATAATATTAATCATCTTTCATAAATATTGAAGAGCGACCTCCGGGCCGCTCTTCTTTTTTACTATTTAGCCTCCTGAATCTACTTAGGCAAGTATGAAATAGATTACGATAAATGAGATGATGGCGAGAATAATACATACAAGCGAGATACGGTCAAGCATACCGGAAGCTGGCTTGCTCATTTTAGCCAACGATATTGCCATGAGATGAGAGAAAGCTCCCATAAAGAGAAAGAACAGATCCGTCATCTCCCACAAATTATTCTTTATGCCCGGAACCACCATGCACACCACTATGAGTATGACTGTCAATAGTAGACCTCCCCAAGCCATCGCTTTTGATGTCTTAATATTTGCCATAATTCTTCTATCTGTATAATTTAAAACTGTAAATTTCACCTGAATCTGCCAAAGCCATTCCTATATAGAATCCGGGAGCTAAAGCTGACAGATCTATATTCGCTACCGCAGTATCCCCAAAATATCGCTCCGCACTTTTTGCGCCGGTCAGTGCGTAGATTCTCATAATCTTTATATCTTCGGGAAAAGTAATCTCGAAATGTGAGCCGCCGAGATCCTTGACTATAGGTCGCGAAGGCGATAGCATTTCCTCAAATGCCATCTCCCGCATTAATGTTTCTCTTCTAATCTCCTCAATAAATGTCTCATAAAAAGAAAATGGTATCTCCTCCTCTTCCTCAAGAACATCATCCAGAGTGAGTTCCCGGTAATCATCCGGATCATAAAGCGAAAATTCTATCGCTGACGGCATAGCTATCCAGCCGTTTCTCCTGTCGATCTCCTCTAATACCTCTTTCTTATCCAAGGAGAGATTCCTATACTCCGAAGTATTATAAGGATTATCTATAATTCTACTGAAATATGAAGGGAGGTTCTGCCACGAATCCAAAGCTGATGTCGGCACACGGCTGTCATACCTTATCAACTCTATCTCCTTAGCATACTTTTTCAATAGATTATTCTCAGCTTCTCCTAAATTTTCACGGCTGAAATGATTGCTCCTGGAATACAGGAGAACGGGGTACCCTTTATTTTCAGCAGATATTATCACACTCCCTCCTTTGGGTGAATTATATACGTAGAAAGGTGAGAACAGTCTGTCAGTAGTCAGTTGTCGACCGTTCCATACCAACTTCACCGGAGCTGTCACCTCTCCATAAAGAGTATTAAAAAAAAGCTGTGCAGTTCGGCTCGCTTCTTTCTGCGACACCGTCTCCCCTTTACCGACAGAAGAGGAAAGAGCGACTGCGACCACTACAATAAGAGCCTTTATATATCTTGTCATCCCGATTTACAATTATGCTATTTATATAACGCTGATTGCCCTATAAAATTCCACTTTCCTTAAGGAGATTTTTATCGTGATAAATTTTTTCAAAATTATCATCTGCAATAATTCTCCCTTCCTGCAGAATAACAGCTCTTTCGCATAAGCGGCGTGCCATGTCAAGATCATGAGTAGCTAAGATAATGGTATGTTTAAAACCTGACAGGAGTTTTATAAGTTTTTTTCTTGCCCTCGCATCAAGATTAGCGGAAGGCTCATCAAGTAGTAGTATCGAAGGCTCCATTGCCAGAACCGCAGCGATTGCGGCTCGTCTCTTTTCCCCTCCTGATAATTGAAAGACTCCTCTGTCCTCCATCCCCTCAAGCCCGACTTCTCTGACGGCGTCACGCACTCTTCTATCTACCTCCTCTTCCGGCAGCATCATATTTCGCGGACCGAATGCCACATCCTCATAGATTGTCGGCATAAACAGCATATCATCCGGATTCTGAAACACCAGACCGACATTTCTTCTGATTTCTCCTGCAGTCTTCTTCTCGGACTTCAATCCTCCGATATTCACCTCTCCGGAGGTTGGAAAGATTAAGGCGTCAGTGAGTTGAAGCAGGGTGCTCTTGCCTGACCCGTTCAGTCCTAACAACGCTATCCTCTCTCCCTGAGTGACAGTCAGATTTATATCCTTTAAGGCTTCAGCCCCTCCCGGATAATGATAACAGAGGGAGCTATATTTTATATAATGGTGACTCATCTGATATTCACGATTAAATTGGAAAAATCAAAAAAACGAAGGAATGTTATGAATGATATCCAAATAAGAAAGTGCAGTAGAGTCCGACCGCTCCACTTATAGTTTTTTCCTAATGGTAAAACTCCGTTGAAGCCTCTTGCCAACATCGCTGCGTGTATTCTCTTTGCTCTTTCAGTACTCCTTACCATAAGCTGCCCGACAAACATCCCCCAGAATTTAAGGGGATAGGATTTTCTGCCATATCCTCTTGAGGCGCGTGCCCTTTTCATTATTATGACCTCCTCTATTATAACAGATATATACCGATATGTCAGTAGAAGCTGCTGACACATCACTTTCGGAACGCCTATTCTCCTCATCAGACTGAATATATCTAAAAAACCTATCTCTTCAACCATCAGTATAAGGGCTTGAAATGAAAGGAGTCCGCGAAGTAATATTGATGTGAAACTGACCCATCCCTGACTGATCAAAACGTTGCCGACGTAAAATGCCGGCTTCGTATCTATAATAGGATTGAAGATGCCGATAAATATAAGGATAGGAAGCAGCCAAAGGGAATCAAGTAATATCTTGAGATAACCCGTTCCGGCTATCTCTCCATTAATTATCGGATAAGCTGCCAGCCATATTAATTTCTGCGGCGCCGTCAGAGGCACGCTGAGCACGGCTATGAGATAGAGGAGAGTAATGACAGGAAGAGCAGGAGAGACGACTGCTTCTCTCACCTGCTTCTCCATCCCCTTTAATTTAAGGTATATCTTCTCTAATTTATCCACAGGGCTATTTCCTCCTGTTCCTGAAGAGTAAAGCGGTGATTGCCCATAACATCACCATGACAATCACACCCCCGATAATTCCGGATAATGTCGAATTATAATCAGGCAGGAAAGCGGTAGAGGGGATTTGTGCCGCTCCTAATTCTGTATCTCCCGTGATTTTTGCTATCGACCATTCCAGTCCGTCTGGATTTTCAGATGCAAACCATGTAAAACCGCCGGCAAGTATAAGTGCTACAGCTCCAAGTATCCATAACACTCTTTTTGTTTTTCCCGACACATGGCTGGATGTCTTATCTCCTGTCACTCCGGCATATAACATATCCGGTTTGTAGGACACGATAAAACTCAACACTATAGCAGTGGCAATACCTTCTATCAAACCGATAGCGAAATGAATGGAGGTCATCAATGCTAAAAATTTACTTGTGGAAAGGGCGGTCACTCCTGATAGCTCTGTTTCTAATGTCACTAACAGTGCTCCCAATTCGAGCCCGACAATAGAAGCTATGATAGTCGCTGTCCAGAGTCGCCAGGGTGTTCTGCCGTCTCCGGCTATAGGACGGTAGACCATAGGAGCGGCGACAAGGCAACTCATCGCAGCCATATTGATTATATTGCATCCCAATGCCATTAATCCGCCATCCGCAAAGATTAGACATTGTATCATTAACACGGCACTCAGTGTAATAAATGCTGCCCATGGTCCGATTACAGCAGAAAGTAGGATACCACCAATAATATGTCCTGATGAGCCGGTCCCGGGAATGGTGAAGTTTATCATCTGCGCGGCAAAAATAAATGCACCGAGCACCCCCATCAGAGGCACTATATCGTTGCGAGTTATTTCTTTGACTTTACGGGAAGCAAGGACAATTAATCCTACCGCTATTGCTCCTGCCGTGCCTGCCACTGCCGGCGACACGAGCGCATCTGCCATATGCATAGTTTAATTTTTATAGTTTAGTCATAAGTAGTTACTAATAATTAAACGATATATGTAAAATAAAGTAGTTAGGAATATCTTGAACGCTAAAACTTGTTCTTATTGGATGCTTTGAGCTTATCGTTCAGTCGCATAGCTCGCTATGCTCCTTCACTCTGCGCCCAAATCATCGCAATAATAACTTCGTTTTATCTGTTCATTAATTATTAGCAACTATTTATATTATAACTCTCTTTTTCCTCTCTTTGTTTAGACTGATTATAAATAAGCAAAAGCCTGCGATTGCCTCAGGCTTCCTTTAGATTCGAGATCTCCCCCCGACGCCCTTACCGTTGGCTATGCGCTTCCCGCTATCGGAGCACGCTCGGGACTTGCATACATTAGATTATGCCCATGTCGGGCGAACATAAAAAGAGCCCGCGCTTTCCGGCACGGGCTCTTTTCGTTATCTATATGAATTTTAGTCTATCTCTTTATCATGCTCAAGGAGAAGAGTCATTGAAGGACGGTCGCAGATTTCAGCAGGACCGAAATACTGGATAGGACCGGGATACTGATAGAGAGTGTTGAGAGCGAGAGTCTCGCGACGAGAAGCGAATGTCAGGTAAGGACGACCCTTGAGGTCTACCAATGCCTTCTGGATAACAGGTTTCATCTCGCCATGACGACGCTCCATGTTCATCATCATTGTGATAGGTATACCGCCGCAGATCCAGTTCTCTGTCTTGTCGGTAAGATTTCGTACGCTTGACATATAACCGGTCAGACCTGAATTGATGAGCATTGCTGCATTATAACCGAGGGCATAGCAGTAATCAGCATCGAAGTTTGTGGGGTCTGCGCAACGTCCTTCATAACCGAAGAAATGGTGCTGAGCCGCAAACTTACCGCTGTACTGTCCGTTTACACGCATCTCCTCAAGACGACGACCTACCATCTCACTGAGAAGTGACTCGGTCTCGATGAGTGATACCTGAACGTTACCGTGGCTGTCACGATCAAGTGAAAGCTGGAGCGCGATATCCTTGGGAAGTGATGAATAGAGGTCTGCGTTTACGGGAGACAGAGTATTCTTGATGATCTCCATCTTCTCATCCTCATTCTTGCCTTCAAGCTCGGCTGCCTTATCTACGAGAACTTCATTAAGCTCTGCAATCAGATCCTTCATAGAGGGGATAAACTCGATAAGACCCTCGGGAATGAGGACAGTACCGAAGTTCCAGCCCATCTTGGCACGCTCTGCGATAACATAGCAGATGTAGTTTACAATATTGTCGAGAGTCATGCGCTTTGCAAGCACCTCCTCAGAGATGAGGCAGATATTGGGCTGAGTCTCAAGCGCGCACTCAAGAGCGATATGTGACGCTGAGCGACCCATGAGCTTGATGAAGTGGTAATATTTCTTCGCAGAGTTACAGTCGCGCTGGATGTTTCCGATCACCTCGCTGTAGACCTTGCATGCAGTATCGAAACCGAATGAAGTCTCGATCCATTTATTCTTAAGGTCACCATCGATTGTCTTAGGAACACCGATCACCTGCACACCTGCACCGATATTCTTGTAATACTCGGCGAGAACAGCGGCGTTAGTATTGGAGTCATCACCGCCGATGATGACGAGAGCCTTGATATTAAGCTCTTTCAATACCTTGAGACCCTTGTCGAACTGCTCGGGATATTCGAGTTTTGTACGTCCTGAACCGATGATATCAAAACCGCCTGTATTGCGGAAGTCCTTGATATAGCCGGCTGTAAGCTCCATGTACTGATGATCGATAAATCCTGAGGGACCCATGAGGAAGCCATAGAGACGATTCTCTTTGTTAAGCTTCTTGAGACCATCGAAGATACCGCTCACTACGTTATGTCCGCCGGGAGCCTGACCTCCGGAAAGAATGATACCTACATTGAACGGCTCCTCTACGCGCTCGGGAGTAGCGTCATTCTCGAACTGTACGATAGGCATTCCGTAGGTGTGGGGGAAGAGATTCTTGATCGCCTCCTGGTCAGCTACTGACTCTGTAGCCTCTCCAAACTTTACCTTTACAGAGCCCTGGAGATCCTTGGGCAACTTAGGCTGATATTCAGCCCTCACTCTCTGAAGTGGACTTTTTTTCATGATTGGGGTTTATATTCTTTATTAATGTTGTTTTCTTTTTCTGACTTTCGTCTATGGATTTCCATTGAAGTTCTTTCTTAAACTTCTTTGCAAAGATAGCATTTTTCCAGCGAAAATCATGCTTTTTAAGCATCTTTTTCTTCTTTTTCGCTCTCCCTGTGCTCCTGATGATGCTCTATCGTTTTCTTTAACCATGCCGGCACGAGCACCGCGCCAATCAGGAGATAAAGATAATAGGTGATGACGCGCCAGAAGATTGCAAGAATCAGAGCCATCCCCGCAGTAGGCACGAGATCTCCGTAATATTCAGAAAAGAGCCATTCACTCAATCCCGCACCTCCCGGGCTCGGTGAAACCATCAATACAACCCAAATCACGAACTGTCGGGCAAATATCACCCATTGATATGGGTCATCCATCGGGATGAATCCGAAGAAAAGAACATTGACAACAAGATAACGTGAGGTCCATGCCAACGCAGTGCCCCAGAAGACTTCAAGCCAGAACCCTAAGGGTTTCTTACGCAATTCCACCGAGGTCGCCACCATGTTATCTCCTAATTCAGATATGGAACTGCTCCATTTTTTCAGGAATTTCCACCCTGATATCTTATTCAGCGTCTTTTTTATCCATTCCGGTTTCCAGATAATGCCTGTAAATAAGATAAAGGTCCATATTGCTATTATGGCATATACTACCCAGAAGGTATATTTTAATCCATGTGAAAACAATGCTCCTCCAGAGGCGAATATCTCTGACTGGGAAGTCAACAATACTATAAAAGGACATGCCACGACAAAGAAAAGCTCATCCATGAAGAGCGTAGTAAGCATCAGTGTTGTGGCGCGTCCCATCTCTATACCTTGAGAATTGAGAAACACCATTCCCAATGAACTGCCCCCTACGGCAGAGGGCGTGATACAGTTGGTAAATTCACATAGCATATCTACTTTCCATGCCTGTGGCCATGTCAGTTTTCTGTCAGTCAATGCACGAAAGCGCCATGTCAGACCGAAATCTCTCCCAAACATGCAGATAAATCCTAATATCACGCATAACACCGTGCGGGTATCGAAACGCATCGATGCCAATACGGATGAAAAATCTTCATTATGTGCGTCCCGCAAGAACATCCACGCCACTACTCCTACCCCGATGAGAACAGGCAATATTATTTTCCATAAGGATATGCCATGATTATTTCGAGTAGTTGCGGATTGTGTAGCAATCGAGGCATTATCCTTATTTACGCCCATATCTATCTATTATTACTTTATATCGTTCTGACACTTCCTCCAATACATCCTCCCAGCTTCTAACCAACGAAAATCTGGCTCCTGCAGCAACATCCCCTATCTCGTCGCGGTTTTGAGCCAGATACGTGATTAGAGAGGCAAATTCCTGTGGAGTCCTATTGACCAAAAAACCATTTTTGCCATTCTGAACCACCTCCGCAGCGGTCGATCCCTTCAAAAGGATAGATGGAGTGCCCAAGGCGGCTGCCTCTCTTACTACCAACGGAGCATTATCATAAAATGAAGGGAAAAGGAAAAGATCTGCCGCGGCATAATGCTTCGCCAATTCTTCCCGATCCGTTATGATGCCATGCATAGTGACTTTATCGTCAAGGCCTTCATGCCTGATAAATTCCTGCATCTCACCGCTATAATAACCGTTTCCTATAAAATTCATCTTGAATTTTACATTTCCCGAGAGTTGCTTAAGGGTTTTCAAAATGATGTCCACCCCTTTCTCCTTTATATGCTGACCTACAAAAAGCAGTGATATTTCATCTTCCTTTACTCCCAATTCCTTTTTGGCATCCCGCTTTACTTCGCGCAGGTCTCCCTTATATATTGAAGCAAAATCATTTCCATTTTCCACCACAGTTAAAGGTCCCCTGTAGCCATACTCTCTTACGGTCTCCTCTACATATCCCTGAGGAATCCATACTTCATCACAAGCATTGAAAAAAGCGAGGATACGCTTCATGATTATCGGGACACACCAAGGGAAATGACGGAAGGAATGTTCCAGATCCTGTTTATACTTAGAATGGAAAGTACCAATCAGCGGTACATTCTGTTTCTTTTTAACATAAACACCCAATCTGCCGGATGAGAAAGGACAATGCGCATGCACAAGTTTAAACGGTGTCGAGCGCAATCTCTTCCAAATAAAGGGGTCTACCTTCGGATATCCATATCTATAAGGCTTTCTATTAGCAATCGGAAGAGAGAAATAGCGCATCACCTCATAAGGATAACTTGAGTGCTCGGGATTCCATGGAGTGACAACGCAAGGAGTCATCCCCTTTTCCGCAAGGAACCGGGCATAATTCTGGACGGTCAATGTCACACCATCAAGAATCGGAGGGAAACTGTCATTAAATAATCCGTACAATCCCTCTTTACTATCAAATTCTCCTTTTGTCGATTTTGCCATATTGTTACAAAAATACCCAAAAAATATTCGGTGACAAAATAATTACCGATTTTGAAGAAAAAAATACGTAAATTTGAAGAAAAAATCAGGAAACACTTGCAGGATTTAAAAAAAAGATATAACTTTGTACTCAGAAACAAACAAGGTTCCATGTCCGAGTGGTTAGGTACCGGTCTGCAAAACCGTTCACACCAGTTCGAATCTGGTTGGAACCTCGAATTAGAGTCCACATCTCGTGGACTCTTTTCTATTTTGCTTATTATCAGTAAATTAATTCTTACGCCACGCTGATGATTTGCGAAAATTATGGTCACAAAATCGGACCAGGGTAATTTATTGAATTACAAAGGGTTATATTTTGGACATTTTTTAACGCAATCAATTTTAGACACATGGTTAATGTAAGAATTATGCGTCGTAATGACGCTGAGCGCAAAGATGGCAAAGCCCCGCTCTATGCTGTGTTTTATATCAATGGAGAGAAAATTCGATTATCTCTCAATGTGATGGTCACCCTTAAAGAATGGTCCTCGACGCGGCAATCAATCAAAGGCAATTCCAAAGAGGCGAAGGATAAAAACCTGATTATCCAAAACACTATCGCCCGTATCAATGACGTTGTCGTCACTTTCCGCCTATCTTCCGAACCAATCACAAAGGAAAAATTTCTTTCCAGGTATAACCATCCCGGTTGCAATGAATCGTTCTATGACTTCGCCTTCGAAAGGCTGAAGAGTTTCAGAACGGTGCTGGAGTTCAGTACCTGGCGTCATCACAAAGCTGCTCTTGAGAAGATGATGGCATATCAAAAGGAACTCTATTTCTCAGATATCACCACTGACTGGCTCCGTATCTATGCCGCATATCTAAAGAAAGATCTCGGTAATGCGCCCGGCACGATCGCCAAAAACCTATCTATTATAAGGTCTCATCTAAGAGCAGCCATCAATGAGGGCAAAACAAAGAATAATCCGTTCGAGACATTCCGTATGCCCCGCTCTGAACCTGAGGTAACCTTTCTTACAGAAGAGGAGCTCTCGATAGTGGCGGATGCCTATAAGACTCGTGCCCTTTCTGAGGCTGAGACATTGGCTCTCCGGATATGGTTGTGGATGGCTTTTACAGGCATGCACATTTCCGACACAAGGGAATTACGAATCGAACAGATTTTCGGAGAGGAGATTCATTACAGAAGAATCAAAACCAAGGTTAAGGTCAGTGTCCCTCTTTCTGCTCCGGCACAAATAATTTACAAAGAGTTTGCCGGCGACAGAACCTCCGGATATCTTCTTCAAGGCATGCCGTCTGACCAATGGTTCAATCGTCAGATTAAGATCGCCATGAAGAAAATCGGCATAATAAAAAATGTCAGCGCCAAAGCGGCTCGACACACATTCGCCACCATCTTCTATCAGAAAACCAAGGATATCGGAACACTCTCCAAACTTCTGGGGCATACTTCAGTACGCCATACCATGGTATATACCCATATCATCAAGCAGACCCGTATCGAGGGAATGTCTGCCTTTGATTCATTCCTCTGATCAATTCCTACAACTGCATGGACGGCCGTCCGGATATCACATCCGGGCGGCCGTCTCTCTGTAGTAAATCGATCCTATGTCTGTTATGGTTGTTTACTCTTCTACTATAATTTCTTCTTTCCGTTTACTGTCGTCTCTCTCCTGGCTGACGATAAAGTCTGCAATAACATTTTGTAAAACTTCCGTTTTGGTAGCATATTTGAGATCTATTCCTAAAAGGGCACCTACAAAGAGTAGCACTATACCGAAAGCTGTCAGGACCGAACTGTGGATCTCTCCCTCCGGCTTTATAAATAATCCCAGGAAAAGCAATACAAACGCTGCTATCAGACTCATTATTGATATCGAATAGAGAAGGGTATCCTTAAAGGATAGCTTATCAAATTCCTGCTTCAAATGTTTCATTTCATTTCTGTGTTAGGTGGTATGGTAACCTTGCAGGGTTTCACCCCTGCAAGGCTTTCCCTGATGGCTTTACTTCTCAATTCCGAGCAGTTCCTTCAATGCTGTCTCTCCCTCCTCATGGCTGTTCATACCATAAAGATTGATATTGAGATTGACATAGCCGTTACCTACCGATGCGTTGCCGATAACCGTACCGCCATTGTCGCGCACTTCATAGCTTATGTTCTCTATCCGCTCCGTGGGATTCTCTTCCGCGTCATAGGTGCGGGTTACACTCTCATTAATCTTCTTCAATTCCATATTCTTCTTTATTTTGATGGTGATTACTTATATTTGTTTCTATCTTACATCTCGCTCAATATCAGGAGCTGTTCTACTGTCAGCTCGTTTCCGGTGGAGAGCGCTGTCAGAGCCTCATCGTCAAGCGCAGTCAGCGGGTCTGTCTCCTGCTCGCGCGCCAACTCCTCATGCACACATTCATCCACCTTTTTCTGATACTCCATGATGATACGGTTTACCTCCTGCTTCTCATCTTCCTCCAGAGTGTCAAAGCGGTTGAACTTCTCTATCACTTCCTCAAATTCCTCCGGCTTTAGTCGCTCTCGCGCATCAGAAAGAAAATCTTCAAAAGAGGTGGCTACGCTTTTCAATGCCCGGGCGTTGCGCAATACCGCGTATTGCATCTCTCCTTTCAGTTTCCCTACTTTCAGTCCCTTCAGCAGATTGTAGAGCGCCACTGCTTTCTCTGTCTTCATTGTCTTCTTCTCTGTCTTCATTTCCTTGTTAGGTTTAATTATGTTATTGAAATTATTTATCCCAATGGTATAGGCTCGGCAGGCTTGAATGTCTCTCGGAACATTGTCCAGTCTGTTGCCTGGTCTCCCGTGAAGGTGAGCTGTGCGTAGCGGTGTGTGCTTGCCGAAGCTCCGGTTGGCAATGCGCATGTCCCCGATGTTGTCCATGTCTGTCCTGCCGCCACTGTCACCGTTGCAAGAGTAGCCGCTTTCAATGCTCCTGTCCCCTTATCATCCTTGGCTACCCATATTGTCGGGGAGTTAAAGGTATGACCTATCGTGGTGGTGTTAACTATCGTTATCGTATACTTGATGCGGTTGGTATACTCGCAAGTGATTGTCACCTCATACTCCTTACCCTTTATTTTCAAGGTCAGCGTCACTCCCTTGCTTCCGAGTCCGATGATGGAGTTGGAGACCGGTATCCCCATCGTGGGATAGACCTTGGGGGAATTGGGATTCAGTGGAGATGACGACAATACTGGCACTGCCGTATATTCCCCGGCAAGTCCGTGGGGTATATTCCCGAAGACTACCTGCCATGCCGTCTCATTGGCTAAGGTCATGTCCGAAGAGCAGGCAAGAATATTATTCCCGGTCTTGGATACCATCAGGATTCCGAAATACCATGTAGAGTATTCCAGATCCCGACGATTGCCCGGTCCGATTAGTTCGTTGAGACTCACCGCATCGGGACTCATAAAGGGAGGCATGCAGACTATCACGGTTTCTACCTCCGTTGCCGAGCTGTTTATCACCACCACTCCCTCATGAAGTGTCGGGAAGGGATGTTGGGCGTTATGGTCATACCCCCGTGTATAGTCGGGGGAAAGAAAATCCGTCATGCGTCCCCAGCCATTCTCATCCACTCTCTCATAGCTCCATCCGCTGTCAAACACTCCGTTTTTAATTGCCGTCGCGATATTGGAGCCGTTATAGATGTAGCCCACTCTCAGTCCGAAATTATTCTTCTGCCGCTGCTCGAGAGTTAGAGGTGTGTACGAACCTATATTCTCAGGCTTCCATTTCGCCCACGGATTGATACGGATGCTCATGCAGAGTGTCTTGACATC
>JAAVFG010000017.1 GCA_014800895.1 Bacteroidales bacterium
TCGCAGATACCGACAACAACATTCTCTCCGGTATATGGAGCGTCCAGCCCATTGCCGGAATGGATAGCGGATGCTCCTAACCATTCACGGGCACAGTCCATCGCGGGAGAAACAGGTTCAGATGGTTTAATCACTTCCACTCCTCTGATGTCCTTAATTTCTGCTGAGCGCGTCGGAAGAGAACGGGGGATGAATGTGAGGAGGAGGTTGGCGCGTCGTCGAAGGATATGCACTCCGGATTCTTCCAAGTCGTGGATTGTTTCCTCCGGATTATCCTCCTCCGTTAGTTTTATGATAGCGGGATAGAAAGGATCCTCCTCCGAGATGGAGGCATCGCTGTCGCCTTGAGCACGGGCAGAAAGGAGGGGAATTACTGAAATGAGGAATAGAAAAGTAAATCGTAAATGTCGGAGCATATGATTGGTTTGATATTTTCGGACGCGAAGACAGTTCGTCCCTACGTTTCATTAAATAAAAACGGTAAAATAATTGAACTATTTTATTAATTATTAGTAATATAATATAGGGGGAGATTTCAGGGATTAAATACTTATCTTATAGAACCACTGTAAATTATAAATAATGGGAGAAGAAAAGAGCGGAGTCATCACCTCTGCCGTGACTCATGAAGATGATTCAACGGAAGGTAAGGTAAAGGAGGCGGTTTCCAAGAAGTCATTATTGATAGCAATAGTGGCAATAGGGGTAGTGACCGGACTTGCCACTTTTATAATGAAGGAAGGTATAAAATGGATAGCGAAGCTTGTCACCCTCGGCTTCCATCTTGAAGGAGGGAATTACCGCCTCTTAGGACTCCCGTTGATAGGAATACTCTTGGCAATGGTATTGCAACGTTACGTATTAAAGGAGGATCTCTCCCACGGCACAGCCATGATAAAGCGTGATCTGAAAGATGGCGCCTACCGCATTCCTCCGAATATGATGTATACAAGTATAATAGGGTGTTCGGTCACTATTGGCTTTGGAGGATCGGCAGGAGCCGAGGGACCGAGCGCCTATACAGGGGCAGCCATTGCAAGTAATCTTTCACGTTGGCTTAAGATAGATCCCGAGTGGATGCGTTTGCTTATTTCTATCGGTGCCGGTGCCGGTATTGCCGGAATCTTCAAATCCCCGATGGGCGGGGTGTTCTTTACTTTGGAGGTATTGGGACTTCAGATGACCACACTTTCCGTGATAGCCCTCTGTGCGGCATGTCTCATCTCCTCCTGCACTGCCTTGGCACTTGGGGGGTTCGCCTTTGACATGAAATTTGTGGATTATATCCAATTCAATCCCTCAAATGTGGCATGGATGTGTTTGTTGGGTCTTTTCTGCGGTATTTACAGCATCTATTATAACTCTACAAAGAATGCCACCGGAAAATATCTTAATAAGATCAGTAATCCGTGGATGAGAGCCTTGACTGCCGGAATAGCTCTATCAGTGGCTATTTACTTTTTTCCCTCGCTTCTTGGAGAGGGATACGGAATTGTAGATAATCTTATCAATATGCACCCGTCGGCATTATTGGAATATTCTCCCTTCTATACCGGACTATCGGGAGCAGGGTTGCTGATGGTTGTCACTTTATGTGCATTGCTGCTAAAGGGGGCAGTGGTGTCTTCAACGATAAACGGTGGAGGTGTAGCAGGAGATTTTGCTCCGACATTGTTTGCCGGGGCATTGGCAGGTTATCTCTTTGCCATGATGATGAATACATGGTTCGGTTGTACGCTCCCGATGGAGAATTTTGCATTGATGGGAATGGCAGGCGTAATGACAGGGACAATTAAAGCGCCGTTGATGGCGATTTTTATTACAGCCGAGATGAGTAACAGTTATCAGTTCATGTCAGGCTTTCTGATTGTTGCCGCCTTCTCCTATGGCGTAGTCCTTCTATGGAATAAGAAGATAAGCCCGAAATTATCAAAGAAATCCTGATAATCAAGATAATTTGGTGGAAGGAGCTTTATCTAAAATTGTAGATAATAAGCTACTGGATCAAAAATCACAGTAAAAGGAGTTCCTCCGCCATGAGCGGGGGCGCTCTTTTCATAATAGAAGGAACGTTGGGTGTCCCATGATTTTATATCCACTTTCCGAGTCTCTCCCGGGGGGATATTGCAATTCAGTTTATAGAATTTTTTTGTCAGCTGACGTCCGTCAAGTGTCAGATAGTCGACATAAAGCGTCAGTGCGGTCATTGTGCGGTTAGTATTGTTAGTGATAAAAAATGACTCCGTCGAACTGCCAATTTTTTTGTCAAAGCCCGAGAATCCTATCTGGTCTATCGTATACCCATTATTGCAATCAGGACATTGGGATGCTACCATGAAGCTACCTGCAGTCATCTCCTCCTCTCTCTCTTCGCGACTCTCTTTCGGTGAAAGCGTATAGGACACTTTTCGTGCGAAAGAGGCCGGAACGGTTATAAAGCATATCAGGAAGAATGATAATATATATATCGGATAGGAATAAGGGTGTTTCATTATAGGTCGTAATCTATGAAGTTAAAGGTAAAAGGGGAGGGAATAGGGGATTGGCTCGCCATGAGGAGCCGGGAAAATACGGATGAGACCCTCCGGTATTTTTGTAGCGGGCTCAGTAATATTGAAGATTGATAATATACGCCAGAATTTAGGGAGAAATCTTGTGTAACGCAAAGATATTTTTACTTTAGGACGCTCAATCTTTATGGTTCCTTCCCGGTCATTGAAAGTCGCGACACATTCCCGGAGGTCAGTCAGGATATTCCCTTTCTTCATTCCATAGAGAGAAAGGTGCCATTTGGATGGATCAACAGATGGTGATACTTTTCCGATAACATCCCCGGGAATGAGGCGGCAGTCGGGAGTGGACACCACAATTATATCATATTCTTTTTTCTCCCGTCCACTTTTTCGGATAAGGACAGTCGTTTCATCTTCAGGAAATTCCCAGATACCTTCTATCTTATCAAGTGCTTTGCCACGACAATAATCAAAGGCGCTCTCCTTTACAGATACCTCAGCAAGGAGAGGGAGATGCAAGGTAAAAAGTATGATAGAAATGATCCACCGCATGACTTAATTATATAGAGGTAAAAGGTTACAGCGAAATAATGACAGATTCAGATAATCTTGTCACATTGGCTATATCCTTAATTGGCAAACCTAACTTTTTTAATTCAGTTGCCATGGCAATAGCAGCTTCCTTCCATCCTTCTTTTCTACCCTCTTTTCTGCCTTCTTTTCTACCTTCCATTCTTCCAATCTCTTCGCGCTCGGCGGCGTATTCTTCCCGTGCAGTCTCCTCATCAATAAGACGTTGTTCGGACTGGCTGTAAGCCACGGCTGCCTCTTCACTGAGTAGGGCAGTCTCAGCGGCATCAAATAAGGGATGAAGATTGCTGTATTCTTTAGGTCTCTCGTTAAATTTCTCCATATTTTTTATGCAATAAATCCATCTTTCCAAATCATTATCACACTCTTCAAGGGATTGTTTGCTCATCATGCTCAGATTGATGAAAAACCATTTTTGAGCATTTGTCAATATCACGGCAGATTCCAAATCCGTTATGCCGGCTCTGGTAACCAGTTTATCGTTATCCCTGATAACACTGAAATTAGTCAGGAACACGCCATACACGGGATCTGTATGATAATTCCATTTACCCCGTTTAGCCTGATGAATCATCCCCATCGCCGTGTATATGAGGGCGCGATTCATAAAGTGAATCTGGCGGGACTGCTGCATCTCAACAATGATATGATGATCGTTCGCGGTGGTGCAATAGATATCGTATATAATGCGTCTCCCTTTCTGATGATTAGGCAGCACCTCCTTTGTTTTAAAGCTCACGTCGGTTATGAAAATTTCGGGAGCAAAAAGGAGATTTAGAAACGTAATCAGCAGATGTTTGTTTTTCTCCGTGCCGAAAATCAGCTTGAATGCATAATCGGTGCGGAGATTCATGAAACGGGTCAGGCTCTTGTAGAGTTCGGTTCCCATGGCTCAGTCAATCTTGGTTAAGATATAGCAAAGATAAGTAAAGTTATTTACAAAAACAACTATACATAAATTATCATATCTTTGTTGAGAAAGTGTAGGATAGACCCAACGATAGGATCTCCTTCATCATCCAGCGCGACCAGCGGGGGTCAAGAGAGCGGTCAGCCGTAGAGTCATATCGGAGGTTGATGTAAAGCTGAGTGGAGAAAAATTTATTGAACTGTATCTCCAATGTATTCTGCCAGTCCGCATTGCTCTCCTTGTAATCAGTGAAGAGGAAGAGGCGTGTGCGATAGAATACGTTATCCAGAAATTTCCATGAGAAATTCACCTCAGCCGTGCTACCGAATTCATGGAGCGTCTTCTGAGTCTGCTCCATACCGAACTGCGTATGATCAACTTTTGTATTTATGGCTGTCTTGAGGTTATAGGAGAGAGGGGAGATTGAGGCGGAGAAATTCAAGGTCTTTTTAGGATTCTGATACGTATAGGTCATACCCAGACCGAGAGTGAGGTTGCCGGGAGTAAGGAATGACGCGGTCTTTTCCCAGGAATCAGAGGGATAATTATTCAGAAACTGAGTCTTGAACTGTGTGGTGAATGAATAATACCAGTGACCCGCAGCCAGATAACCGAACTTAAGGTTATACTGGAAGAGATCCTCAGAGATGGAATACTTATGGAGAGCGGTCTTTTCCGTCGAATTCAATCCTAACTTATAGCTGACGGTGCTTTGGAAGATCATATTGGGATGATACACCGGATTAAGCTGAACATCCCAAAGGAAATTACCGAGCAAGGCGAGATAATTATTTCCTCCCTGATACCAGTTTTTGGAAAGGTAAGCTTGAGAAAACTGTAGTCCGGCATTAACGAGATGTAACCAATGCTTTTTACCAATCACCTCTTCCGGTACGACAGCATCATCCACATTGACCTTGATATTCAATTTCTTAAGGAAAGACATATAGCTGTAATCCTCCTTCGGCATGGTGGGAGGCACAGGAAGCGACCAAAATGCGTAATTAGCCTGATTGGGAAAGTAGATCATGGAGCCGTAGAGGATATCAAGCTGATTATCCCATGCCTCTCCGTAACGGCTAAGCCAATCCGGAATGACTTTGCCGGTCATAACACTTGGCAGAGGTTCTTTCACCACTACCTCCTTCACTATCATGGAGTCACGCTGAGAAGGAAGATCGGCGAGATCCCACGGATTATCCTCTGATGCGGAAGCAGAGTATACCACTCGCTCGATAGTATCCGGCAGCTCCCTGAAATACAGCTCCTTGAAAAGAGCGGGGGAGGTAAGGGAATCCGAGAGAGTGAAACGCTTCGGTCTTTGAATATCCCGGTAACCGAAAAAAATCTTCGGCATGCTGAAAAGATTGATGTCGGGAACACCGGCATCAGGCACTATTTCAATCAGCAATTCCTCAAGCGAACGGACAGGAAGGGTGTCAGTCTCTTCTGCTTTCTCTTCTGTTGAGGAGAATGGTTTCGGATGGCTATATGAAACATGACGGTAAGTGGAAGCCGACAAAGAGAAGACACCACTAAGCATCAGTAATATGGAAGGTAAAAAACGTTTCATTGAAGGAATTGCTGCAATTTGTGGAAATCCTGTTTAATAGATATAGCCCCATATAAATTTATATATGGAGCTCCTGGTATTTATTTATGAGCGTTCAGAAGCCGGTCATATTCATCGGAATTAATCACCTTCAAAGCTTCGCGGAATATAGGATCATATTCGTTGTAGACCTTGAAATAAGTGGCATTATCAAATATATCCCTGCCAATAAGCCCCTTGATAACCATAGAGAAGAGTGGACGGCTCTTTTCAGCTTCCTCCGGGTTGGGCTCTACCCCCTCCTTCTCAGCCAGATCATAAAGGTCGGTGAGCATCTCATCAGTCACCTTGAAATTCTTTACAAATTCCGTGTCATTCCGATATTCCTTTTTCAGCTGCTTGCGGTTGGCATCCACATATTTGATGGCATACTGATTGATAGCGCCTTTCGCCATCACATCGCGGTAATATTTTGTATAGTCAGTGGTATCCATCGCCACGAATCGATCGGGAGAAATACCGCCGCCTCCATATATGGGGCGATTCAGACGCAATGTATTTACTTTGAGCGAGTCGTCATACTTGATTGAATCCTCATGCATCCACTCCCCATGATTATATCGGTCGAGGAGGTCGCGGTCATAATTCTTTCGGTCTCCTTTCTCATAAGGTTTCTGGATATCTCGACCGGTAGGAGTATAATAATGGGCGATTGTAAGGCGTATCATTGATCCGTCAGGGAAGGGGAGGGGACGTTGCACAAGACCCTTGCCGAATGTACGTCGTCCTACCACCACGCCACGATCCCAATCCTGCACCGCGCCCGAAGTGATTTCGGCTGCTGAAGCGGAGAACTGGTTGGTCATCACAACAAGGCGTCCCTTGTCAAAAAGCGGTTTAAGTCCCGAAGGGGAGGTATTGAAATCAGCGCGGGGGGAATTGAGACCCTCCATATACACCGCCAATTTGTTTGGCTCAAGCAATTCTGAAAGCACATCAACCGACGCCTGGAGATAGCCGCCTCCATTATCCACGAGGTCAAGGATAAGCTGCTCCATACCCTGCTTCTTCAAGGCTTTCAAGGCATCCGCCACCTCCTTCGAGGTCTCGGCGGCAAAACGGTTGATACGGATATAGCCGGTCTTGGGATCCACCATATAAGCGGCATCCACACTGAAGATAGGTATGTCGGCGCGAGTGATACGGAAATCGATGGTATCCTGTTTCCCTGCATTCGGACGAAGAACTTTCACATCCACCTTAGTTCCTTTCGGTCCGCGCAGACGCTTCATGATATCCGTATTCTTCATCTTCACTCCCGCTATCACCGAATCATTTACAGATATGATGCGGTCACCGGCGAGCACACCCACTCTTTCCGAAGGTCCACCGGCAACAGTTGATATGACATAGAGCGTATCCTTATTCATGTTGAAAGTGATACCGATACCGGAGAAATTACCGGTCAGGGGCTCATTCATCTCCTTTGTCTCCTCAGGATTGGAATATGATGAATGGGGATCGAGCGACTCAAGCATCCCTTTGATAGCCGCCTCCACAAGTTTATCTTCACTTACGGAATCCACATAGAGCTGTGAGATGGCATTCTCCGCCATCTGGAGTTTGTGATGAGGGAGAAACTGCGCGCAAGCCATAAGGCAGCCTGCGGCGGCGATGAGAGAGAACAGATATCTTTTCTTCATAATAAGTCAAGTAAAAATAGCCGTTATATTTAAGCTAAATATTCAAGCTAAGGTAATAATTGATTTGTATCATATCCGTGAGCCTGCAGCTCGCGGACGGTTGAGGAGGAGAGATAGGAATATTCCGGTTCGGCGCAGAGCAGCACGGTCTCTACTCCAAGTACCTTAAGGTTTATATCGGCAAGATTCCTTTCATATTCGAAGTCAGCCACATTTCTGACACCCCTGATAAGGAAATCCACCTCTAATTTTTTTGCCGTTTCCGCAGTAAGCCCCTCATAAGCGAGAGCGAACACTCTCGGATGAGAGGAAAGGTCGTTGAGCTTCCGGACAGCCTTTTCAATCATCAGAAGCCTATTCTCAAGCTCGCTGCGTCTCCGCTGGCGATCCTCCGGAGAGGATTTGCTGATATTGACTCCGACGGCAATCACCACGCTGTCCGCCACCTTGAGGGCACGCTCCACGATGCGGAGATGGCCGCGCGTGAAGGGATTGAAAGAACCTGCGAAAAGAGTGCGTCGCTCCCCCTCTCTCTTGGAGGGAAGGGGAGAGGGGAGAATATCAAATCTGGGAGTCATCCTCGATTACAAGATTATTGATGATGAAATTCTGGCGTTCCATCGTGTTCTTACCCATGTAAAATTCAAGAAGGGAATCCACCGCATCCTCCCTCTTTAGCTTCACGCGGTCAAGTCGCATGTCGGGTCCGATAAATTCCGCAAACTCCGCGTCATTTATCTCTCCAAGACCTTTGAATCGTGTTATCTCGGCATGATCCCCGAAATGCGCGATAGCTTTCTCGCGTTCCTCGTCGGAGTAGCAGTAGATGGTATCTCTCTCCTCCGGCTCCGCATCCTTCTCTGTATCCTTATTGACCGCTGATTTCTTCTTCGGCTTTCGCTTCAGGCGGCGCGTGGAGTTCTTGTCACGCACGCGGAAGAGAGGTGTCTGGAGGATATAGACGTGACCTTTCTTCACGAGGTCGGGGAAGAACATCAGGAAGAAGGTGATGATAAGAAGGCGGATGTGCATACCGTCGACATCTGCATCCGTAGCGATAATCACCTTGTTATAGCGCAAGCCCTCGATGCCGTCCTCGATATTCAGAGCCGCCTGAAGGAGATTGAACTCATCATTCTTATATACCACCTCCTGCGTCATGCCGAAAGAATTAAGTGGCTTGCCACGCAGGGAGAATACCGCCTGAGTCTCCGCATTTCTGACTTTGGTAATAGTTCCCGAAGCGGATAGACCCTCGGTGATAAATATTGCAGAGTCATCGCGGCGGTCTTCCGTCTTTGCATTCGGTTTGCGCGGATCGTTATAATGGATGCGGCAGTCGCGGAGCTTCTTGTTATGGAGGGAGACCTTCTTAGCCTTCTCACGGGCAAGCTTAGCCACGCCCGCCATAGCCTTGCGCTCCTTCTCATTAGCGGCAATCTTACGGAGCATCTCGTCAGCCACCTCCGGATTCTTGTGGAGGTAGTCGTCAAGCTCCTTCTTGATGAAGTCGCCGATAAATTTATTGACAGTCAGATCACTGTTGGGAGCCACGGTTTTGGATCCCAGCTTGGTCTTGGTCTGGCTCTCGAATACAGGTTCCTGAACTTTCACAGCCACCGCCGCCACCATACCGTTGCGGATATCGGAAAATTCAAAACCTTTTCCGGAAAATTCCTTGATGGTACGGCTCACATGTTCGCGGAAAGCCGTGAGGTGAGTACCTCCCTGAGTGGTGTGCTGACCATTGACGAAAGAGTAGTATTCCTCTCCATATTGGGCTGTATGGGTGAGCACGACCTCGATATCCTCCCCTTTGAGATGGATGATAGGATAGAGAGGTTCGGAAGTCATGTTGTCTTTGAGGAGGTCGAGAAGACCGTGACGGGAGAGATATTTCTTGCCGTTATAGAAGATCTGGAGACCGGTGTTGAGATAAGTGTAATTCTTCACCATAGTCTCCACAAACTCCGGATTGAATTTATAATTCTGGAAGAGTGTGGGGTCGGGGGTGAAATGCACGTAAGTGCCGTTAGCCTCCTTTGTGTCCATTATATCCGACTGGCGGAGGAGCGCGCCTCTGTCAAATTCCACTTCCACCATCTTGCCATCGCGCACTGACTGCACTTTGCAATATGTAGAGAGAGCGTTGACGGCCTTCAGACCGACACCGTTCAGACCCACGGACTTCTTGAAGTTCTCGCCGTCGAATTTACCACCGGTATTGATATTAGAAGCCACCTCCTTTACCTTACCTAAAGGGATGCCACGGCCATAATCGCGCACGGTCACTTCCCCCTCTTCGGAGAGAGAGATGTCGATGCGTTTGCCGGCTCCCATGTTAAACTCATCGATGGAGTTATCCACCACCTCCTTTACAAGGACGTAGATACCGTCATCGGAGTGTGTGCCGTCGCCTAATTTACCGATATACATACCCGGACGCCGGCGGATATGTTCATTCCAGTCAAGCGTCTGGATAGCATCTTCGTTATAGCTGCCCGGATCGGAATTGGTTATAGTGGTTTCGGAAGAGTCTTGCGCCATGGCAATCTCCTCATTCTCTTGGTTGGAATTATTAAAAAGGTCTTCGCTCATTTCAGTCGGAGTAATAGGATGCAAATATATAAAAAAAATAAGACTCCATCAAGCCTTTTTGATGGAGGAGAGGAGAGTAAACGGGAGTAAATGAGTGGAATGGGGAGGAAAGAAGAAGAGAAGGAGAAAAAGGGGGAAGGAGAAAAGAGGTTAGAAAAGTGATTTCCCCTCGGTCAGTGCATACCATATGTGGGCACAAGCCTCCGCGTCGGCGAGGGCGTGGTGATGGTTTTCAAGAATGAATCCACATCGCTCGGAGACAGTATGCAGTTTATGGTTGGGCAGGTCGCGTCCGAACACTTTGCGCGAGGCGCGGCATGTGCAATGGAAAAAATAACCGGGATAAGGCATCTTGTATGCCTCAAAAGCTGCTTTCAGACATCCCTCATCAAAGGGAGAGTTATGTGCCACTAACGGTAAGCCCTCCAGTAAGGGAGCTACCTCTTTCCATACTTCCGGGAAGGGGTTGGCATCATATGTGTCTGTGCGTGTCAGCCCATGGATGGCAGTGTTGCCGGCGAGATAGTAATTGGGATAAGGGCGGATAAGCCGGTAGAAGCGGTCGGTGACCACTCCGTTCCGGACGATCACTATTCCCACACTGCATACGCTGGAGCGTTTATGATTGGCTGTTTCAAAATCGATGGCTGCAAAATCTTTCATAACTATTATGAAACGTGGTTTTACTAATCGTTATTATACTGGGGGCGGAAGCCGGGAGGCTCCCGCCCCCAGTCGCCGACGCGCCATATTAGAAGATAAAAAAGAGTGTCGTAAATTTACGACACTCTTTTTTATTAAGCTTTATCTAATCTCGATCAGATTATTTCTGAATCATCACTTTCTGAGACTTGCCGTTAACGACCTTGATGTAAAGACCATTTTCGGGATTAGCCACCTGTACGCCCTGGAGGTTGAAGTAAATAGCCTCAGCATTCTCAGCCTCGATTGCAGATACACCTGAAGTTTTGCCTGTCACTACGAGTACAAGAGTCTCGGGATTGAAAGTGAATGTGTAAGTGCCTTCTTCGATAGCAAAGTTCTCACCATTTAATACACATGCCATTTCAGATCCAAGAGTAACTGTAGTATCGCCTGCAGATGCATACCATCCGGACTGGTTGCTTGTAAGATCGCTAACCTGCTTGATGCCGAAATTACCGGTTGCAACCTCAATATTAGAAAGCACCCAGTTGCCATCATCATTCTTAGTCATATCTTCGCTTGACCAGAGGGGATCGCCGAAGATATCACCATGGATAGCATAAGAGAAAGTCTCAGGCTTTATTTCCTCCTCAGTGCCTGTTACTACAAGAGTCATGGCAGTAGGATCGAAAGTGAATGTGTAAGTACCGGGATTGGTAAGGATGAAGTTTTTGCCGTCGCCGCAAGCCATCACTTTGTCAAGAGTGATAGTCTGCTCGTTGTCTGATTTAATCCATTCAATCTCTTCATTATCAAGTTCGGGATCAATCTTAACGATAAGGAATTCGCCACCGTTACCTATTACTTCAACATCTGCGAGAACAAACTTGCCGTTCTCGGCTGTCATAGGTTCAGAGCCCCAGTCGAAGAATTCAGCTTTGAGGATATATGTACCCTCTGGTGTGGGTTCGGGATCAGGAGTGGGAACGGGGTTAGGATTAACTTCGCCTGATACCACGAGGATCATTGTCTCGGGATCGAAAGTAAATGTATATTTACCTGCATTGGTCAAAGTGAAGTTGGAGCCGTCAACAGCACATTCAATCTCTGCATCAAGCTCTACAACAGCTACATTCTCATCTATTGCAGCGATCCATGCAGCCTGGCTATCATCAAGGTCGCTGAGCTTCTGGATGCCGAACCCACCCTTTACTACGTCAACATTTTCAATCACCCATTTGCCATTCTCTGATTTTGTCATCATAACGTTTGACCATAACGGGTTTCCGAAGATCTCGCCGTGGATAGCGTAAGAGAATGTCTCAGGCTTGATCTCTTCCTCAGTGCCGGTTACAACGAGGGTCATCGCTGCGGGATCAAAAGTGAAGGTATAAGTGCCGGGGTTGGTGAGCTGGAAGTTTGTACCTGTTTCTTCCACGCAGTCCATTGTGGTATCAAGAGTGACTACAGTAACATCTTTTGCAGCGATCCAAGCCTCCTGAGCTGCCTCGTCTTCTGCAGGGTTAGCAACAGGATTCTTCTGAATGCCGAACTCGCCGCCATTGCCTTCAATCTTTACATCTGCAAGAACATACTTGCCATCAAGGGCAGTCATAGTCTTCGCACCCCAGTTGAAGAATTGACCCATGATTGTATAAACATCTGCTGTGGGATCGGGTTCGGGATCGGGATCGGGTTCGGGATCGGGATCAACTACAGTAGCTTCGCTGAGAGTAAGAGTTTTTATCTCGTCTGCAGCCGTAGTTGCATTGTTTGCGTTAGCGTTGATAGTAAAGGTATAAGCCTTTGACTCGAGAGTGAACACAGGAGCAGTCGTCTCGTCATTGGGAACGGTAAGAGTGTAGACCAAATCGCCGTTCTCCTCTGTTGAAGTTGGCTGATCAAATTCGCACTCATAGCGTGTGCCGAGGAGACGGAAGTCGATCTGGTCGCCGGTAGTAGGAGTGTAGTCCACTTTATAGATACGGGTATTCTCCTGGCGTACCACACGGATCACCTGACTTGCGCCTGTAGTCTCATTGGTAACGTACATAGATACACGTGGTGCATCAGCAAGGTCAAGTGTTACCTCCTTATTTTCTATATCAATAAGGACATCCACTCTTGATGTATAGTCAAACTCAACATCACCTTCTCCTTCAGAGAGAGGATATTTGATAGTTAGGATATCATCAGCGTCAGCATCGTCAGTAACGATATTACCGATAGAGGGGTCATAGTAGTAATCCTGACCGTGGATATTAAATTTCAGTTTATCCCCCTTGTTGAGCGTGCCGCTCCAAGAGAATGTCTTATTATCAGTGGTTTCAAGTGCAAAAGACTCATATGAGTGATCCTCATCACCTACGCGGTCGATAAGAACATTAGCTTCACCGGTAGAATCACCCCAGTCAAAAGAAATAGTTGAAGCAGCCTGCTCAGCAGCATTGATTACAACTGTCCATGTTCCGGAATTAGAAAGTACCCAAACGCCGTCAATACCGGTCTGCATGGGATAAGTACCTTCTTCATTTACGTCCAAATCATCTTGCAGGAGAGGAGTGTAACGGATACCATCATTCCAATCCGTATTATTTATACCCTGGAATACAGCAAAGTAGAAAGGACCGTCACCTTCTGGAGTAGTTACAGAAACCTTATAGACACCATCCTCTCCTTCCTGAGCCTCAAATTCATGTCCGAAAGTCCAGTTGGGTGAATCAGCACCATCAAGATTCCAGGCACAATACCATTTTACTTCGGGAGCGGGACCGGCAGCTTCAGAGACTGTGAGAGTGCTGGTAGACTTATCAAAGGTAAAGGTTACATCATTAAGACCCGCACCCACTTTAAGGTTGGTTTGACTACCCTGAGTAAGAGTGTATGAACCACCGGGAACTACTGTGAAGTCCCCTCCACAGTTTACTGTGGAGAAATTGGAGCTTGCGACTTTGAACTCAACACCAGGTAAGAAAGTGATGTGCTCCAACGTATAGATATTATCGTCAGAAGTTGTGAACTTATACTCTGGTTTAGCTGACCAGTCAGCAACGAAAGAACCTCTGAGATAAATATCTACTGCGGTAGGAGTTGGTGCCGGGTTGTCATTGGTTACATATTTGTNATCAATAATATTGGCAATAGGCTCGCCACCAGCGGGAACAGTCAGATCATAAACCGCACCGTCTTTAACCAAGAGGTCTTCGGATTGTGAAATTTTAGTTGCCCAAGTTGGGCCGCCAAGGAAAATGACATTTGCTTTCTCAGTATCGATCATATAAAGACTGTGATCATCTATTTCCACGAGTTCACACTCGGGGAAAGGCTCTGATACAGCAGGAGACCAGGTATAAGCATATACGCTGGACCACTCATCTGGTTTCTCGAAGTAGACTTTGGCAGCATCAGCGGCTGAGGCTGTCAGCAAAAGTCCACCTGCAAGAGCAAGTAAGCTTTTTTTCATAAGTGTTAGAATTTTATTTAGTTAAATATCGAGTCAAATTTGACTTCCAAAATTAGGCATTATGATGTTAATTTGCAAGAAAATATGTTGAAGAACATATGTGAGATGAAAAGCAATGACGTTACATTGGCGGCTCCCGCCCCCAGTCGCCGCTGTCTCTTCCCTTTGAATGTTGGAAGACCGACCGCTCCGCGGCCGCCGAGACGCGCGAAGTGTAGATCCGTGGGCTGCGGCGTTCCGCCTTACCCACGGTTAAAAAAGGACTCGCCGCTCCGCGGCTCCATCCGGTAACATCTGCTCCGCGGCTCCATCCGGTAACATCTGCTCCGCGGCTACCATCCGGTAACATCTGCTCCGCGGCTACCATCCGGATCTTCCTGTTCTGCTGTCATACGTGAGATAATCTTTACCTCAGCATCCCTTTCCTCTTCCAGATGAGCAATAATATCAGTCCGAAGAGCATACCGCCGAGATGGGCGAAGTGGGCAACCGTGGATTGCGCTCCCCCTACGCCAAGGAAAAATTCAATCACACCATAACCTATCACCATATATTTCGCCTTGATCGGAACGGGAATGAAAAAGAGATAGAGCGGCATGTCGGGAAAGACAAACGCAAAACCGAGCAGCAAACCGAATACCGCGCCCGATGCTCCTACTACGGAGAGAGAGTTCTGAAACTGGTTGACTCCCTCCATCCAGTATTTGTCGCCCGAAGTCATGGCGGCTGTCACCACCTCTTTGGCATGGTCGAATGTCAGACCGTTGATTTGNGCTATGCCGGAGATATACTCATTCTGCCACATCAATGCCCAGACAAGCTCCTGAATTATTCCCGCACCGATACCGCACACCATATAATATATGAAATATCTGCGCGAACCCCAGACATTCTCAAGAATACGACCGAACATCCANAGCGTGAACATATTGAANAGCACATGGAAGAAATTGCGGGGATCATGCACGAACATGTAGGTGATCAGCTGTGCCGGATTGAAGAGCGACCCCTCCCAATAATGCAGACCGAGGTATTGCATCACAGGNGCTCCTATCTGTGAAGGGAAGAGGAAAGTGGCGAGCCAGATGATGAGATTGATGATGATAAGGTTTTTCGTCACCGGTGGTATCTGGCTGAGAATGTATCGGAAATTATTCATATCAAATTAAAAAGTAGCTGATGAAAATTTTTGATTTATGTTTTGAAATTATAACTCCATTGCCGGACAGCAATCAAGATGCAAAAATAATATTTAATTTTAAATGTAAAAAATCAATTCATTTTTAGTAAATTTGCATGAAATAAAATAATGACGGCAAGAGNGCAAGCCTCGTTGNCGTAAGCATATTNGGGCGTGCGCGTTTCGTNCGTCCGTTAATAAAAATCTGAAGAAACCAATGTTTATCCCCCTTGTCAAGCCATTACTGCGGACAGCATGCCGCATCGCTTCCTTTGTCCTGTATGCATTTACGCTGCTCGCATGTTTCGGCGGCTATATCAATCCCTCTTACCTTACCATCCCGGCGTTTTTCGTTACGGCGATGCCATATTTCGTTATAGCCACAATGGTAGTGGTGCTNATATGGTTCTTATGCGGAAGATGGATCACTGCCGGCATAGGCGTCTTTGTACTTTTCCTCTCATGGTCGCCGCTCACCACCGCCGTCCCTTTCCATTTCTCAAAGAAAGCTACACCGGGGGCGCAGACATTCAAACTCCTCACATATAATATCCTTCATGGAGATGATCAGGAGAAGGGGAATGATGTTCCCGGCAACAGGTCGTTCGAATATGTGATCAATTCGGGAGCGGATATCGTATGCCTTCAGGAATTATATAATATTAATGATCCGCATGAGGTGCATAACCTCCATGAATTTCAGGATACGCTCCGTAAAGTCTATCCTTACCATGCGGGAACGGTGGAGAATGACCTGACGGTATTGTCAAANTATCCNGTNAGNCTNATNAATTATGAGGCNTTCTTNTCACGTCGCGGNAGAGAAATGGACCGTTTCGCCGCCTATAAGGTGACTATCAAGGGNAAGGAACTTACTCTTATCAATATGCACATGGATTCCTACTCCCTTTCGAATGCGGAGCGAAATATCGTAAAGGATATAGCGAAAGGGAAGAAAGATGAGGTCCAGGAATTGAAGAGAGGGATCATGCAGAAATTTCATGATAACCTNACATATCGTGCGGAATCAGCCAACGTTCTTCGCATGGCGATAGATAATGTGAAAGGTCCGCTTATCATCTGCGGCGACTTTAACGATGTGCCCGAGTCATGGTGCTATCGTCTGCTGCGAGGGGATGATCTTCGGGATGCCTATGTCGAGACAAGCTTCGGACCGTTGGTGACCTACAACCGTCACGCTTTCTGGTTTCATCTCGACCAGATCTTATATAAGGGAGATATTCAGGCTCTCAGCGTGAAGAAAGGTAAACTCAAATCAAGCGACCATTACCCCTTATTGGCGGAATTTGAATTTACGGAGGAGAGATGAGAGAGGAGAGATGATATAACCGGGATTCCCGGAGTAATTTCAATGATCGGGACTAATTTCAATAATCGGGAAAATCTTGAAAATCTCTGACAATCAAAATAAACGAGTCTAACATTATAAAGTATGAATAAATTTAGTATAGCAGCGGCGGCTCTATTTCTTGCTGCCGCTCCATGTAAGATTATGGCACAGACAGACGCCAATCCATTCCTGACGAGTTATGACACTCGTTACGGCATCCCTCCTTATGATAAAATCAAGGTGTCAGATTTNATTCCGGCTATAAAGGCGGGCATAGCGGAGCAGGATGCGAACCTTTTCAGCATCACGCGCAACCGCGCCCTTCCTGATTTTGACAATACGATTCTCCCCCTTGAGAATCTCTCACCGATACTTGAGCGTGTCGCAGGGGTCTTCTATCATTATCAGGATGCGCTCTCCACTCCGGAGTTTGCCGCTATGGCGGAAGAGGCTATCCCTCTNCTTAACGAGGCATCCAACAAGGTAAACCTCGATGANGCTCTTTTCGCTCGCATCAAGCAGGTGTATGATTCACGCGATAAGTTGGGTCTTACCCCGGTGCAGAAGAGAGTAGTGGAGAAATACTACCGTCAGTTTGCCGAGCAGGGTGCCGCTCTCTCTCCCGAGAAGAAAGCCGAACTCGTGAAGGTAAATGATGAGTTGTCAAAGCTCTTCATACAGTTTAACAAGAATCTTCTTGCCGCCACCAATCAGTTTGCTGTAGTGGTATATGATGAGAAGGATCTCGCAGGNCTTCCCGAATCATCTGTGGCACAGGCTGCAGAGGAGGCTAAGAAGAGAGGACTTGACGGACTCTGGGTATTTACCCTTCACGCNCCGAGCCGTCTCCCCGTGCTTCAGTATGCTGAAAACCGCGGACTTCGCGAAGCAATCTATAAAGGCTACACCTCATTGGCTTCAAACGGCGAATACTCNAATCTCCCCGTCATCAAGGAGATCGTACGCCTNCGCAATGAGAAAGCGCATATCATGGGCTTTGACACATTCGCTCAGATGATGACTTCACGAGTGATGGCGAAAACTCCCGAGGCGGCTACCAATCTTCTTATGTCGGTATTCGAGCCGGCAGTGAAACGCTCGGCAGAGGAGGTGGCTGACATGCAGGCTATCGTGGATGCCGAGGGNGGCAACTTCAAGATTGCCCCTTGGGATTACTACTATTATGCAGGAAAGGTGAANAAGGCAAAGTTTAATCTCGACGAGAATGAAGTGCGCGAATACTTCTCTCTCGAGAATGTCATGAANGGTCTCTTTGACACCGTTGAGCGTCTTTACGGCATCAAGCTNGTGCCTATGAACGACGCTCCCAAATATATGGATGAGGTCAAGGTCTATGATGTGGTAGACAGCAAGACCGGCGAGCATGTGGCAGTATGGATGTGCGATTATTTCCCTCGCGAGACCAAGCGTCAGGGCGCATGGATGGAGCAGCTTCAGAGCGCAGGAATATATGAGGATGGAAAGAGCCGCCGTCCTATAGTATATAATGTAGGTAACTTCTCACGTCCTGCCGGTGATATGCCCGCGCTTCTCACCATCGATGAGGTGGAGACAACATTCCATGAGTTCGGACATGCCTTGCAGTCTATGCTCTCNCGCGCGCCATACAAGTCAATCGCCGGAACTAACGTAGACCGCGANTACGTGGAGATGTGCTCGCAGATCACCGAGCATTGGGCGTTTGAGCCGGAGGTGCTCCGNCGCTACGCGCGCCATTACAAGACAGGGGANGTGATGCCCGACTCATTGATTACAAAACTTACCAATGCCGGTAAATTCAATCAGGGCTTCACCACAACCGAGCTTGCCGGAGCGGCTCTTCTCGACCTTAAATATGGAGCTCAGCCGGAGGTGGATGATGTAGTGGCATTCGAGAAGAAAGTGGCAGACGAGATCGGTATGCCGAAGGAGATCACTTATCGCTACCGTTCGCCCTACTTCAAGCATATCTTCGGAGATGACGGCTACGCGAGCGGCTATTATACTTATCTCTGGAGCCAGGTATTGGAAGCGGACGCATGGGAGCTCTTCGAAGAGAAAGGTATCTTTGATCCCAAGACAGCGGCTTCCTTCAAGAAGAATATAATGGAGTCGGGAGACACAGAGGATGCGTTGGTGCTCTTCAAACGTTTCCGCGGACATGAGCCTGATCCGAAGGCGTTGCTTCGCCTCAGAGGCTTTGAGAAATAAGACAGTTACCTATGTATGAATAAGAGATGCCGGAGTGGGTTAATCCATTCCGGCATCTCTTTTATTAATTGAAATCCTCATTATTATTATATTTGAAATCTTCACTTTCTGTAAATGACAAGCCCCGGCTTTGTGAGCCGAGGCTTGCAAAAGATTCCGACTCACGTCGTGGTCTTTTCATCTTTCGATTAAGGTCAAAATAATAATCAATTACCCTGTTGCTTGCATGTCTTAATTTTATCAAGGGTTGCTCAAAGATCCTCTTCTTTAAAATTGATTCTCATCTTTTTTGAAGAGTCACTTAAACCCTCGTCAGTTTTCTTGGTCTTATATTATATGGTTTTAGTAACGCAAAATCATGGTTTAGAAACACCGTGGCTTGCCGCTTGGCAGTGTCACCCGGAGGTGTTGCGGTGTCTCTTTCGGTGATGCAAAATTACAATGTAAATTTGCGATGGCAAAATTTTTCCATATGTTTTATAACATGATTTTGATTTTTTAGATAAAAGAGCGCATAGATAGAGGCTTTTCAGAGAGAAATAAAGGGGCGGAAGAGATATTTTAGGGAAATAAATTTGGAATAAGGATAATTATATGTATATTTGCCATGTCTTTTGAAAGGCTTCTTTTCTCGGCTCAGCCGAGGCGGAAACAGCGGCTTAATCTCGGCACAGCCGAGGCGGGAACAGCTTCGCGCCNCCGGGGGAGGATCGGAAGCTTTGCTTTTGAAGAACGGGGGCTTCCCTTNTGAAGAGCCGGGAGCTTTGCTTTTGAAGGGCGGGAGGATTTGCTACTGAAGAGCCGGAAGCTTTTATGAAGAGCCGGGGCTTCGCGATGGATGGGGAAGAGGATATATAACCCGAAAAAATCAACATATCAAGAAGAATATTATGAACAAGACAGAACTCATCAATGAAATTGCTGCAAAAGCAAATCTCAACAAGGTAGATGCAAAAGCAGCTCTCGATGCTACTCTCGAGTCAATCGCACAGGCACTTGCCAATGATGACAAAGTGCAGCTCATCGGTTTCGGTACTTTCTCTATCGTTGAGAAGCCGGAGCGTCAGGGCATCAACCCCCAGACCAAGGAGAAGATCACTATTGCAGCCCGTAAGACAGTGAAATTCAAACCCGCTGACGGTCTTGGCAAGTAATCTGCCGAAATTGCAGTATCACCCGGGGGTAAGACGCAGTTGTCTTATCCCCGGTTTCTTTTCATAATATTTCAGCTTTAATATCGTATNTTNNCNGTATTTGGCTATAATATTGCAAGCGGTTTCGTATATGCTGATTTTTTTGTAAATTTGCATGTATAAGTATAAAAAGAAAAAATGACAATAGAAAAGATAATCGCAGAGGGAGTCGTAAAGGCTGTAAAAGAGCTTTACNGCGTGGATGTCGAGGAGAAGCTTGCCACCCCCTCTACTACCAAGAAGGAATTTGAAGGGGATGTGACAGTTGTAGTGTTCCCCTTCCTGAAGGCGTCGCATAAGAATCCCGAGGCGACTGCTACAGAGATAGGGGAATGGCTCGAGAAGAATGTGGAGGCTGTAGAGAAATTTAATGTAGTGAAAGGATTTCTCAATATCTCCATCTCTCCCGACTACTGGCTNAAGCTCCTGCATGAGATAGCGGCTGAGAAGGAGTGGGGTATCGTGAAGCCGACTGATGAGTCAGAGCTTGTGATGGTGGAATATTCATCTCCCAATACAAACAAGCCCCTGCATCTTGGACACGTCCGCAATAATCTTCTCGGCTATTCACTCTCCCGCATTCTTGATGCAAACGGGTATAAGGTGGTGAAGACAAATATTGTCAACGACCGCGGTATTCATATCTGCAAGTCCATGCTCGCATGGAAGAAATGGGGAGAGGGCGCCACTCCGGAGAGCACCGGAAAGAAAGGTGACCACCTTATTGGAGATTTCTATGTAGCTTTCGACAAGCACTTCAAGGCGGAAGTGAAGGAGATCATGGAGAAGGAGGGCATCTCCGAGGAGGAAGCGGAGAAGAAGTCACCNCTCATGGCGGAAGCCCGCGAGATGCTTCGCAAATGGGAAGCAGGCGACGAGGAGGTGCGCGGTCTCTGGAAGATGATGAATGAATGGGTCTATGCAGGTTTNGATGAGACATATCGTCGACTTGGCGTGGATTTTGATAAGATCTATTACGAATCCGACACATATCTTGAAGGAAAGGATCTCGTATTGGGAGGATTGGAGAAGGGCATAATGTTCAGAAAGGAGGATGGCTCCGTATGGGCAGACCTCACCAATGACGGTCTTGACCATAAGCTGTTGCTGCGTGCCGACGGCACATCCGTCTATATGACACAGGATATCGGCACAGCCAAGCTCCGCTATCAGGATTATCCTATCGATAAGATGGTGTATGTCGTGGGAAATGAGCAGAATTATCATTTCCAGGTGCTCTCTCTTCTNCTTGACCGTCTCGGTTTCAAATGGGGCAAGGATCTCGTGCATTTCTCCTATGGCATGGTAGAGCTTCCCGAAGGAAAGATGAAGTCACGTGAGGGAACGGTGGTGGATGCTGATGATCTTATCGACACTATGGTGTCAGGCGCGGCAGAGATGTCAGCCGACCGTCTTGGGGATATGAGCGAGGAAGAAGCCAAAGAGGTGGCACGCATGGTAGGACTCGGTGCCTTGAAATATTTCCTTCTCAAGGTCGACCCCAAGAAGAATATGCTCTTCAACCCCAAGGAGTCNATAGACTTCAATGGAAATACAGGACCCTTCATCCAGTATACCTATGCNCGTATCAATTCCCTTCTNCGCAAGGCGCCTGACTTTGATGCGGAAGCCACTCCCAAGGCGGTGCCTAATCAGAAAGAGTCGACATTGATACAGAAGATAGCAGACTTCCCCTCCGTGGTGGCTGATGCCGGACGCAATTATTCTCCTGCCGTGATAGCCAACTATTGCTATGACCTGGCTAAGGAGTATAATCAGTTCTATCATGACTACAGCATCCTGAGGGAGGAGAATAAAGAGGTGAAGGATCTCCGACTCCTTATCTCCTACGTTACTGCCCGCACTCTTAAGAGCGCGATGGCTCTTCTCGGCATCGAGATGCCTGAAAGAATGTANTTGGATGAAGCAATACGGCAGGGACGCATGGTTAGTGCGTCAGCCAATGCTGAAAATATATTTTTCAAACATACATTAAATAAATAATATAACTATGAGTTACGATCAGAATAAATTGACAAATACCCCTCCTCCTTATTNCGGAGGTAACTACGGGGGCACAGGAGTGGTGGCTCAGACCAATGCAGTGATGAAACGNGTCTATGTACGAATGTTCATCGGTCTGCTTATTTCCGCTTTCTGTGCATTGGGTGTGGCAAGTTCGCCGGCAGCCTTAGCATTCCTATTCGGCAACCAGCTTGTATTCTGGGGCATTGCAATCGTTATGATAGCGATGGCATGGATCATGCCTGCCAAGTTGAACACTATGTCCACAGGCGCGGTATTGGGATGTTTCATCGCTTATTCAGCGCTGATGGGCGTATGGTTGGCACCTATTTTCATCGTTTACCGAATTGGCACTATCGTCTATACTCTNTTCATTACCGCCGGAACATTCGGCGCGATGTCGGTGTATGGCTATTTTACAAAGAGCGACCTCTCCAAGATGGGTTCTTATCTTGTGATGGCTCTTATCGGGCTTGTCATCGCAATGGTAGTGAATATCTTCCTCAAGAGCTCTACTTTGGAGTGGGTTATCTCAATCGTCGGNGTCCTGCTTTTTGTCGGACTNACAGCTTGGGATACTCAGCAGGTGAAGAGACTGGCAGCCGCTAATCTTGATCCCGCGATGGCNGACAANTTAGCAACAATGGGAGCGATGAATCTTTATCTTGACTTCATCAACCTCTTCCTCTTCCTTCTCCGTATTTTCGGGGGAAGCAGAGACTAAACAAGCAGAAGATAAGTATTATGATTAATTACCCCTCGGTCGGCACAATGAAGCTGACCGAGGGGTTTAAGATAAAAGAAATATGAGAAAAGAAGAATTTGAGGAGTTGCTCCGCAATGTGATCAATGATTATATTATTGATGAGGAGACATATGATGATAATGCTCAGCTATGTATCGTGCCTGAGAAATGGGAGGTATATGTGGCTGATAGCCGAGAGGTGGATGTTGATGCTCCGGAGATCGATTGCTACGATGTGATGGATTTCATNGAGATGGATNCNGANGCNANATGGAAAGTNAATGAGGAGGCTGTCGAGGAGGTAGCNNCNGANTATTTCTAATTCGNAAACAGCNTCTTCGGCGCACCNGCGCCTCACACCGATTCGGAAACCGAGATAACGAAAGGCTCAGATAAAATGAAAGGGCGCATCCCAATTCGGATGCGCCCTTTCTATTTGAGAGGCTTTAAGCTCTTTCTATCTTATTTGCTTTAAGCTCTTTTGCTTTCTGCCTATCAGATAGAAAGGCTTATTAGAGTTTTTACTGATTGCGGGGTGTGAATGTGCGGGGACCACGGTCGCCATCNCGGCGGGGCTGACGTGGACCACGGTCGCCGTTATCACGTCGNGGACCATGATCATTGCGTGGACCGCGGTCGTTATTGTCACGACGCGGACGATCTCCCTGCTCGCGGCGGGGACGTGCCTCACGCTCCACATAGCCTTCCGGTTTGGGAGTAAGCACCTTCATCGAGAGACGGTACTTGCCGGTCTTCTTATCGATCTCGATGAGTTTGACAGTCACTTTGTCTCCTTCCTTGATACCGCTGTTCTCCATAGAATCGATACGATCCCATGCGATTTCAGAGATGTGGAGAAGTCCGTCTCTGCCGGGCATGAACTCAACGAATGCACCGAAGTCAAGGATGGAGCGGACCGTGCCCTCATATACCTCTCCCTCTTCGGGCTGAGCCACGATAGCCTTGATCTTGGCGAGAGCCGCATCGATGCTTGCCTTATCTTTGGAAGCGATCTCCACGCGACCTATGCCCTTCTTCTCATCCTCTTCGATAGAGACAGTGGCGCCGGTCTCCTCCTGGATACCCTGGATAATCTTACCCTGAGGACCGATAACGGCACCGATCATCTCCTTGGGAATCTCAAGAGTGACAAGACGTGGAACATGAGGCTTGTAATCCTCGCGTGCCTCAGGAATAGTCTCGTTGATGATATTGAGGATATGGAGGCGACCCTGACGAGCCTGCTCGAGAGCCTTCTCGAGAATCTCATATGAGAGACCGTCACACTTGATATCCATCTGAGTGGCAGTGATACCGTTTGTGGTACCGGTCACTTTGAAGTCCATATCTCCGAGGTGATCCTCATCGCCGAGGATATCAGAGAGGACTGCATATTTCACGGCTCCTTCGTCAGATATAAGACCCATAGCCACNCCGGCAACGGGACGNTTCATTTTCACACCGGCGTCAAGGAGGGCGAGCGTGCCGCCGCAAACAGTAGCCATGGAAGATGAGCCGTTTGACTCAAGNATATCGGAAACGATACGGCAAGTGTAAGGGAAATCTTCGGGGAACATTCTCTTGAGCGCACGGTGAGCGAGATTACCGTGACCGACCTCACGACGACCTACACCGCGCTGAGCGCGAGCCTCACCGGTAGAGAAGGGAGGGAAGTTATAGTGAAGGAGGAAACGCTCTGTGCTCTTGTTGAGGACGTCATCCACGATCTTCTCGTCGAGAGTCGTTCCGAGTGTGGCAGTAACGAGTGCCTGAGTCTCACCACGTGTGAAGAGGGCAGTTCCGTGAGGACCGGGGAGGTAATCCACCTCACACCATATCGGACGGATCTGATCAGTGGCACGACCGTCAAGACGGATACCTTCGTCAAGCACGCAACGGCGCATAGCCTCTTTCTCAACGTCGTGATAGTAGCGTTTCACCATCGCGATNCGCTGAGCTTCGGAATAATTCTCGAGCTGCTCCTCGGTCATCTCGGGGAGATTCTCGATATATTCGTCGACGATAGCCTTGAAGCTTTCGTTACGCCAGTGCTTGTCGGCAGAGCCTGCCTTAGCTATGGCGTAAGCCTTGTCATAGCATTTTGCATGGACATCAGCTTTAAGTGCCTCGTCATTTATTTCATGATTATATTCGCGTTTGATCTCCTTGCCTGCCTCTTTCATAAGCTCCATCTGAGCCACGCAGTGCTTCTTGATCTCTTCGTGAGCGACTTTGAGTGCCTCGAGAAGGTCAGCCTCTGANACCTCGTTCATCTCGCCCTCCACCATCATGATGTTATCGTAAGTGGCGCCGACCATAAGCTCGATATCGGCATTCTCGATCTGCTCGAAATTGGGGTTGATGACCCATTCGCCATTCACGCGAGCAACACGCACCTCGGAGATAGGACCGTTGAAAGGGACATCGCTGCACATCAGGGCAGCGGAAGCCGCGATACCTGCGAGGGCATCCGGCGCTTCGTTCTCGTCAGCAGAATACATTGTGACGTTAACGAAGGTTTCGGCATGGTAATTATCCGGGAAAAGGGGACGCAACACACGGTCGACAAGACGAGAGGTAAGAATCTCGTAATCGCTTGAACGACCCTCNCGCTTCAGGAATCCTCCGGGATAACGGCCGATTGAGGAGTATTTCTCCTTATACTCAACAGTGAGAGGCATGAAATCTACACCCTCATTGGCATCCTTTGCCGAACAAACGGTGGCTAAAAGCATGGTATTGCCCATGCGGACTTCCACCGCACCGTCAGCCTGCTTAGCTAATTTGCCGGTCTCGATTGTAATTTCGCGACCGTCGGGCAGGGTGATGGCTTTTTTAAACGCTTTATACATATTGAATCTTTATTGTTTTTCTTCGCCAACAAATAGTCCACAAAATTAGTGAATTAATTCTGTTTTAACAAATAGATTACTCCTATATAAGAGATAAAAATGGATATATTGGAGAAAAATAAGGAGTTTGATTGTTTTTTCATTCTTTCATTGTATCTTTGCGAGATGAAATGACAAGTGGAATCCGCTGATTCCCGTAAGAGAAGAAAAAATGACTGACAGATATATGAAAGGGGGCGCCCTGCTCCTCATGGCTTTGAGTTTAGCCGCATGTAAAGAGAAAGATTTCAAGGTAGAGGGTAATATCGAGGGGGGAGCGGATCGCTCACTTCTCCTTGAGAAAGCTGACTTCCACGGAAGATGGATTGTGGTGGACTCCACAAAGATCAATTCCGACGGGAAATTCGAGATCAGTGCTCCGAGACCTTCCGCTCCGGATATCTACCGTCTGGCGCTGGATGACCGTTTCATCTATCTTCCCGTTGACTCCACCGAGACATTGAGCGTGACCGGAAGAGCGGAGAATTTCGGTTCTGATTTTACCGTCACCGGCACACCCCAGGCTGAAAGAATGGCACAGTTCGAACAGGAATTGATGAAGCTTGACTTTGCTGACAAGGCAAAACGTGATGAATTCAAGCGGAATGTCTATAACAAGTATCTGAAGGATGCTCAGGGAGCGGTGATAAGTTACTATGTCCTGACGAAGGTGGTGGGTGATGAAGCCCTCTATGATATCACTGACCCGGCAGATGCAAAATACTACGCCGCCGTGGCTACCTCCTACCGTCAATATCGTCCGCAGGATCCGCATGCGGAGATGATAGCTCAGGCATCTCTGGAGGCGATGAAGAAGAAAAATTCAGAGAAAGGGAAGAGGAGAGTGGTTGAAGCCGAGGAGGTGAAGATGATTGATATAGAGCTCCCTGACGAGAAGGGAAACAAGGTCAAATTGAGCGAAACTGTAGGCAAAGGGAAAAGGGGTGTAATGATCGTCTCCATGATGAATGAGCCGGANTCTCCGGCGGTGAACAAGGCTCTCTCCGATCTTTATGCGTCAAAGGGTAATGTGACCTTCTATATGGTCTCCTTGGATGAAGACCTCTACGGATGGAGAGAAGCTGCGCGCAATCTGCCCTGGACCACTGTGGTAGATCCCGGAGGCCGTCATTCCTCCATCATCACCAAATATAATGTCGGAGCTCTTCCCGCTTTCTTCATTTATGACGGAGAAGGTAACCTTGTGGACAGGGCTATGAGCATCGATGAATTGAAGAGTAAACTCTAAGAATTGAATATGTCAGGAGATTGGAAAGATATGCTGGCTCAGCTGAAAGGAGGACTTCCCGAGGGGGAAGAGTCTCCTTCAGTTGAGGAAGTATCGGAGAGTCAGGATAATAATTCAAGACCGATTAAGAAAGAGAAACTCTCCATAGCAATGGAAAAGAAAGGACGCGGGGGAAAGACCGCGACCATCATTTACGGTTTTGAGGGAGATGATGATGAGATAAAAGAGGTAGCCACCCGACTCAAGCAACGTCTCGGGATAGGGGGATCGTCACGAGGAGGAGAAATACTCCTTCAGGGAGATTTGCGCGAGAAAGTCAAGCCCCTGCTCAANGAGATGGGGTACAAGGTNTAGCATGGACGAGTNAAGGTTGCGTCCGGTAAAGGNGAAGAGGAAGTAAGGATCTTTGCCGGGAGAAAGTAAAACTCTCATATACAAAAATAGATGTTAGAACTACAGCGCGCCTCGGCAGGCTCCGGCAAAACATATGCCCTGGCTAAGAAATTCATATGGTATTATATCACTATTCCTGAAGAGGGAGCCGGAAGAAGATTACGCACAGATGCCGAATTATCGGAATCGCTGAGTCATATCCTTGCAGTGACTTTCACAAACAAAGCCACTAATGAGATGCAGCAGCGAATAGTCGAGAAGCTCTATGCCTTAGGGTATCCTGAGGCAAACGGAAAGAAACCGGATTATATGCAGGATTTTCTGGATGACCTGCAGCAATATGATCCCGGAGTGAGCGAGGAAAGAATCAGCGCGGTATGCCGCCGTGCTGTCGGGATAATGCTTAATAATTATTCCGACTTTCACGTCTCCACAATCGACAGCTTCTTCCAGCAGGTGTTGCGTACATTTGCCTACGAATCGGACCTGAGCAATTCCTATAGGATCGAGATAGATGCCGATGTGCTGTCGCGCATGGCAATCGACGGTCTGCTTGAGGATATAAATTCAGACAGGGATAAGACGGGGGCATCATTCTGGGTATCGGAATTAATGAACAGAGCAAAGGCGGAGGGGAAGAAATGGAATATCTTTGCAAAAAGCTCCTCCGACCAGAGTATCTATTCCCTCCTTGTCTCATCGGTAAAACAGTTGGAGAATGAGGAGTTCAAGATGGTGCGCCGATATCTGGACAGTTATTTTAATTCCGGTGTGGATTTTGTGGAGGTTTACCGCTCGCTATATGATAAATATGAGTTTCCGGTGATAAAAGCATACCGCAAGCTCTTGTCGGCGATAAAAGGATTGAAAGATGAACTTTCACGTAGCGGTGACAGGCTGGAGGCTACCGACCGGAAGACTTTCCGGAACCGTATAAATAAGGTGGAGGGGACGAAATATTATCAGCTTGCCACGATAAGCGGGCGCGAACTAACCGAGTACCCTCTGAACCCTGCAGCCACTTATACCAAGCGTAAGACCAAAGGGGACACGGCAGCATATGATCTGCTGGAAGCGGCGGATGAAAATATGTCGGCGGCATACGAAGAATGGGCATCAATGGTGAAAAACCGTAATTTCCGTCATTGGTGGCTCTATCGCTCCCATTTCCCCTTTATGGGATTATTGCAGGCGATACGAGAGAAAAGAGATGAGTATCTCCGCGAGAATAATGCCATAGAATTGGGAGAGACAAATGCCATGCTTCATGATATTATCGGCGAGGAGGACGCTCCCTTCATTTATGAGCGGATAGGCACACGCCTTAATCATTTCCTTATCGATGAATTTCAGGACACCTCCAAAATGCAATGGCAGAATATCTCTCCCTTGCTTCATGAAAGTTTGGGCAGGGGTAATGATAATCTCATTATCGGCGATGCCAAGCAGAGTATTTATCGTTTCCGTAATGCGGACTCCTCACTCATATCTTCAAAAGTGGAGGATGAATTCGGAGCGATTGTCAAAGCCTCGCTCCCCGACCGCACCAATAATACCAACTGGCGAAGTGATCTCCGGATTGTGCAATTCAATAACTCCTTCTTTGATTTCCTCACCTTGGAGCTGAATAATAAAGTCGGCTCGGAAGCATCGGAAATGAGGCGTGATTTCCGTAAGGACTATGAGAACGTAGTGCAGTATCCCCGGCATCAGGAGGAGAAAGGATATGTGGAGGTGCATCTCGGAGAGCCGGGAGATAAGGAATTTGAAGAGAAGAAGATAGCCGATGTCATAGATATCATCAACGACGCAAGATCGCGCGGTTACAGATTGCGTGATATAGCGGTTCTGGTGCGCACCCAGGCGGAGGCAAGTGAGATTATCGAGGCTATCACAGCCTACAATGGTCTGCTCCCCGAAGGAGAGGAGAAAATCGAATATGTGGGAGAGCAGTCGCTCAAGCTATCATCCTCCGCGGCAGTATCGATGGTGGTGGCGGTGTTGGAGACCATCGCCAGAGGAGCAAAGCCGGAAGTGAGAGAGGGAGAGGAGAAAAAGAAGAGGGGAGTGGCAGACTGGAGTCAGATAGCTTGTAATTTCCGTTTCTTCGCACTTCGTCATCCTGAGCTCAGCACCCCCGAATGTCTGGACAAATTTCTGGAGAAGGGCGCCGATAATAATGCTATCAGCGAGATGCTCGGGAAGATGCAGTCGGTTATCCTTCCATCATTGGTGGAATCTATCATAGCGGAGTTTCTGCCTGAAGATAAGGATGGAGTAGATATCAGGAAGCGCGATGCGGTATTCCTTGCAGCCTTTCAGGATATGGTATTGGAATATTGCGAGAGTCATCCCGGAGATCTCGCCTCCTTCCTGCAATATTGGAATGAGAAGAAGGGTGGGGCATCCATAGCTTCCCCCGAAGATATGAATGCCGTGACCGTAATGACTGTGCATAAATCCAAAGGACTGGAGTTTCCCATAGTCATACTTCCCTATTCCAATGTTTTCTTCCATGATAAGGAGGAGACCAACAAGGGGAGACAGGAATGGCGCTGGCGACAGCCGGTATTGGAAGGGACAGAGGCGGGAGACTTACCCCCGTTCATCCCCCTTCCCGTAAGCTCCGCACTCACGGATACCGAGCATGAGCCACTTCTGACCACATATTACGATCAGAAGAAGATGGATGATCTCAACACTATCTATGTGGCATTCACCCGTGCCGGTCACGAAATCTATATCTTCTCTTCATCTAAGGGCGTGAAGGGGAAAGACAATCTTCCCACCTCCCTGATGAATCTGCTCCGTCTCTTCTTCGAGTCATTATCTGCGCCGGAGAGTGGAGATGTGTCACGCGCCATTCCGGAAGCTATAGGAGGAGATGGTCAGACCCTCTTCACCTATGGAGATAAAACTGAAAAATATATGCCCAAGGAGGATAAAGGGGATTATACGGAGGTAGAGATAAGTGATTATATAGTGCGCCCCACACCCGACTTCCTCAGTTATATAGTGAAGGATGCTCCGGATGTGGTGGATGCTGATGATCCGGAATTATCGGAAGATATCGATCCTCGATCGGAAGGAAACATTCTTCATGAGATAATGTCGGAAGTGAAACGGCGGGAGGATATACCGCGCGCTGTCAGACGAAGGGTAATCAACGGAGAGCTCACCAAGGAAGAGGGCTCGCAGTACACAGCGCTTCTGACCGCCAAGACGATGGAGCCGGCAGTACGGGGATGGTATGAAGGGGAATGGAGAGTGCTCAACGAGCGACCGTTGCTTTGTGCGGAGCGAAAGGAGAAACGTCCTGACCGCGTCATGATCTCTCCCGAGGGAGATGCAGTAGTGCTGGATTATAAATTTGGGGAATCCCTCGCCACAGGAAAGCGTTACGCACGGCAAGTGCATGATTATGTGGAGCGACTGAAAGACACGGGGCGTTACCGAAGCGTGAAAGGCTACCTGTGGTATGTGAAGCTTAATAAAGTGGAGCTTGTGGCAAATTGAATTTGCAGGGATTGACCGGTCGTCGCGTCCGTCAGAATCAGAGGCTGAAAGGATAACTGTCAGATATCTCTGATGAGCTAAAGAGGTGAAAAATTTGGATAAATGATTATAAACCTTTAATTTTGCATTAGTAACATTCTTCCCGGAGTCGTTCGGCGGCATCGGGAAGAGATAATAATAATATTTTGGATACAGACCCTTTACCGGCAACGTCGTTTTTAACAATGATTCTTGGAGCCATAACGGATAATGGCTCCGCAATTAGTTTTCATGCCCCCTCATCATGGCCGGCATGGTCAATTCTTATCGTCATAGTTATCCTGTGCCTTTTGGTTTCCGCTTTCGTATCCGGAAGCGAGATGGCATTTTTCGGTCTTTCTCCCCAGGAATTGGAAGATATAGAGGAAAGTGATGACGCGACAGATAAAAAGACCTGCGAATTATTGGCAAACAGTGAGAAATTGCTCGCTACTATCCTGATATCAAATAATCTTGTCAATATCACGATGGTAGTATTGCTGACATTTGCCATCGGTCAGGTAGTGAAATTCAATAGTGAAGTAATCAATTTCCTTATACAGACTGTCTTCATGACATTCCTTCTGCTCCTCTTCGGCGAGATTTTTCCGAAACTGGTGGCACGTGGAAGGACCGTATGGTGGGTGAAGATGGCTACTCCGGGAGTGGCTTTGCTCAACACCATCTTCTCTCCTCTATCCAGATTGATGGTGAAGAGTTCCTTTATCGTCAAGAGAGTGGTGAGCAAGAAGGAGGAGCAGATCTCACCCGAGGAATTGGGTGCGGCTCTGGAGATTTCCGATGTGAAAGACTCCAAGGAGAAAGAGATGCTTGAGGGAATCCTCTCTTTCGGAGAGAAAGAGGCGCGTGAGATAATGATATCGCGTGTGGATGTGACAGCCATAGAGCTTCATGACCCCTGGGAGGAGGTGATGAAGATTATACTTGACAGCGGCTACTCCCGCATCCCGGTGTATGATACATCCCAGGACAGTATAGCCGGCATACTCTACAGCAAGGATCTGCTCCCCTATATAGGTAAGGTGGATGCTGATTTCAAATGGCAGAAGCTTATCCGTGAAGCCTACTTTGTGCCCGAGTCGCGTATGATCGATGACCTTCTTGAAGATTTCCGCAAGAGAAAAATTCATATAGCGATCGTGATTGATGAATATGGAGGCACGCAAGGTATCGTTACTCTGGAGGATATCATAGAGCAGATAGTCGGAGATATTGATGATGAGTATGATGAGGTGGCATCAATGTATAAGAAGATAGATGCGGATACATATTATTTTGACGGTAAAATCATGCTCTCCGACTTTTGTGATGTGCTTGGCATCGATGAGGAGGAATTAGGGGATATCGGAGATGCCGAGACCTTGGCGGGATTACTGCTACAGATAAAGGGAGACTTCCCGCAGCCCAAAGAGGTGATAGAGGCATACGGTATGAAATTCATGATCCTCAAGATGGAGAAGCACAGGATAGTCAAAGTAAAGGTAACCCTGCTTCCCAAAGAGTCTCAGGAGGAGAGTGAGTGAAACGCTTTCCGGACTATGGAGGATGAAAGAAACGNTTTCCGGACTAAAGGTAGGAGAGGGAATAAAGATAAGGATAAAAATCAATCGCAATGGAGACAGAATTCATATACTGGCGTCATCAGAGTCTCCCCGGNATAAAGATAGAGGAGATATGCGGGGGAGAGGATAAGCAGGGCAATCTATGGAAAGANATGGCTCTGCAAGTCTATTGTGAGAATGGGAAAGAGACTTATCGAGAGATCGGACATTTCCGAAATGGCGCCCCCTTCCTCTTCGGGGAGGAATCGCGCATCTCCCTGAGTCATGCCGATCATTTTCTGGTAGTAGCCACACTTCCTCCCACTCCGGAGGTGGATCTCTCCCTCTACAGTCGCCGTGCATCAATGGGAGTGGATGCCGAGCGTAAAGACAGGGTGCAGGTANTGAAGATACGGGAGCGCTTCCTTTCAGCNGACGAGTTGAAGATNATACCGGAAGATGACCTGACCGCCAATATTCTTGCCTGGACCTCTAAGGAGGCTCTCTATAAAGCTATGCTGGAGGAGGGGATAGATTTCAGAGAGGCGCTGAAGATTGAAGAATTACCCGGTCTCTCACCCGCCGTGCCATTATATGATAAGCGGGAATTTCCGGAAATAAAATATGGAAAAGCGCTCTGCCGCCGGGCTGACGGCACGGAGGAGCCGATGATGCTCTATTCTTATGAATCGGAGGGGCATATCGTGACATTGGCTTATAGCCCTCAATGTGCCAAGTTTGCCAANAAACTATAATGGAATTCTAAGGCTCCATTCACTAAAATAGCTGTAAATGCAGCCGGGGACATCGCAATCACTGCGACATCCCCGGAAATAGATGGCATTAATTTCTTTTGTGATATGCTCTCCTCATGAAAACAGAGAGCGACATTGTAGCAGTAGGATTACAAAACCGATGGCATATATTACAGCCACACCGGCATTTCTGGCAAAAGTCTCTGATCTTTTCATAAAAGTGATATATTAAGTGGATTTCAGATTTTATACTGCAAAGTTATACCGGGTGTATGCAATAATATGGCAGTGAAGATTAAAGAAAAGTTAATGTCTTCCGAAAAGCTTTTATGCAATTTTCAATAACTAAGCGGGAAAAAGACGAAATAGTAGAAAAAAAACAAGGAAAACCGCAAAAAAAGATAAAAATAGTGCTTTATGTGATAGTAAATTGTAAAAAAATAACTATCTTTGCGTGTCATTATTCATATCAACAAAAGAAAATGGAAACCATGGAAATAGGCGGCGTAATCCGCAATCGTCGCCAGAGTTTGCGTTCAACACAGAATGCGTTAGCGGAATTGTCAAATGTTAGTGTTCGCATGATCAAAGCAATTGAGGGTGGTTATGCAAATCCATCTGTTAAGACTTTGAATAAGATTCTTAATGCNCTTGGTCTTCAGCTCACTATCATTGATAAAGAAGAGACTGCTCAGGAGGAGAAGTAATTCCCACATATGAGACGTCATTAAAGGAAAAGGGTGCTCCGTAAGGGGCACCCGATTTTTTTTATCATGATTTCATTTTTGTCATTTTGACAAATTGACAGCAGCTGCTTATTTATTATAAAGGAAAATAGGCGTTGACTCCCTGTTCATACGGTCGATGGAAGTGACGGCGTAGATATTCCCATCGGTCACACCGGGGAGGANCACGGCATTNNCNGGGGTGATGGCAATGATAGCCTCNGGATTGGAAATATCCTGCTTCTCACCGGGGAGAAATTCATAGACAACGTAACGGACCACATCGGTTTCAGCCGGATGATGACCATTCTTGACCGGTATCCATTCCAGCAGTTCCTTCCCATTCTCATCCTTGGTAATCTTTATATCCTTGACCGTTTTGGGTTTCTTGGATAGGTCTCCGTAAGCGGGAGGAAGAGCAAGAGTGGGATAATGCTCGGATGAAATCTGTTTGAGCGCTCCCTTATAATTTTCGGTAAGCCAATAGCCGTGAAACCATATAGCACCCTTGACGTTAGGAAGCTCGCGTGAGAGCTTGATTTTGGTAAAGAGCTCATTCGGTTTGCCCGCTTTAGTGTCAGGTGTATTCATCGTGAGGCGAAGATCCTGACCGATATAGATATCAGTGCCGTTGGCATTATCGCTCCACCATTTAGCCAAGCCGCGGCTTGGAGCCACTTTCTTATCCAGTTCCCAGTAAAGCTGGGGGGAGAGGTAATCCACCCATCCCTTTTTTGTCCAGTAAAGGATATCGGCGTAGAGACCGTCATAATTAGTGAAGCCGTTGCTGTCGCTTCCACGCGGATCCTCCTTCTTATTGCGCCAGATGCCGAAAGGGGAGATACCGAAGCGGACCCACGGTTTTGTCTCTTTGATAGTATTATAAAGTTGCTCGATAAGGAGATTCACATTCTCTCGACGCCAATCTCCCCGATTCATTCCTTTACCGAACTTTGCATAGCTTGCATCGTCAGGGATAGACTTTCCTGCCACGGGATAAGGATAGAAGTAATCATCGATATGAATGGCATCCACATCATAGCGGGTCATGATATCTTTTACTACCTCACAGATAAAATCACGGTTTTCCTGATAGGCAGGGTCAAAGAGCACCTTCCCGTCATAGCGGAAGAAACGTTCCGGATGTTTCTTTGACATATGATCGGCAGGAAGGACCTCAGAGGCGGAGGAGGTGACGCGATAGGGGTTGAGCCANGCATGCAGTTCCATNCCTCTCTTATGCGCTTCCTCCACAGCAAATTCCAAAGGATCCCAAACAGGATTGGGAGCTTTACCTCTTTTACCTGTGAGCCATTGGCTCCAGGGCTCTAATTTGGATATATAGGCGGCATCCGCACAGGGGCGTACCTGAAAAACGACGGCATTGATACCCGCCTCCTGAAGACGGTCAAACTGTTCGCATATATATGCGCGTTGCTGGGCTGGCGTCTTATTCATCCATTGGGTCTGCCCGATAAGATGAAGCCATGCACCACGAAATTCTCTTTTAGGAGCATCCGAGGCAGATGCGCTGAATGAGATGAATGATATTAATAATAGGAATAAAAGAATTGATAATTTGGAAAGTGTCTTTTTCATTTTTCAAATCAAGAGATTGAAGTGATTATTCCCCGACGCCGATTCCGAATAGAGCGTAATCATAGAANACGGGATCATCGGGGCGAATGGNNCGGAGTGTCGCGGTCAATTCCTCGACGCTCTTACGGTCATTCTGTTTGCGTGTGAGAATACCGAGATTACGGGCGGTATTACCGACATGCACATCCATCGGGATAAAGAGTTTGCTTTTCGGAATAGACTTCCAGATTCCCATATCCACGATGCCGTCATCACGAACGAGCCAGCGGAGCGCCATGTTGACGCGCTTTAGTGCGGAGTTCTTAAGATTTACAGGGAGACAGCGGGAATCCGGCACTCCGCCATTTTCCGCCGCCATAATCTTCTGCATCTCCTCTACAAGTTTCCATGCCGGATATGGATCATCACCGGCATTTATCGAGGATGAGAAATTGTCCAACGAGCCATGCTCCGTGAATATCCGGCGCATCCCGCGAAGGAAATGAGCGAAATCACGCGCAAAGAATGTGCGATGAATATTCATGTCGGGATCAAGGTCCTCGTATCCTTTATCCATCACATACTTGTATGGCTGATAATCCATAAGGGTCAGCATCTTCTCGGCATTCCGACAAATCATCGAGCGCCGTCCCCATGCGATTATAGCTGATAGAAAGGCGACAATCTCTATATCTCTCGGGTCGGAGAAACGACGTGGAAACTGCACGGGATCGGAGGGAATGAATTCCGGGCGGTTGATACGTGCCGCCTCGGTATTCAATAGTTCGATTATATCCTTCTCCATTACTGATTACCGATGAATAGCATTAGCAATATCAGGACGGGTAGTGCGGATGGTAGAGATAAAAGCCGAATCAAAGGCTGCCCTGCAACGCGGTTTGTCGACCGTGTCGTANGGGATTCGTTTCGAACGNGCCTCAAGGATATTATTCTGAAGCTGGAGAGTGTCGTCCCATTTTTTGTTTATGAACGCACGGGCTGCAGAGCGTCCCTCCATCATGGCGGCTTCTATCTCGGCTTGAGTCTCCTCGCCTTCCTCCACACTTTTCATACCCTTGCTTCCGCAAGAAGAGAAACTCATGGGGATGGTCAGCACGACCAGCCCCATGAGGATAGAAGATAAGAAATATTTTGATTTATTCATAAATTGTCTTGCTTAAGCAGCTACTTACAAAATAAGGTAAATTTGCGACTTAGTTATATAGATTGTTCCACCAACGTGGATCATCCTGGAGATATTTCGCAAACCATGCCATGATAGTCTCATGCCAAAGTAGCTTGCGGTCGAAATTGGAGATAACGTGGTTTTCATCCTCAACGGTGATAAACTCTACATCGCGTCCGAGAACACGGAGGGCGTTGAATATCTGGATACTCTCACCGATGGGCACGTTTGTATCCTGTGTGCCATGAAGAAGGAGGAGGGGAGTATGAATCTTATCGGCGTTGAAGAGAGAGCCCTGCTCGGTGAAGAGTTTGGGATCAGTCCAGGGATAATGCTTTGCCGCCGCTACGGAATTATATGAATAGCCCCAGAAACCTTCGCCCCAATAGCTTGTCACATTTGAGATACCGGCGTGGGAAACAGCGCAGGCGAAGATATCGGTCAGTGTCTGGAGATACTGAGTCATGAAGCCGCCGTAAGAGGCGCCGATACATCCGATCTTCTTGCTGTCGACAAAGGGATGCGCCTTGCAGAAAGCTTTTGTGCCTTCGATAATTTCCTCTGCNGTCTGTTTGCCCCAGGCGTTCACATGGCGTGCGGAAAATTCCTGACCGTAACCGGTGGTGCCGCTCGGNTTCACNACATACACCACATANTCGCGTGATGCNAATATCTGCGGGCTATAGTGATGATAGATTGCTGCATTTGANGGNGAAGTNCCGCCGTAGTAATATACGATCAGAGGATATTTCTTATTGGGNTCAAAGTCAGGGGGAAGACACATGTAGCCGTCGATAACNTCNCCGAATGATGATTTGAATTTCCAAGGCTCCATCTTGCCGAACTCGACGCCTGCCATCTGCTCCGCGAAGGGATCAGCCACAATTCGCTGTTTNGCAGTCTTGAGATCAGTCACGCACGCCACGCCATCTTTGGTGAAGTTGCGCCCGATATATGCAGTCCATTTGGCATTCTCCTCAGGGAGAGAGAAACCATAGACGGACATATCGCCGGTGTCGATCTTCTCTATCTTGCCGCTTACGGGGTCGAGAGAATAGAGGTAAATATAAAATCCGGTCTCGCCACGGAAATATATTTTATTATCGGCGCGGTTCCAGATTGTACCTGTCTCTACCGAAGGATCAAAATCACGGGTCATCGCGCGTACCTTACCGGAAGCTATATCATAGATATAACCCTGATTATCGAAAGCGTTGGGAGTCTCGTGATTGCCGGCATTAACGCCGATAGAGCCGAACGCTTCCGGACCTCCGATGACAAAGAGCTGCTTGCCGTCGGGAGAATATAGAGCGTTGGTGACGAAGCCATTATCCTTGATGATGGTGTCAGTCTTTAATGTCTTCATATCCATCTCAATCACAGAGGAGAGATAGAAAGGATATTCGGAGGGTGTCTGGCGGGAAGNCATATAGAGCATCTTTGCGCCGTCACGGGTGAAATCCACAATGTTGGTGGTAGCACCGCCATAAGTCAAGGGGACTGATACCTTCTCCTTTATATCATATCGGGAGATATAGTAGCGGTCACGGTTGCCGGGGATACGGTCGTCGGGACTCTGCACGCGGCGCATCACGCCGGTATCTTTCTTCCCTTCGACTTCTGTATAATAGAAGAGGTANCGGTTGTCGGGGGAGAGAACGAACCCTCTCCCCTCGGGAAGATCAGAAGCCAACTTCTTCACGCTCATTGAAGGGATATCAATAGTGAAGAGGTCATAAACATCTCCACGATTTGATGTGTAGTATAGAGTATTACCCGATTCCATCCATTGGGCGGAGGGATTGATATCCTCGGAAACGACACGACCGGTAGCGGTCTCTGTCAGTGTTGCACGACGGTAATTATCATCAGCGGAGAGGGTGGTGCTGAAAGTAGTGAGCAGATATTTTCCGTCGGGAGATAATGAAACGCTGCGGGCGCGTTCACCTTTGATGATATCTACGGGAGCAAGACGACGTTCCATCTCCATGCCGGACTGAATGGCAACATTCTCANATTCTTTCTCCGGCACAAATTCCAATTTAAAGTCNGGAGCTGATTTGGCATCGGGAAGAGTCAGGAAGTTAATCTGAATCTCATAGTCAGCCTCCGGATCAAGGTTAAGATGGGCAGTCAGGTCGGTAGCCAAAGAGTCGGCAGAGGTTTTCTGTGCCATTGATTTTCCATTGACCATCAGATCCGCCATAGCGGGGGTATTGAGTACGAGCTTACCTTTCGCGAAATGTTGAGCGCGGATGCGGGTGGTGACAGTGCTTAGCTTNGGCATCTCTGCTGCAGAGGAGAGAGTCATTCTTCCTGCAGTATCGGGAGTGAGAGTGGTCCAGTCCTGAGCGAACTCCCCCTGACGGATAGCTTTGCGCATCTGNAGCAGTTTCTCAGGNGAGAAAGGGTTTTCCTTTGACAGGGAGTCGGGAGAAGCGGGAATTTTTATTTCCACCGCTGGCGACGCTTTAAATCCTTGGAGAGTGTAGGCGGAAGCGGCGCCTCCGGCAAGAAGTGTGCCTCCGAGGAGTAGAAAAAGTGACGGTTTCATAGGTAGTCGTTTTATCTATATGTTTGTTTTTTTAAATTAATAAGCAGACCTCACTGTTGAAGTGAGGTCTGCGGGAAGGGGTTATCGTTCAAACTTTGGTATATCCTTCATCTTGACATGATAGATGAGATTGGAATAAGGAGATATTCCTCCGCGCGACTGCGCCCCNTANCCGGATGTGTACGGGATAACCATTGTCACGGAGTCGCCTACATGCATCTCGAGCATGGCAGCCCACATTCCCACTATATTCTGGTTTGGCTGACTCTGATAGATACTGTCGCCCCAGGTAGTGAGACTGAAAGAATCTCCCAATGATTTGCCATCTATATCCTCCATTGCGTAGGTGATATTGACGGTAGAAGTGGATAGAGGCTTCAGATTGCGTTCAGTCAGGCTGCGGTCGTTATGCCATTTGATGAAGACACTATTCTGCGGACCCCATTCAGGCACAATCTTTGTGTAGCCGTTGGAGCCGGAAGCAGTGGCTTTCTCAAATTCCACGATATACTGGTCGTTACGTGTCTTCCACTCGGCGTATTGTTTCTCCACCTTATCATCACCCATGCAACCGGTGAGGATCATTGTGGCGAGGGGAAGAAGGTATAGTAATCTTCTCATTCTCTTGCGTGTCGGAAATTAAAATTCAACGGTCGGAGCTTTCTGAGCGCCCGCCTCTGCTTTGAATTGAGGTTTCTCCTTGAATCCGAACCATCCGGCATAGATAGTAGTGGGGAATTTCTTGATAGCTGTGTTATAATCCTTCACTACTTCCGTATATCTCATGCGCTCGGTGGAGATACGGTTTTCCGTTCCCTCGAGCTGAGTCTGAAGATCAAGGAAGTTTGTATTCGCCTTGAGGTCGGGATAGGCTTCCTTCACGGCATTTACATATATATCAAGGGCTCCCTTGAGTTTGCTCTGCGCCTGCTGGTACTGCTCGATATTATCCGGAGTCGCCTCAGTCGCCTTGGCAGCGTCGTACGCCTGGGTCAGTCCGGCACGGGCGCGGGTCACAGACTCAAGAGTGGAACTCTCATGTGCGGCATATCCTTTGACAGTATTGACAAGGTTAGGGATAAGATCCGCACGGCGCTGATATTGGTTTTCCACCTGTGCCCATGCCTGATCCACATTCTGCTGTTTCTCAACGAGGGAGTTATAATTGCATGATGACAACCCGGAAGTCATCACCATGGCAATTACAGCGAAAAATATTTTCTTTAATAGTGTCATTCTTAGAGAAGTTTTTTAAGGAGACTATTGAGAGAAACCTCATCATGAAGAATCTTCACGAGATCATCGGCATTGACTCTCTGCTGTTCCATTGTGTCACGATGACGNAGAGTGACTGTGTTATCCTCAAGGGTCTGATGATCAACAGTGATACAATAGGGAGTTCCAATTGCATCCTGACGGCGGTAACGCTTGCCGATAGAGTCTTTCTCATCGTAGTTGCAGGTGAAGTCGAAACGGAGACGATGCTGTATCTCGCGCGCTTTCTCGGGGAGACCATCTTTCTTGACGAGCGGGAGGACAGCGCATTTCACCGGCGCGATGGGAGCGGGGAAGTGAAGTACGACACGACGGTCGCCNTTGCCGAGATCCTGATCCTCATAGCAGCTGCAGAAGACGCTCAGGAACATACGGTCAACACCGATNGATGTCTCGATNACGTAAGGCACATAGCTTTCGTTAAGCTCAGGATCGAAATACTGTATCTTCTTGCCTGAGAATTTCTCATGCTGGGAGAGGTCGAAGTTTGTNCGNGAGTGNATACCCTCCACTTCCTTGAAGCCGAAAGGCATCTGGAATTCGATATCTGTTGCCGCATTGGCGTAGTGAGCTAACTTGTCATGGTCGTGGAAGCGGTATTTTGCATCGCCGAGACCGAGAGCCTTATGCCAGCGCATACGGGTCTCNTTCCATTTCTCAAACCATTTCAGCTCCTCGCCGGGACGCACGAAGAANTGCATCTCCATCTGCTCGAACTCACGCATACGGAAGATGAACTGACGCGCCACGATCTCGTTACGGAANGCCTTACCGATCTGTGCGATACCGAAGGGGAGACGCATNCGTCCTGTCTTCTGNACGTTGAGATAGTTTACGAAGATACCCTGAGCCGTTTCGGGACGAAGGTAAACGTTCATCGCACCATCAGCGGTAGAACCCATTTCAGTCTTGAACATAAGGTTGAACTGACGCACGTCGGTCCAGTTGCGTGTGCCGGAGATAGGATCTACGATTTCGTAATCAAGTATGATCTGCTTGAGCTCATCAAGATTATTGTCATTCATAGCCTTTGCGAAACGCTCGTGAAGCTCGTCGCGCTTCTTCTGATGCTCGAGAACGCGCGCGTTAGTGGCACGGAACTGAGCCTCATCGAATGAATCGCCGAAACGCTTCGCCGCCTTAGCTACTTCCTTATTGATTTTGTCATCGAATTTAGCCATCTCATCCTCAATGAGGACATCGGCGCGGTAACGCTTCTTGGAATCGCGGTTGTCGATCAAGGGGTCATTGAAAGCATCGACATGGCCGGAAGCCTTCCAGATGGTAGGGTGCATGAAGATGGCTGAATCAATACCCACGATATTATCATGGAGCATTGTCATTGCCTCCCACCAGTATCTCTTGATATTGTTTTTGAGCTCTACGCCGTTCTGACCGTAATCATACACGGCTGAGAGACCGTCGTAGATTTCAGATGATTGAAACACGAAGCCATACTCTTTGGCATGAGCTATAATCGTTTTGAAAACGTCTTCCTGTTTTGCCATTGTCTATTTATTTCTTAGTGCATCTATCTATATTCTTTTATTTATAGATGAATGCTAAGTTATTAAGCGATTTAATTCGCAAATTTACAGATTTTTCTTCATATATTGATACTTTGGCTGTAAAAAAGTGTTGTAAGTATAGAAGAAATTACAATTAATGATAGAAACGGAGATATTATGAAAAGCATTATAAAGGGAGGATTCCTGACTTTAGGATTATTATTATGCGGAGCTACAGTGTCGGCACAGAACAGTGTTCCCGCTCCGGGTGGCGCACCGAATGGTATCGGGTGGAATCCCGGTCCCGGCAATGGGTGGAAATTCCGCNCCGGCTCCNGGNTCGGGTGGTAGCTTCCGTCCTAATGCTCCTGTCGGACCTGCGAACGGNATCGGATGGAATCCNGGTCCCGGACCGGGTTGGAACAACGGCTGGGGAGGAGGTTGGAATAATTGGAATTCCAATCCGTCCGTAGTGGTGAATGTCGCTCCCAATCCCAATNAGGGAGTGGAGAAGGTGCTTGCATGCGGATACGACGCTCAGGGTATCTGGAGGGTGCTTCCTATGGTCGTGGCATATCAATATAACGGCGCACAGTATAATGTGACGGTTTTAAACGCTTGGAATCCTTGGGCTGAAATGTGGGATAACAATATTGACCAGCCGGCATTCAATACCTACTATTTCCTGAGAGGGGTATATTACAATTTCTATGCGCCTCTCTCAACAGGTACGTTCTATTTCAATCTGTAAGTATAGAATAAAAAATGGATGGGGATTTAATGAACAAGTCAAAATATTATTGGCTCAACAAGGCGTCCCGGTATCATCAGCAGAGAATGCTTTCGCTGGCTCCGGCTCAGGAGCTGGCAGGAAGTGTGCGGGGAGTGAAGGATACTAACTACATGAAGTTCTCTCATTCTGTCATTGAACGCCCCGAGGAAGGTCGGATATTTGAATTCCTTATTGAATACGATATATATAATCCTTCGCAAGGTATTTACTTTGGCTGTAAGTCGGTGACTCTTCCGGGATTTTCTCATGATACCCTTATCCGGATGGCGATAGAGGAATGGGAGAAGATCCGGCCGTTTGCTCTTCAAAGGTTGAATAATGTGTTCGTTAATAAAGATTTCACTCATCGTTTCAGGCAAACGGATAATGCCCACAACGGAACGTTCTGGCCCTTCTGGATATCCCTTTATGAAGATGAAGACCCACGGGAGGTGGGATGCCGTTGTCTTGACATAATTTCAGGCGTTTATAAGGATTTTTTCGCCGGTTTGCTGCCGGAGAGTCGCCCCATTTTTCCGGAGGAGAAGTGTTTGAAAGTGGAAACGGCTTTTACTTTCGAGGCTTTTGAAAACCTTGAGCAGACTGTCAGGAGAAATATCAGGAAAAAAACTTCGGATGCCTCTCTTCCGGATGTCGCGTGGAGAATGATTTCGGGATTTTTTGATTTCGCAGAGCAGAAAGGTTGGTTCTCCAGAGTTGCCGGCTATGAAATGGCATGGGCTATTGATGATAAGTTCGGAGATGTTGATTTCTACTTTATAATAAAGCATCTTTTTGATAAACTCGAACTCAAACTGAACATCGGAAAAATTTCCCCGCCATGGGGTGCCCTCACCAAATTGTTTCTGCGGAAAAATGGCACACCTTATAAAATCCAAATCAAAACCCTTAAACCTGCACCTCACATAAAAAGTTATTGGCGCAACAAATTGGGGGATATTCTATGAGATTCCTGATTTCTGCATATTTTCCGCTATATCCCAAATACTCGGATAGACTGACGCTCGGGAGTTGGCGGCGGCTGGGGGCGGGAGCCTCCCGGCTTCCGCTAAATTTTTCACGGGCTCGATGCCCGTAAAAATTTAAACTGCCCTATTTCACAGATGATTAAGAGATTGACACGGATGCCTCACAGATTTTAGATCTTTTCATAACGTCATGAGATTTTTAATCCTTAAAAGGATTTGGATTCAGCACAGATACCATCCGGATGCGTTCCGTGTCTCATCTCAAAATCCTTTTAAGGATTTACAATCTTCAACCTATCCACTCTATGACTATCCCACAGACCTATCCAAAGAAAAAATCCCCCATCTGTGAAGCATCCGTGCGAATCCGAGCCCCATCTGTGATATGGGAAATTTAGATAGTAGGATTTAATTTTCAGACCATTAGAACAGGAGGCTCCCGTCCCCAGCCGCCTTCAATGTAAGGCTACAAGAATAATGCATAGGAGTAAGCTGAGCATACTTTTCAATGCAGTTTATTCCCTAACTACGATTAAGGAAGATACAGATAATCTCAAGATAGTAAACTGTTGAAATTCAACGGTAAGCATATTTAACAGTCTTGAATTTTTGATGTAACTCACTGATAAGCGATTGATTAATGGTTAAATGCACGTTGAAACTACCAAACTCCCGAGAATCCTGATTTCTGCATATTTTCCGCTATACGTATAGTTTGCCGGGAATCCAAGACGCTGTAACTTTGCAGCGGAGCTTGAAGGACTCCGATACATTGCTGAAGCTGATAGCAAATTATATTATATGTTGGAATTGAGCTGAAAAATTTTGCAAAATGAAAACTATTATATAAATTTGCCTCATCTCCCCTTATATATCTAAAGAGAGCTTTACTATAAGGGGTGCATACATTCAGAAAGAGCGTTTATCACGCTGGTTCTTGACTTCCTGAAATTCTCGCAAAGTTTTAGAGTCTATGTCAAGGATCGAGCAACGATAGATAGCCTGCTTTGTATCATACTGTGCATTCGGTATGGTGTCTCGCGAGAGATGCCGACCGAAAGCATTGTTATCATACATCGGCGTGGGCTTCTGCGTTGCCGTCCTGCATAGACAAGGCAATGCGAGAAGCCTCAGGAAGCGGGACGGCAAGATGCAGATTCCCGCGCTCTTTTCATTTCTAAACCTACCTAACCGCCTTCGATGGGAATCTGATGGCAAATGAGAAGTAAAATATGGATGAAAAGAAACCTTATTGGTGGATTACAATGAAAGTAAACGGTCATTTTAATACACTGTTTGTTAAGGAACAACCTGCAACAAAAGAAGAGATCGATAGTGAAAATTGGCAAAATTGTATTTTTTTCGAAACCAAGGAGGAAGCGGAGGAATTTATCAAAAAAATGAAGGCTTTCATCGAAGAAGAATATCCTCGTGCCAAATCTCAGAAATGGTATGTAAGTAAGAAAAGCTAAACATTGTATTTCATGAAAAAGAGAGTGTTTATTTTGCTGACATGTCTTATGTGTGGCATATTATGGATGTCAGCTTTCGAGTATAAAGGTTTTAAATTTTCTGTTATTAGTGAAGAAGATAAGACCTGTAGTGTAAATGGGTTCGCTAATGCCTCAATGTCTGAGGTTATTATTCCTGAGGAGGCCATTAATGAGAAAGGTGCAGCCTATTCAGTTACAGAAGTCGGGAAGTACGCTTTCTGGGAGCTTGGAGAGAACGTTATAAATATAGTAAAGTTACCAAATAGTGTGATTAAAATTGGAGAGTGTGCTTTTTTGCGTTGCCAACAATTATCCTCTTGCGACTTACCTAAAAATTTAATAAGTATAGGATTTGGGTCTTTTGAAGATTGCAAAAGTCTTGTGAGCATAGATTTTCCACAGACCCTAACTACTATAGGAGAGAAATCTTTTATGGGATGTGAAAAACTTACATCTGTAAAATTTCCTAATTCGTTAACTTCAATAGGTTCCCAGGCTTTTCAAGATTGCATAGGTTTGATTATGCTGGACTATCCTGCAGCAAACGTAAGTGTAGGGAGTGGAGCCTTTTCTAATTGCAGTGGATTAGTTAAAATCAATTTTCCTGAAGATATATCATTGATTGGAAAATCTGCTGATCAAATCGGTGTTTTTTCAGGATGTATAAGTCTGAAGAGTATTGATTTTCCTGCTTCAGTTACAGAGATTGGACAAAGAACTTTTGCTTATTGTACTGGTTTAACTTCACTTGACTTACCTATTAAATTAACAAAAATTGATGACGCAGCCTTTCACGGTTGTACAGAGCTGCAAACTGTAAATTTTCCTAAGACCCTGGAACGTATAGGAAGTTCAAGTTTCTCCAACTGCTCAGGATTAACCACCCTTATTTTTCCTGAATCATTAAAAAATATCTATTCCAATGCTTTTAATCGATGTAACGGTCTTACTAATATTGTTTTCAATAGTGGTCCTTATTTAGATAGCGACTCATTTTCTCAATGCCCCAATATAAATATTATAATTTATAATACGGAAGAGCCATTTATATATAAATGGGGGATGAGTATTTTTGATTATGACCGGATAAAAACAATATTTGGAAATTCCACTTATGAGGAAGCTTATGTACTCGTACCTCAAACAATCTTAGATAAGATAAAAGGTATTACACCTTGGAATTACTTTGAAAAGATAGATCAAATTCCTATTGCAACGCTTAATACGGATAATTTAAAGATATGGGCAGGAGATAAAGATAATATTAATGTTTCCATTATACCGAAGGATTCCCCTCTTGGAAATGCTGAAATTAAATGGACCTCCTCCAATACTGATATTATCACTGTTACGGATAGCGGTGACTCAGCAAGTGTTTCTAATCTTGGTAAAGGCAATGCTGAAGTATATTGTAATCTTAATTGGAGAGGATTATGGAATCAGACATGTAAAAGCCAAGTAACAATAATGGAAGTTTTAACGGGTATTGAAATAGAGAATACACAATCCTCCTTATTGAAAGGTGAATCTATTGCTATTACTACCATAACGAACCCAATAGAAGCCTATGACCCCAAGTATAAATGGTCATCAAGTGATGAGACCGTAGCAAATATAATTCCATCTACAAACGGGAATGCCTTACTGACAGGACTTAAGGCTGGTAAAGTGACTATAACAGTTGAAGCTGAGCAAGAAGGGTCAAAAGGCGGGCATGCTTCCAAATCAATGGAATTTACAATACTCCAACCTGTTGAATCACTCTCCTTAGATCCTGCAGCCATAGAGGCTGAAGAGGGTGACACTTTCCAAATCACGGCTACTGTTTTGCCGGAGGATGCTGCTGACAAAACTTTGGAATGGTCATCGAGTGATGAGTCGATTGCAACGGTTGACCAGACAGGATTGGTTTCTGTCCTGAAAGAGGGTGAATGTGTAATTACCGCCAAGACTACCGACGGTTCTGATTTGACTGCCAACTGTTATCTCTCAGTTACAAAAGGCATAATTTTAGCTGAATCACTCTCCTTGAATCCGGCAGCAAAAGAAGCTGTAGAGGGTGACACTTTCCAAATCACAGCTACTGTTTTGCCGGAGGATGCTACTGACAAAACTTTGGAATGGTCGTCAAGTGATGAGTCGGTTGCAACGGTTGACCAGACCGGATTGGTTTCTGTCCTGAAAGAGGGAGAATGTGTAATTACCGCCAAGACTACCGACGGTTCTGATTTGACTGCCAACTGTTATCTCTCAGCCACATCAGGAATCAATGATATTTTCTTTGATACAGATGAGACAGTGGATGTCTACTCTCTTGATGGAGTTAAAGTCAGAACTAACTGTAAAAAGAACGAAGCTTTGAATCTTCCTGCCGGAGTTTATCTGTTACGCAAAGGAAACAAGGTAAAGAAGCTGATTATCCGTTAACTCAACCCATTACTTATATTATTATAAGAGGTTGTGCCTAAATGAACCGCACCCCAAAAGTTGGACAAAAAACTTTTGGGGTGCTTTTTTATGTAGTATAGTTATCATTATAATTGTAGACTTACATTGGCAGCGACTGGGGGCGGGAGCCTCCCGGCTTCCGCAGCAAATCAACGGACTCAATGTCCGTTGATTTACTAATACCAATTTCATTTAAATTTTTACGGGCATCGTGCCCGAAAAAATTGGCGGAAACCGGGAGGCTCCAACCCCCGGCTTCCGCCGCCTCTTTAATATATGTTGTCTAACTAATAGGAATTATCCCTCTTCGCCGCCGTTGTAATCCATTTCCATCGGTTCGGAATCCGGACGGGCGGTTTTCTTCGGCTTCATGTTACCGAATGAATACTTTATGGTCAAGCTTATAGTACGACCGCCTCTCCAGCGTTTGTTGGTCTGCACATAGTCGTCGGTGATGGTAGAGCTCTTGAATTTACGGGAGTCAAAGATATCGCGTGCATTAAGAGAGAATGACCAGTCGCCGGCAACCTTTCTTAGTCCGGCATCGACTGTCCAACCACCCTGATGAGTACCCATCGCCTCCTTATGCTCGGAAGAATAACGGCCTGTCGCCTGGAAAGAGAGACCCCAGGGGAGCTTGACGTTAGCCATGATTCGCGCATCCCAGGCAAATGAATTCTGACTGCCGCGCGAGAGATTATAGGTCTTCTTCTCCTCAAATATCTGCGGATTGGGATTATAGGCTAACCCTGTATAGCTCCATGCCCCGATATGGTTGTTATAGAGATTCACTGTAGTGGTGAAGTCGAGTTTACCATGCAGGAATGAGTTCTTAGACACGATTTCCACACCTGAATTTACGGAGTTTGCCACATTCACCGTAGTGGAGTAAATGATGCCGTCATAGGGGTTAAGATAGCTGATACGGCTCATATTGTTGTCGGAAGTCTTGACATAAGCCGACACAGAGATCATATGCCAAGTGAAGCTCTTGAGATAGTTGAGCTCGAAAGCATTTGAATACTGCGGCTCAAGAGCTTCATTACCGTATGAATAGTTTGTCGGGTCTGAAGTATCAAGGAAAGAGTTGAGCTGACCTCCCCAGGGGCGACGGATACGGCGGGTATAGTTCAGCTGCACCTCGTTGTCATGGGGCAGTGAATAAGAAAGATATACAGAGGGGAAGAGAGCGAACTTATTAGACTTGAATGTTCCGGCATCTTCACGTGAAGTCCAGTAATCAAGAGATTTTGCTCTCACCTGCCAAGCCTCGCCACGCAGACCGGCAGAGAAAGAGAAGTCCTTCACCTTTCCACCCAATGTGAAATAGAGGGCGGAGATATTATTGGTGTAGATGAAATGGTTGTAGAGATTCTCCGCGAGAGTCATGTCAAGAGGGGAGGTGCCTGTCCATGATGTATTGGGAGAATTTTCATGGCTGTAGTTGCCATTGAAACCCGCCTCGAGTTTCAGCCATGAAGTGAGCTGCTGATTATAATCCACTTTTGCCTCCCATGTATTTGAATGGAGTCGCATGGACTGCTCTCTGTATTCAATATCATCAAGCGAAGGGTCGGCGAATGATTGCTCCTCGGAGTATGAATTCCATGACGGACCGCCCCAGAAGTTATAAGCCACCATTGCATCTATCTGCTGAGTATCGCTCCATTTGTGGGTATATCCCCATTCGGCATGAGCGCCCCGCATGTCACCTCTGTTTACAGACCGCTCGAAGTTCGAGGTCCACATATCGGGCACATTGGAGGTGAAGTGAGTGTCGGAATGTCCCCAGCGATGTCCGAACATACCGAAGGCGTTCACATAAAAATCATCATTGTCAGTGAGGTGATAGGTCGCTCCGGCGCGGAGGAAGATATTATTGCCATGATTTGGAGATCGGCTGTCGGAGTTGGTGAATGTTCCGTCGGTAAATTTACGGCGCATCTCGCTTCCTCCGACGTTGTGACGCATGCGGAAGCCAAGTCCGACGTATGTATCCCATTTGGAGGAATTATAATTGATGTTAAATGCGACGTTCCCGCCTCCACGGGTATTGCCGGTGATATCGGCGCTTCCGAAATACCCGCCACGGCGGTCTTTCTTCAAGATGATATTGATAATACCTGAAGTTCCTTCAGGGCTATATTTTGCAGAGGGGTTGGTGATGACTTCTATCCGATCGATAGTTTCACCGGGTATCTGCTCGAGAATCTGGGCACGGTTGTCGGCGGTCAGACCTGACTCCTTGCCGTTAATCCAGATTGTGACGGAGGAATCTCCACGCAGCGACACTTCGCCATCCTGATCCACTTCCACCGAGGGGATTGACTCCAATAACTCGGAAGCTGACTGACCCGCTGAGGCGATATTGGCATCAACTGAAAATACCTTCTTGTCCAACTCAAAACGGACCTGGCTCTTTATACCTTCCACCACAACCTCCTGCAATACTTTTGTATCATCGGCAAGATTGATTTTACCTAATTTTATATCCGCACCAGCTACTTTTACAGCACGTTCCTGATCAATGGATCCGACATTCGTGATTTTTACCACATAGGAGCCATCAGGGACGTTGGGCAACGTAAACTGACCCTTTTCATCAGTGACCGCTACTATCTGCAATGGCTTCCCTGTCTTGGAATCAAAGATCTGCACATTGACAAAATCCATAGGGGAGCCGTTCTCTTTATTTACGACCAAGCCTGAAACGTTTCCTTTTGCAAAAGCAATAGCCGGAAGAAGCAATATACCCGGCAGAAAGCAATTCCTTAATTTCATAATTTTTCAGTCCCGAAAGGGTGGGGACATGCACAAGTGAGTTAAAGTATTCTGACAACTGATAATTTGAGACTATGCTAAAAGCATGGACTTCTATGTATGGACATGGAAGGGCTTAGATGGTTTAAAATAAAATTTATATATTTTTCCATATTTTTTTATTAATTTCGTAAATCAAAATAAAAAAACAGTAAAATTAAATCGGTAAAAATTCCATAATACTATCATTATGAAAGAAGACGAAGAAGTTTACACCACCGACACCGGGCTGCCCGAAAATGCCTTTCGTGAATTGGCAGAAGACGAGAAATATGTGCCGGTGATGCATCCTGCGCATGAGCAGCAGGAGGTGACATTCTACTCAGTGTCAATGGGTCTGCTGATGGCTATTATCTTTAGTGCGGCGGCTGCCTATCTCGGTCTGAAAGTAGGACAGGTGTTTGAGGCGGCTATCCCCATTGCCATTATCGCTGTGGGACTATCCGGCGCGCTGAAGAAAAAGAATTCCTTGGGACAGAATGTGATCATACAGTCGATCGGTTCATGCTCGGGCGTAATCGTGGCAGGTGCGATTTTCACACTCCCGGCTCTCTACATATTAAAGGCTAAATATCCGGAGATTACAGTGGAGTTCTATCAGATATTCCTTTCATCACTCTTGGGAGGCATATTGGGTATACTCTTTTTCATACCGTTCCGCAAATATTTCGTGAAGGATATGCATGGTAAATATCCTTTCCCGGAAGCTACAGCCACTACTCAGGTATTGGTATCGGGTCAGGCGGCAGCTGCTTCAGGAGAAGGGGGTCAGGCAAAGACCTTGATCATAGCATCTCTTATAGGAGGTATATATGACTATATAGTAGCGACTTTCGGATGGTGGGCTGAGACAGTGCAGACCACGGCGGCAGGCTGGGGACAGACTATAGCGGAGAAAACCAAGCTCGTGCTCTCATGCAATACAGGCGCGGCACTGCTCGGACTCGGATATATCGTCGGTCTGAAGTATGCCTTTGTAATTTTCGCCGGGTCTGTGTTCGTATGGTGGGTCATCATCCCTCTTATGGGCACATATGGCTCTGCGGAATTTCAGGCAATGGGAGTGGATGCTCTCTTCGCCGATTATGCCCGCAAGATCGGTATCGGCGGTATCGCTATGGCAGGAGTCATCGGCATTGTGAAATCTTGGCCCATCATCTGTCAGGCTGTAGGTCTCGCAGGCCGTGAATTCAAGGGAGGAGCCAAGGCTGCCACTGAGGTGCGCTGGCAGATGGATATTTCCATGAAGCATGTGGTCTTCTATATTTTGCTTGCATTAGTTGCGGTGATGCTTTTCTTCTGGTTTGGAGTAATCCATACTTTCTGGCAGGCGGCAGTGGCATGGGCTGTAGTGACACTTATCGCTTTCCTCTTCACCACTGTGGCGGCTAATGCCATCGCCATCGTCGGAAGCAATCCTGTATCCGGAATGACACTGATGACTCTTATCATCGCCTCCGCAATCTTTGTGGGAATCGGGCTCAAGGGACAGCAGGGTATTGTGGCGTCAATGGTGATCGGAGGAGTGGTATGTACGGCTCTTTCAATGGCAGGCGGTTTTGTGACAGACCTTAAGATCGGCTACTGGCTCGGATCTACTCCCAAGAAACAGGAGACATGGAAATTCCTCGGCACTCTGGTATCTGCAGCCACAGTCGGCGGTGTCATTATCGTCCTTAATAAAGTATATGGATTTACGGGTGATAATGCTCTTGTGGCTCCTCAGGCAAATGCGATGGCAGGTGTGATCGAGCCCTTGATGATGGGAGGTGAGACACCCTGGATTCTTTACATGGTAGGAGCTATCCTTGCTCTTCTTCTCAACTGGCTCGGTGTTCCCGCTTTGGCATTCTGTCTCGGAATGTTCATTCCATTGTCGCTCAATACTCCGATGCTTGTGGGTGGCGCGGTAGCGCATTTCGTGGGAAATTCCTCCAAAGATAAGAAAGTAAACGATGCTCGCCGTGACAGAGGAACGCTTATTTCATCCGGACTGATAGCCGGAGGCGCGCTTTTCGGAGTGTTTGCGGCAATCACACGTTTCGTCGGTTATGAATATCAGAATCCTCTTGGAGAAGGCACTACACAGATTCTCGGTTGTGTAGCCTACGCTCTTCTTATCTGCTATCTCATGTGGGACAGCAGGAAAGCAAAGTAATAAGGAAAGGTAGAAATATAGAAGATGCACCGTAAACTTAGGATTACGGTGCATCTTTTTATATGTATCCTGATATTGATTAAGTAGCTACTTATCCAATTAAGGGTTAATCCTCTAATGTTCCGCCACAATTTTGTCGCATAGTTATATAAGGCTTTCAGAAGCGGGACTTCTCAGTATTCCCGGCACCGGTGCCCTGATAGCGGTCTCGAGTCTTATTGAAGCGATACTGAAGTGTAAGCATCACGGAGCGACCGGGGGTGAAGTCCTTTTGCTGAATCTGAACGGCATTGCTGCATAAATAAAAGTCACTATGGTCAGAATTGAAGAGATCCTTAGCCTCTATTGTCACGCTGAAAGCATCCTTGAAAAATCCTTTGTAGATCTTGGCGTTAATATACCACGGTGTATTTGTCAGGCGAGTATTATTATCCCAACCGCGAGTCATGAGTTGAGCATCAATGTTAAGCCAGATATCAAAAGGAAGATGAACTGCATTCTGCCACTGGAACATAAAGATAGGAGTGTTCATATTCACTTGCTCGCCATTTATAGGCAGAGTAAGCCACTGCTTCATCATCCCGACATTCACTTTCGGTTGCCACACTCCAACTTGAAAATTACCACCTACGAAGGCTTGCAGATAGTGTCGATGATTAAGATTTGCAGTACGGATGATAGTAGCCTCGCCGTCCGGACCGTATGGTTCGGTGATATGATAGACGCCATCTTTGAAGTAGGTGTAAGACAGTTGAGCAAAGAAGCGTCGCCACTGAGCCATATACTCCACAGTCTGTAACTTAGTCGGTTTCAGATAAGGGTTGCCTGTCTCGTATGTCAGATGATTTATATAACTGATCGCACCTTCAAGTTGACCATATCCGGGGCGAATTGTCTTGCCGGTATAGTTCAGTCCCATTCTGACTTTCCCTACTTGCGTGGCGATATTGAGTGAAGGGAAAATATTATTGTAGGTTTTACTCTGTCCGTCTTGAAGTAGTCCCATTTCATAATAGTTGAACTTGACATGCTCATAACGCAAACCTGCGCCAATCATAAAGCGTCCGAATTGTTGCCCTAATTCTGCAAACACGGCGATATTGTTCTCGTCCACACGATTGTCGGCATCTGGAGTTTCAGGTATATTGGCTGAGAAAAGATTTGTGGTCCGGGTATTGGAGTATTCCTCACCGATTTCAATCTGACCTTTCCATAAGGGATAAGTCATCACCAGTTTTTCGGCAAACATTCGGTTGCGGTTGGTTGATGAAGTGTTTACCTCTCGGTCATTACCCATTTCGCTGAGCTCATTGTTGAATGTCAGTTCACGGTTCTTGTACCATATATAATCCGCGTTAAAATCAATGTTGAGCTTGCCAACGATTCCATTATAGTAGATATTTGCATAGTGACGAGGAACAGCGGTAGACTGATTGTGTACATCCGAGTTATAGAGGTCGAGTAATATACCGTCCTGCCATATTTCACTTGGGATTGTGCCGTCGGTGTGGTGTCGGTTCCAACTGTTTTGATAGTAAGCACCAACACTGTGGCGGTCATTGATCATATATGAAAAGCCAAGTTTACCGGTCATGTCATTATACGATTCCTTGCCGATGGTACTTACAAACTGGCGATATGTTCCTTTTGATGTTGTAGTGTTCATGTCATTAAGGCGATCAAAACGGGTGTTTCCTCTCCACCATCCATAGTTGGCGAAGATTTCAAGTCCTCCGGTGCGGTATTTGAGATCAAGGGAGTTGCCGGTGCGGAAATAATATTGGAAGCCATTATCAGTCCTGACGGTTGCGCTGAAACCATCACCCTTTGGCGGTTTCGTGCGGATACGAATCACCGACTTCACATCCGCTGCGTATGCTGCCCCGGGGTTGGTTATAACTTCTACATTTTTTATGTCGCCCGAGTTGAGCTGAGAAAGCTCCTGAAGGTCATTGACTTTACGACCATTGATATAGATTGCCGGAGAGCCTTTGCCAAAAACTTCAAGCGAACCGCCATTGTCAACAACCATAGGCACACGCACAAGTACATCGTTGGCTGTTCCGGCTATAGCGAGGGAACTGCCCTCGACATTAGTAACTAAACCATTACCTTTCATTGTGGTGGTCGGGCGAGTGGCTTTAACAACCACCTCTCCGAGTTCCAGAGCAGAAGGACTAAGCTTGATGACACCTATCTCGCCGGATTGCGGAACAATAGTTGTAATGGTCTCATAACCTATGGATGACACTTTAGCCGTCAGAGGGCAGTCTGAATCCGTGGAAATGGAGAAGAGGCCTTCTGCATCGGATATGCCTCCGGCTATGAATGTTGAGTCGCAGAAGAGAGCCACGTTTACAAAGTCAAGCGGTGCATTCTTTTCGTCAATGATGCGACCTTTTATATCCCGGCTGAATATCGGGAGAATTGAAAAGATGTTTGCCATAATTGTAACAATGGCGAGCATTAAGATTTTCTTTTTCATTTGCATCTGTTCTTTTGTTTTTCTGATGCAAAATTACGTCTTAAAGCATCTTAATTGCAAATATATAAGTCTTAATATAAGAAATGCAACTTGCTGAATATCAGCAGTTGCATTTCTAAATAGTCTTTATTTGGTGAATCCTGGTCTTTATCGCTGTTAATCGGGAGTGTTCTGACGCAGGAATGTAACGATATCCTTCTTTTCCGGGATTCCGAGTTTCTTGCGGATAGATGATTTACGAACATAGATTGTGGATGTCGTCTGTCCGGTGATGACACTGATTTCCTTCGTTGAGAAACCGGCTATCATCAGCACAATTATCTGCTTCTCTTTTGGTGTGAGAACGTCGCCAAAGGAAGCTTGAAGCCTGTCATAAAATCCGTCATAAAGAGTGTTGATAAGTTCAAACACGTTCTTCCAATTGACGAGTTCTCCATCAGTGTCGCTATCAATAGATGATATTTTGCGAAGCATCTCACGGTTCTGCTCTGTGGGAGTTTCGGCTACCATCTTGATTATTCCAAGTTGCTGAAGCATGGCGCGACGCAAAGCCTCAGGGGTATGGACGTCTGCTTGCATCTGAGCAGGGGTGGATTTCAGTTCGTCAACCATCTTCTGCAAAGCTTCTGCGCGTTCTTCATTTTCACGCTCACGCAGTCTGCGTTGTCTGATAATCCAGGCAGCGGAGACAACAATAATGAGAGCAAACAGGGCAATAACAAGAATAACGACTGTCTTGTGCTGACTCTCAGTTTTGAGAGCCAAAGCACGGCCCTGCTGTTGCAACGCACTGCGCTCACTCTCCCATTGTGAAGCTTTAGCCCGGTTGTAACGCTCCTGCTGACGATTATTCAAACCATTGATATGCATGAGCTTTATCTTGCCATTCTGCTTAAAGTCAATCATTGTATGCAGAAGATTACTGTAACTTCGATAGTAGGTGTAATCTTCTTCCTTACGGAATTTAACAGCGAAACTGTCGGCTATAGCAAGTTCTTTCGTGGCGAGGCTTAAATTGTCGGAGTTAAGTGCATTCATAGCAAGCTGAAGATGCAGTATGTCTGCTGCTCCATTATCCGGCGAAGATGTCTCGAATATACTCTCCACCACTCGATTGCTTTTATCAGTGCGCCCCATCTCTCCTAAAATCTGAGCTTGCTCTAATTCAAATATAAAATGTTTATCACCCCACTTGTGAGAACGAGCATAATCAATCAGTTCTTCGGAGAGCAACAATGCCGAGTCAAGTTTCTCAGCATATTCATACGCGCTCATAAGCATATATTTGGCTTCTATTTGTCGGAAGGTATCGGGTTCAATAGCAACCAATCTCTTTGCCAACGGTATCAGAGTTTCACCCTGATATTCCGATACTCCCAGAAGCACACGAATGCGGAGCGTGGGTGCGACCAATGAATCAGGCAAATTCGATAGCCTTACGATAGAATCAAGCATAGCAATTGCTCCTGGAGTATCGCCCACCCAAAACTTATACCATGCGTAAGCGGTGCCTGAACGTACATCTCTGACAACATCTTTTCCGCTATAATATTTGTGAGCGAAAGCTACGAGCGAGTCGCCAATCATCGAACGATTCTGTCGCATGTGGCCGAAAGCAATAAGGTAATGATACTTCGCCCGTAGCGAGTCTATTTTAAGATTTGTCGGGTCGATTTCATCTAAAATCGACATAGCGCTGTCGGGGTTACCTTGCATTATTTTTTCAGCCTCATTTATCTCCTTATTATATTTAGAAGCTGAATCTATGCAGGAACCCACAAGCAGGGCAGCTAAAGTTAATATCAAATAAACTGCTTTTCTCATTCCGCTTTCCACTCGTCAATTCTTCTTTTCTTGGAGGAGTAATTGATACCTATTTCAATTACCTTGCGGGAGTCGACACTCCAGGGGAGATCATATTCTTTCTCTTTAATCTGACGCAACGCCTCCTCTGCAGAGCCATCAAATTTCAGCTCCATTATGTAGACATATTTAGGTGTGCGCACAAGTATGTCTATACGACCGTTTGAAGTCCTTACCTCTGCATCCGCTTTCAATCCTACCAAGGAGAAAATCAGAAGCATTGCGTTCTGGACATTCCGCTCTTCGTTAAATTTAAGGTCATGACCGAATCCGGCGAAAAGAGAAGTGAGCCGCATCATGAATTTATCCACCTCTCCACGTTCCATTTCTTTACGGAGGGCAACAATAAAGACTCGTGATTGATCTTTTTGAAGAGATGTATACCAGGGTAGTAAGGATTCGAAAAAACCTTGTTTTACTTCCTGGTTGGGAATTCCTAATGTATATATATCATCTTCCGCATCATAGTGTTTGATGGTGAGGTAGCCTGTCTGATAGAGCAGGGCGACCGGAGAAGATGAATCAATGTCAAGACCTTCTAAATCGGAAAGGGCGCATTCCTGCCGGATTAATTCTGTAAGGTCTGTATCAGTCTTCTTTAATTGCTCTGCAAGAAGAGAGGAATTGCCTGAAGAGATCCAATAATTAAAATATTGACGCGATGAAAAAATCTGAAGAAGGGAGAAGGGATTGTAGAGATCAGGACATTTCGCCGCAAAGTGATAGCCGTCATACCATCTTTTTAGTTGAGCCATCTCATCATACGTTGATCTGCCATACTCTTCTGCAAGTTCGGAGATACCTTGTTGGAAATTATCAGTCAATTCCTTCTCGGTTATTCCGCATATCGCCGAAAAATCATTCATAAAAGAGATATCGCGGATATTGTTCAAACCGGAAAATACACTAAGCTTTCCAAATCTGCTTACTCCTGTCAGAAACACTAAACGGATATAATCCGCCGAGCTTTTGAAATTGGAATAAAGAGCTGCAAGAGAATCACGATATGACTCAAATTGCTCGCGGTTATTTATGTTATTTACCAAAGGCTTATCATATTCATCCACGAGAATGACCACCGGATGACCACTTTTTTTATAAGCGGCCTTTATAATAACCTTGAAGCGTTGTGATAGAGTATCCGCTTTCTGAGTGACCCCATATTCGTCTTCCCATTCACATAGCATAGTATTTAAGACACTGTCGAGCATACCCGGAGCTGCATAACGCTCCGTATTAAGGTCAAGATATAGCACAGGGTAAGTCTTCCAGTCCCAATCCATAGTTTCGGCATAGAGCCCTTTGAAAAGCTCACGCTTCCCCTCGAAGAAAGATTTAAGGGTGGATAGGAAAAGAGACTTGCCGAAACGGCGCGGACGACCCATAAAATAGTATTGGCTGCCGGTAACAATCTTTTCAATAAATCGGGTTTTATCAATATATAGAAATCCGTTTTTACGCAGCACTTCAAATGATTGTTGTCCAACCGGATATTTTATTTTCACTTTCTCCATACTATAGTATTTAGAGTAATATTGGATGAAGTCTGAGAAGCGGGTTATTCGTTTACACACCACTCATCAATCCTTCTTTTCATGGAAGAATAGTTTATTCCTATCTTGATGACCTTGCGGGAGTCGACACTCCAGGGGAGATCATATTCCTTCTCTTCGATCTGGCGTAGAGCCTCCTCTGCAGAGCCGTCATATTTCAGCTCCATTATGTAGACATATTTAGGTGTGCGTACAAGGATATCTATCCGACCGTCAGAAGTCCTTACTTCTGCCTGTGTATGCATCCCTACTAAAGAGAATATAAGGAGCATAGCGTTCTGAACATTTCGCTCCTCATCAAATTTTAAATCATGTCCGAAGCCTGCGAAAAGTGATTGCATGCGGGTCATGAACGCATTTACATCCCCGCTTTCAATTTCATCGATCAGATCAAATATAAAAGGAGTGACATTCTCCTCATTTATGGAAGTATAGTAGGGGAGAAGAAACTCAAAGAAACCTTGTTTTACCTCCTCATTTGGAATGCCTAAATGATATAGACGGCGTCTTTCATCATATTTCTTTATCGTCAGATAGCCCGTCTGGTAGACAAGAGCTATGGGGCGCGGAGTCTCAATGTCAAGACCTTCCAATGCGTTTTGAGAGCATCGTGTCTTAATCAATTCTTCTAAATCAGTATCAGCGATTTTCAGTTGTTCTGCCAAGATAGTTGGCGCGCCCGATGATATCCAATAATTATTATACTTCCTTTTGGCAAATACCTGCAGGAGTGAAAACGGATTATAGATATCGGGCGAGACATCCGAGAAATGATAACCGTCATAGTTGCGCTTCAACTCCGCTAATTCCTCTTCAGGAGACCGGTTATATTTTAGTGACAACCGTGTGATTCCTTCCTGAAAATTATTGATAAGTTCATCTTCAGTGATTCCACAAACTGCGGCGTAATCTTCATCAAAGGATATATCGCTGATATTGTTCAGATCAGAAAATACACTTAGTTTGCCGAAGCGTGTCACACCTGTCAGGAATACCAACCGCAAATAATCCGCCGAGCTCTTGAAATTGGAATAAAGTCCGGCGAGCGTATAACGATCTTCTTCAAATTGCTCTTTATTATGCAAATTGTTTACAAGGGGTTTGTCATACTCATCAACAAGGATAACTAATGGTTTCCCTGTTTTTTTATAAGCTTGCTTTATGATGGTTGCGAATCTTTGGGAAGGAGCTTTATCTTTTACATCAACTTCGTAAATCTCTTCCCATTCACGAAGCTGGCGGTCAAGTACCTCTTCAAGATCCTTGGGATTCTTATATTTACTCGTATTCAGATCCAGATATAGTACGGGATATGGCTCCCAGTCCCAATCCATTGTATCGGCATAGAGGCCTTTGAAAAGCTCACGCTTCCCCTCGAAGAAAGATTTAAGGGTGGATAGGAAAAGAGACTTGCCGAAACGGCGCGGACGACCAAGGAAGTGATACTGGCTGCCGTTCACAATCTTATCAATATACATTGTCTTATCCACATAAAGGAATCCTCTATTGCGGAGCACCTCAAAAGATTGCTGACCGATCGGATATTTGACATTCTCTTTTTCCATACTAAGGTTCTTTCTTTACTTGATATGCAAAGATAATTATTTTTTTTGAGGAGGATGGTTTCTTTTCCCTTTTTTGAACTCTTAGTACGCTTTAATCAGGGAATTATTTTCGTAATAAGAGATTAATGCTTAACTTTGTAGCCCAAACCGCTTATATTCATGACGACAAGAAAAGAGCGGAACGAAAAATACTTAATGGATAATAAGAAACAACAATAATACAGATAATATGAAAGCGTATGTTTTCCCGGGTCAGGGCGCTCAATTCGTAGGAATGGGTAAGGACCTTTACGACAACAATGCAGAGGCAAAGGCACTTTTCGAAAAAGCTAATGAGATTCTCGGATTCCGTATCACAGATCTGATGTTCAACGGCACAGAAGAGGATCTGAAGCAGACAAAGGTGACCCAGCCTGCTATCTTCCTTCATAGTGTGATCCTTGCCAAGAGTCTTGGCGACGAGTTCAAACCTGACATGGTAGCCGGTCATTCATTAGGTGAATTTTCCGCACTCGTGGCAGCCGGAGCACTCAGCTTTGAGGATGGTCTGAAACTCGTATCTAAGCGTGCACATGCTATGCAGAAGGCATGTGAGGCCCAGCCCTCCACTATGGCAGCAGTCCTTGCCCTTCCCGATGAGAAGGTAGAGGAGCTCTGTGCGGAGGTTGATGACGTAGTTGCTCCCGCCAACTATAACTGTCCCGGTCAGGTAGTGATTTCAGGAACAGTTCCCGGTATCGATGCAGCATGTGAGAAAATGCTCGCAGCCGGTGCGAAACGCGCTATGAAACTGAAAGTAGGCGGCGCTTTCCACAGCCCCCTCATGCAGCCTGCTCATGATGAGCTCGCAGAGGCGATAGAGACTGTAGAATTCAAGACTCCTGTCGCACCCGTTTATCAGAATGTAGACGGCAAGCCCCATACAGATCCCGAGGAGATAAAGGCTAATCTCGTAAAACAGCTTACAGCCCCAGTACGCTGGACATACGATGTCGAGGCTATGATTGCTGATGGCGCAGATGAGTTTATCGAACTCGGTCCCGGTTCTGTGCTTCAGGGGTTGGTGAAGAAAATCAACCGTAATGTTGCCACAAGCGGCAAACAGTAATATAATTAATTACCCTATGAATATAGCTATCGTTGGCGCCAGTGGCGCCGTAGGTCAGGAATTCCTCAGAGTTCTTGACGAGCAGAATTTTCCTATTGACAATCTCCGCCTCTTCGGCTCAAAACGTTCAGCCGGAGAAACCCGGACATTCCGCGGAAAGGAGATTGTGATTGAAGAGCTCACAAAAGATTCCGACTTTTCAGGAGTGGATATCGCATTTACTTCTGCAGGCGCGGGAACTTCCAAGGAATATGCAGATACCATCACCAAGCATGGCACTCTCATGATCGATAACAGCTCCGCTTTCCGTATGGATGCGGATGTGCCTTTGGTCGTGCCTGAGGTGAATGGTGAGGATGCTCTCGATCGTCCCCGTAATATTATCGGTAATCCTAACTGCACCACAATCCAGATGGTTGTGGCTTTGAAGCCGATCGATAACCTTTCCCATATCCGTCGCGTGCATGTAGCTACTTATCAGGCTGCAAGTGGGGCGGGAGCCGCTGCTATGGATGAACTCCGCAATCAATATGTGGAGCTTACAGAAGGTAAAGAGCCGACTGTGGAGAAATTCAAGTATCAGCTCGCATACAACGTTATCCCTCATGTAGATGTCTTCACCGATAATGGTTACACAAAAGAGGAGATGAAGATGTTTAACGAGACCCGTAAGATCATGCACTCCGATATAAAGGTTTCCGCTACCTGTGTACGTGTCCCTGTGCTTCGTGCGCATAGCGAGGCAATCTGGATTGAGACTGAAAAGCCTTTGTCTCTTGAGGAGGTGAATGAGGCTTTTGAGAAAGCTCCCGGGCTGGTGGTATGCGAGGAGAAGGATGGAGATAAATTCTATCCGATGCCCTTGCATATAGCTGACAAGGATCCCGTCTATGTAGGTCGTTTGCGTAAGGATCTTTGCGATGATTGCGGACTCAGCTTCTGGGTAGTAGGCGATCAGATCAAGAAAGGCGCCGCTCTAAATGCAGTGCAGATAGCGCAGTGGCTCCTCGAACATGACCCGAAATTCAAGAAGTGACATCAGTAAAATCCCTAAATATAAAGGTCGGACATCAAAAAGTCCGACCTTTATTTCTTCCCATATGTTTCAATTACCCTCCGATTGAATCGGCGACGTTCCGCATCGATCCACCATCCCCATTTGAAATAATATTTCATCATATTACAGATATGGATGAAAAGCATTTTCAATGACTTCCCTGACGCCTGCTCCAATCTATGATATATCTTGACATCAGGATAATAGAGAGTGGGATATTTTTTATGTAGTCTCCGTGTCAGGTCAATATCTTCGGGATACATGAAGAATCTTTCATCAAATAATCCAGCTTCCTTAAAAGCTCTGTTTCGTATAAGCATGAAGCACCCGGTAAGATAGGGGACGTTCATAATCTCATTGAAATCAGCAAATCCTAATTCATACCTCTCATTTCGTCCGGCATAAAGCCGTTTTGGCAGAAACCGTCTGCCGAATGAGTCAAGTGGAGTAGGGAGAAGCTTACAATTTTTCTGAAGCCTTCCGTCAGGATACAGAACTTTAGGAGCCATCATACCCACTTCAGGATGACCCTCCATATAATCAGACAAAACGGATATTACCGGATCATCCCAATAAATATCGGGATTTAAGACAGCGTGATAAATGAAGTTATCCTTCTGACTCTTTCGTATTGCGATATTATGTCCCGCTCCATAGCCGCGATTAGGATGACGCTCATAAACTACCCTCTCATCTGTCAATAGTCGGGAAAGCGCAGAAGAAGCTTCATCCTTAGAATCTATGAAAAATGATTCAACTTCCCTCCCCGGAGAATGGTCAATAATGTAAAGTTTTTCTATAGGAGAAGAAAGAGCAGACTCCAGCACGCGCTCAAGGTCGCGTGCCGGAGTCTTATATGTTACTATAGAAGCGCTTATCTTCATGATTCATTTTCGCTCATTTGCCCTGAGTGGCGGGAGCTGTACTATTACTTATGTCCGCAACCGGTGCCGTCAAAGCAATGAGTGCAGACCTTGCATTTGGGAAGACCGATGGCATCGATAAGATTCTCGAGAGTATTGAATTTAAGAGATGTCAGACCAAAGTGTTCGCGAAGGATCTCCACCATCTTGTTATACTCCGGGCTATTTGTACGGGCATATTTCTCCAGATTCTTATCATGAGCGCCCTCGAGATTATTGATGATACGGCGGGTGATAAGCTCAAGATCACTCTTGGAAGCCGTGAAGTTAACAAAGGGACAGCTATAGATGAGGGGAGGACACGCGATACGGATATGCACCTCTTTTGCTCCGTATTCATACAGCACGCGGGTATTGTCGCGAAGCTGAGTGCCACGCACGATTGAGTCATCGCAAAGCAATACTCTGTTGTCCTTGAGCATTGCGGGATTAGGGATAAGCTTCATCTTGGCAACAAGTTCGCGCATGTCCTGACGGGGTGGAGTGAAGCTTCGGGGCCAAGTGGGAGTATATTTGGAGATCGCTCTCTTATAAGGCACACCCTTGCCACAAGCATAACCGAGTGCCATACCAACACCGGAATCCGGGATACCGCAGGCGCAATCCACTTCAGTCTCGTCAGTCTTACCCATCTCAAAACCGAAGTTGAAGCGAGCCTCCTCTACATTCTTTCCCTCATAGGTGGAGGTGGGGAAACCGTAATATACCCAGAGGAAAGAGCAGATCTGCATCTCGTCGCCCGGCTCTTTGATCACCTCCATCCCGTCAGCCTTGAGATGGACTATCTCGCCCGGACCAAGATCGCGCAGGATGTGATAATCAAGATTCGGGAATGCTGTAGTCTCGGAAGTGGCAGCCATAGCCCCCTCTTTCTGACCAATCACGATCGGTGTGCGTCCGTAACGGTCGCGGGCGGCGATGATACCGTCGGTGGTGAGAATAAGCATGGAGCATGAACCCTTCACCTTATTATATACGTTCTCGATACCCTCCTTGAAAGAAGGCTTCTGATTGATCAGCATCGCCACGAGCTCCGTCTGATTCGTATTGCCGGAAGATAGCTCGGCAAAGTGCTGATTTGAATCAAGAAGTTCCTTTTCAAGCTCATCCAGGTTATTGATCTTCGCTACCGTTACGATTGCGAATCTTCCCAAATGAGAATTAATCATGATGGGCTGTGCATCAGTGTCGCTGATTACGCCGATGCCGCTTCCTCCCTGGAATTTATCTAAATCCGGCTCAAATTTTGTGCGGAAATATGTAGACTGCAGATTGTGGATAGAACGGGCGAAGCGTCCGGTCTCCTCATCATATGTGGCCATACCGCCACGTCGAGTACCTAAATGTGAATTGTAGTCAGTGCCATAAAAGAGATCATTGACACATGACTTTTTAGATACGGTTCCAAAGAAACCTCCCATAGAAACTATATATTTTGCGTTTAGTTAAGACCTATCTATCGTCAGTTGACTAAGGATTTTCATTTCGCTAAGCAACTCTTTGCAAAATTAATAAAAAAAGAAGAGAAATATAGGATAATGGATATAAAAAAGCAGGGATGACGAGAGAATAGAATGTAAAAAAAGTTGCGCCGCACGGAAAGTGCGGCGCAACCTGCATATAATCTGAGCGATTAATTTCAATAATTCAAGTAGTAATCAGTTGAGAATTTATTAGTTAGCCTCAAGAATACAGATTGCTACACGGTTCCAGGACTCCTCCTCAAACATCTCGCCGATACCCTGACCTTCAGCTACGATACGAGATGCGGGGATTTTGTATTTCTTCATGAGCGCATCCTTTACAGACTGTGCACGAGCGTTTGCAAGACGGATGTTGAGCTCTTCCGGACCATCCTTAGAAGCATAACCCTTGATCACTACCTTGCTGTTGGGGTGATTGTTGAGGTAAGCTGCGATCATCTCTACATTAGGCTGCTGGTCAGCGCCGATGGCAGAAGAACCGATGCGGAAGAATACGTAACGAACAGACTCGAGGTTATTCTTTACTACAGTCTCAACCTGTGCGGGACGGTTGCGAAGTTGCTCATTCTCCTTAGCGAGAGCGGCGTTCTTGGCTGCGAGCTCTGCATTTTCAGCATCCTTAGCGTTGACAGTGCCACGGAGTGAATTGATCTGACCGTTAAGGTCATCGATTTCAGCCTGGTTATAAGGTTTAACCACATTGAAGCCGTTTCCGCCGAAGTTGTATGCCACACCTGCCTCAAGGTTGAAGTTAGCACGGTTCTTATTATATGAAGCAGTGCTCTGAGCCACAGGCTTGCTTGTCATATCCCAAAGGAAAGAAGGAGATACTGAGATGGTGACGTTGTCAGAAACGTTGAAGTTGAAGTTTAAGCCAAACTTAGTTGCGAAGAAGTTCTGGTCGTGGATTGCGGTTTCGAATCTATGACCCCAACCTGCGCCTGCCTGTACTTCCATGTCGAAAGGACGGGTGTAACCGGGATAGCCACCGAAAAGGTTGAAGAGGTTAACAGCGCCGTAAGTTCCGATGTAAGAGCTGTCGAAAGCTGTAGTGCTTACAGGACCGCGACCGTTCTGGCGAGAAGTGTTGATTCCGAACATTCCCTCAAGACCTACACGATAAGTAGGAGTGAGCTTCTTGTTGACATCAAGAGTGATCACGGGACGCATGCCGCCGAAGAAAGGCGAATTGTTCATAGGGGTAGTAACACCAGCCTTGATACCTGCTGACCAGTTGTCACCAAACTTTGGAGTCTCGATAGCCTGCTGAGCTGAAGCTGCTGATACAGCGCCTAAGGCTAAGATTGAAGTAAGGATTGTATTCTTCATAGTTTTTTGATAATTAAGTGTTCAAATCAAATTGGAAATTTTGTTTAGCTCTATAGTCCTTAGCTTTGTTACGTTATTAATACACGTGACTCCACCGATTTGTTTAATATTTTTCTGAAAATTTTTTCAAAATATTTTATAATGAATTGATGAACAACAAAATAAAATCATTTTATAAGTAAGTGTTCAAAATTAATTTATACTATATCCGGATGGTAGCCGCGGAGCGGCGATTCCTTGTAACAGGGAGATCCGGATGGCAGCCGCGGAGCGGCGATTCCTTGTAACAGGGAGATCCGGATGGTAGCCGCGGAGCGGTGAGTCCTTGTAACAGGGAGATCCGGATGGTAGCCGCGGAGCGGTGAGTCCTTGTAACAGGGAGATCCGGATGGTAGCCGCGGAGCGGCGATTCCTTGTTAAACCGTGGGTGAGGCGGAACGCCGTAGCCCACGTATCTAAACCTCGCGCCTCTCAGCGGTGGCGGAGCCGTCGGTCTTCCAATATTCAGAGGAAGGATTCAGCGGCGCACTGGGGGCGGAAGCCTCCCGGCTTCCGCTAAATTTTTTCGGGCTCGATGCCCGTGAAAATTTAAACAAATACAGCAGCAACCTCCCTATCCCAGCCGCGGAGCGGCGATTCCTTGTAACAGGGATATCCGGATGGTAGCCGCGGAGCGGCGANTNCTTGTTNAACCGTGGGTGAGGCGGAACGCCGTAGCCCACGGATCTAAACCTCGCGCCTCTCAGCGGCGGCGGAGCCGTCGGTCTTCCAACATTCAGANNANGGANTTNGCGGCGCNCTGGNGGCGGGAGCCTCCCGGCTTCCGCTAAATTTTTNCGGGTTCNATGCCNGTAAAAATTTAAATGAANTTGNTTTTAGTTAAACNANGGACATCGAGTCCGTTGTCTAACTCTANCTTTNTCATAAAATNGGAGGTCTCAATTAGTGCAACCTTGCNATGCAAAATTACAACCTAATTACAACCTCCAAAAGGTGTAGTTGAGTTAATACTTACACAAGTAAGTATTAACTCATATCAGATGTGTTACGTTGATTTTCTTATATTTGCTACCCATTCCTAAGGCAAAGGCCATCTGGTCTTTGATGATAAGCTCACCCTTTTGCAGTCCGGCAATGGCGGTGCGGATATCGTGTAGTTCTTGGCCACTNACACCGAAAAGGTCTTTGATAACCTTATCATCGATTGTCTGCTGTTTCATAATTAGGGGGTACTGCGCGTTGGCGTAGAAGTCGAAGCCTTTGTTTTTGAAGTCNGCCATGTTCTGCGTAGCAAGGATAATTGANAATCCCTTGTTTCGTCCCACCGCAATAAGGTTACGGAGTGGTCGGTTATCAAAGCTCAGCATATAGTGTGCCTCATCAATAATAGAGAAGTGGCGTATCTGCACGACATCATCGTTTACGGCTTGCTTGTCGAGCTGTTCATAGATGTTATTGAGTTTCGACATAAGGAAGTAAACGATAGCTTTTGCAATCGGACCATCCTTTGGGTAGCCATCCATTTTGACGATAAAGCTTTCTCCAACAAGGTCTGCCTTATCCTCTGTGTCAAAGATATTTGCTCTAACAAGCTGCTTCAATATCGATGAAATACTGTCATCCTTATCAGNATCTTTCATACGGGCCTGATAGTTTTTGAGCATGAGGNCAAATGTTATCGGCTGTCCGTTAGTTGAGTTATATGCGTCTACNATGGCTTCGCTCAATCTGTTGCTCATATTAGAACTTGCCGTNACTCTNTCAAGAGAACTNANNGCNGANGCCATCTCTGTCGAATAGAGATTGATCTCATTCTGTGGTCTCCCGGTAAAGTTCTTGAACGGTGTGAACGGAAGGGNACGTTCTATGGGGTCAAGTATACANGATCGGTCTACATCGAATAATGACANCCAGTGATTGTTCTGAATGTCGCTGAACTCTCCCTTATAATCAAACAGGAGAAAGTTGACCGGATANCTGCTTTCNGCCGAAATTGAGCGTATCTGTTGCATCAATACAGCGAGCAGGTTGGTCTTACCTGAACCGGTCGCTCCGGCAATGATTATCTGAGCNTTTGTTATAGCACGGCTATTGATGTCAAGAGTCGCCTCCATTTCTGCATCCCCATAGTTTCCTATAAGGAGATTTAGAGCCGGAATATCCTTGGCAAGGGCAGCTCGTCCTCCTGATGAGAAGAAGTAATTCTCAAGATTGTTGTCAGCCATTAATGTATCACGACCGCGATACATTTCCGCGCCAATTATTCGAGACAATACGTTATTGTTAGATAAATCCAGCGATGTATCATTATACCGCATCTTTATCAAGGCTGAATATAAAGGAGCNAACTCCTGATGGGTAAAGAAACTTGCCTGAAAACGACTACCTCTCTGCAANTTGATAGCCTCTACAGNCTTCTCGTCTCGTTTGCCCGGNGTGGACAACCCCACGAGCAAGCAAATACGCATCAGCTTATTATTCAGTATTGANTATCTACGCTCATTACCTGCAGAGCGTGAAAGATTGATNANNTTCTCAATNTTCTCTTTTAACGGTGCNAACTCCGTATTGAAGTTTTCCGGAAAGTATATATCTCCAAATAGTAATGGCATGATTTTACTGATTTAATTCGATTCCGAAATATCCATCGCTGACTGTTGTCTTTTGTTCCTCTACGTCACGATGGAGCGTAAATGTCTTTGAGATGAAAGCTTCAAGTTTCCGATAATCGCTGTCAGGGCGAACTTCCGAAGTGGTACAAAGCAAGATGGTCTGCTCGGCAAGATTAGGAAAATACTCTTCAAACAGCATCTCACGGCTCTCACTATCAAGCACACCCATTACGGTATCAATCATCACAGGAGGATTATAATCGCCAAGATTACGAAGAACTTTCAGAAGCACCTGAATGAATATCTGCTTTGAGGCAGCGTTAAGCTGATTGAGGTAAATTTCATTCCCTTTTGTNTGGAAAATCTTNATATTGAAATTCTCCATNCTGTCGCTCAACTCCACTCGACCAATATGACCTTTATAAGACACAAGCAAGCGATTGAGCTGCTGCTGCATCTCACTCTCTATCTGAGCTTTTTTCTTTTTGAGCAGACTGTCAGCAACCTTTTCAAAGAAAGGTTTGAGTTTAACGAGAGTATCGTATTTCAAATCAGGTTCCTGCTGAATCTGAACATCAAAACGATGGATGCGGTTTTCGAGCTTCTGNATTTCNTGTTTCAACTGTCCTTCGNTGACCTTNGCCTTTTCNAGTTTNCGNTGACTNTCNTCATANGATGAAATNATAAANTCNTTACCTCCGGCTCNTGTCTGTTCAAGATTCTTTTTCTCAGTACGCATTTCCTCTATTGTAGCCAACAGCACCTCAAGATCCTGACGCTGACGGTATAGAGAAACGAACTGATTATTTGATGTTCTGCTTACAAGTGACTTTAATGCCGCTGTCTCGGATGAGTCAAGGTAGTCAAACGGATCTTGGCGATTAAAAGTGTTCTGAACCGCCACCATGTGTTTTACAACATTCTCTTCATCCACCTCAGGAGAACACAAAGACAAATCTTTCAGATATTCAATGATTTTACTTGTGACATCACGAAGTGTTTCAAGAGGATATGCCCCGGTGCTTGACTGTTGCAACTCATTCTTGATACGTAGTATATTATTTATCTCAACAGATAAGCTTGAAGCGATTTTGGGTAGGAAAACATTGATTTCAACATTCTCCATAAATCCTTTGATATCTTCCGCATACGTTGCTGCACGAGATATTATATCATCTATCTTGGCTGAAATATCAGTGATACGTTTATTCAGGCTTGCACTCTGCTGCGCACCCTCCTTNGCTTTCTGATATTCAGATTCCATCGAGGTTAAATACTTGTAAAGAGAATCNTGNTCTGCAACACAAGCATTAAGATCGGTTGTCAGTTTATCCTTTTGGCTGACAAGCTCGTTGTATTCGGCTGCCTCCTGTTCCGCCTGCAATCGGAGTTTCGCCCATTCCTGCTGAAGTTTTTCTGCTGCACGTTTCAGCTGGAGATATTTCTTGAAGCCGAGTACGTTCTCAAAATTATCCTTGATAGTCTGAGCGAANACATTCTTTTTCAGNAGTTCGCTTGACTGCATGGCGTCAAATAAGAAATACTGGCTTAANTCNTGNGGAAGATTAGCCTTTATAATCTTGTTGACTTCNTGCTCNTTNTTNATGCGCTCCTTGGGNGCGGTCATNGTGCCNTACACAAACATNTTNCCGTTCATGTTNAGGCTGACACTTTCGAGNGGTTTNCCGGCAGGNTTNAGAACGTANNTNCGTTTGAGGATATACTTCTGCTCCTGNCCGAGTACCTTGCCGCTGAAAGTGATTTGCAAGGATATTTCGGGTTTGACCTGACCGACAGCACCTTGATTGACGAGTTCCATGAAATGATCACGGTTCTCGATTTTGAGACCGTAAAGCGCTCCGCTTATAGCCTCNAACAGCGTAGTCTTACCACCACCNTTTGANCCGCCTATAAGGATAATCGGACGTTCCTCNTCAACGGTCAAATCAAGATCGAGGTCAAGGTANGTCTTATAATTNCTGACTTTGATTCTCTGGATTAACATGTNGNGAGAGTTTTATTGTTTGATTTTCTGAATGGCAGCGCGGATAATATCTTCCGTNGTTGCATCGTCAATCTCTATGGCATCAACCTTTTTNGCATGATAGGTNTTNAGAATATCNTCACTCAGCCATTCAAAATCAATCCCCTCTGCATCGCAGATAGCCTCAATCATCGAGAGGTCATCCTTACGGATTCCGTAATGTACGAATTTCTGATCTATTCCTTTTNCCATAGCTTACGAATTTTCTTGTTTGAAATCGAGATATGCCCAGCCTTCATGGTCTGTTGTATTCTCTATCTTATATCGCGACCACACCCAGTTCATCCCGTCTTTAACAATCACTCCACCCACNAGATTTGCNCCNTTGGNATTTTCTTCAACAATGTANTCNTTGANNGCATTATGNTTTANGTGTGCNGTCAGNGGTTCGCTTCCGGCTGTCTTAGTGTCAAAGAGCATAATCTTNCCNTTNTTCAGNCGGATGACAAANTCNACATAGAACGGNGCTTTGTTTCCNGATTCATTGGTATACTCTACNGCATAATGCTGGCGACCTTTGTCTCCATTCTTATACCACCAGTCGATATATTCGCTATTCTCTTCAAGGAAGTTNGCAAANGCNTTTTCGGGGGTCGATGCCGTGTTGAGTTCATAGAATGGTTGTAATGCNTGATTATCNGCAAGTTGNAGACGATGNGTTTCATCCTCATACAGTCTTTCCTCCGGCACACTCCACTGAAATTCNTTCATTGCNCGNGCAGATGCNTTCTGTTTCTTGACTTCACGGATTTTTATATACTTCTCTATTGCCATCCGAAGCAATCGATCAAACTTCGGACGGTTATCATGATAGAGGAACACTTTCTTAGCATCCGTGTCAAAGATACCGAAGAAATCCGCTATCGTTTCGAGCAAATAGCCGGCAAGTTTGTCTGCCGGGTTATTCTTGCTCTCAAAAGATGAGACATATCTGGAAATCTCGCTTATAAACACNCGGTCTATCTCCGCTGCTGTTCTTGCAAATTTCACACTCTGATTATCGACATCAATAGTCTGAATCTCATTTTGAAAATGAATATCCTTCGGAATCGGAATATTCACATTTGGGACATTGAGACGCAATATGTTTTCTACCTTCCTGCGGTTTTCATTTATCTGTTCATCGTCTGTGTCAGGCAATGATTTAGGTGCATAATCTTCGCCTCGCATAGCTGCAAGTTCAGCGAGACTGAACAATCCGGCGGANGCTTGCTCTATATTCCAGAACTTCTCACTTTCTGAGTATAAAACTTTTCGGAAGTCGGGACCGAAATAGTTTCGGGTGTCATTTGGTCGGTCAGCATANACTGATTTNAACTCTATATTGTTGAGTTCGGGACGACGCACTGCCATCAGAGCATGTTTCTTTATATAATCTGCATCGGTGGTGACTATATTGATCTTTTCTTTNGCAATGTCGGTATATACNTATCCTATGTTCAGACGGTCATCTGTGTAGTGATGTTGTTCAGGCATACGGAGTATACGCCCGACGGTCTGTATGGTGAACTGGTCGCTCGACAATTTGCGGAANATNAGAAGTACGGCAGCNCGNGGGCAGTCCCATCCAAGAGCAATCGCCTCNTTGAANAGAAGTACCTGCACCATATTGTCNGGCTTTTCAAGNCCNTCAAGGTTTTTCTTCTCATTGGAAAGCCATATTGCAAGTCGTCCGTTATCGACAGTTATATCCCGCACTGTTTCAAGATATTGCTTAACGAAATTNGCGATATCGTTATCCTCTGCNGTCATGGTTTCCTTTTGGTCGTTNGGAAGTTGGATAAGNAGCAANGGATTAATNTTTACTCCAAGCTTCNTATATGCTTCCGCAAGCTGGTCCCGCTTATCAAGGGCAAGNTTCATCANGTGGTTATTGAGAGTNGTCTCATCTGTTATACCGCTNTCAAGCTCAGGATTGAGTACCACTTCCCGCTTTATCATTTCGGCATTGATAACCTTGTCGCGNCCGATTCGCACCTTTTCATCAAAGCGTACAGTCTTNGGNGTAGCGGAAATTCTGATTTCNACCGCAGGATTGATCTTGTCAAGTACCGCNCCGGATTTATCCGCTGTTTTTGACCAGAACATATGCTCTTCGTCAATAATTGCGACTATCGGCAATCCGTTTTGCTCCTGGGTTTTACGACATATTTCAAAAAGCGAAGCACTTGCCTCACTCTCACGCGCCATAATGTTCTTATCTTTATTGACGCTCTCCCAGTTCACAAAGAGTATTTCTCCGGGCTGGATGCCCTCACTCTGTTCAAGGTCATCAAACATTACAGGACGCAGTTCACGACCATGAGAGAAGGCTTCTTTCAACTTCATATAGCTTTGCAAGTGCAATTTACGGGGAGCGAACCATATAAAGGCGACATCCTCATAGCGATTGGTACCGTCTGATTTTAGAGTATCAACGATATTGGCAAGTGTCTGACAAGCCATAACAGTCTTACCGGAACCTGTGGGAGCTTCAAACACGACTTTCCTGCGCGAACCACCTTCATTAAGCAAGCCTACGACCTTTTTGGTCAAATCCTTGACAGCATCTTGCTGATATGCAAAATCTTTCATTCTTCGCCTCCTTCCTCTTCAAAGTCAAACAAGTTTTCAGCCACGCGCTCCTCTTTAGCCTCTTTATCAGGATTGAGCAATGTGTTTTTAGGTTTCGGAAGGACACGTTTGTAAGCATTATATATAGCTGCCGGAAGAGCTGTCAGACGTACTTTCTCGCTGACACTTTCAAATTCCACATTCCATGCGTCATTGCCCGGTGAGAATACATAGACGATTATAGGATTTTCTACATCCATAACCTCTATTGCATTGATCAAGCCGTAGATAGCTTCTTCGTTGTAGACTATGAGCATCTGCTTCTTTCCGTCGGCAAAGTAGCGGAAACCATTTTCCAACGTCGGCATTTCTCCGAACATATCATGCTCAGTATAAAGATTCTCTTTTATGCAGAGCATATCCGAAGATAGCAACATTAATCGACGCATATTCTGGGGAGTACGGCGACGACCAACGAAGTCCGTGCGATAGTAACGTAGATTGTTGTCATGAAGACCCTCTACATATTCGCCATTAGGTTTCGTATAGCCCTCAATCACGCGCTTATTGCGCTCGTAAGTCACATTCTCGCAAATACCGTTTTCGTTGTTGGTACAGAGAATACACTGACGCTTGCCTCCATCCTCTGCGTTCAACTGCATAACTGCATGGAGTGTTGTGCCTGAGCCAGCAAAGAAATCTAGAATGGTTTTAAATTTTATTGTTGACAATAAGTATTTCAACAATCCCAACGGCTTTGGATTATTAAAAGGCACTATTCCGTCAAATAAATCCGAATTCTCCAAATTTCCCATTTGGTTTATGGGTTCTAGGATTAGGTTTGAGAACGCTCTGCCAATTTGCTCTCGCTTCTTTCCCTCATTATCCACTAATTCATAAACTTTATATTTTATTGTGTACTTTGATCCCTTACTTTTACTTGATTTCACAAACACAAGGAATCCGTTATCAAGCCCCCATTTTATTTTGCTCTTACTCCATTTCCAAATCCACCCATCATTGATATATGAACTTCTTCCATGCGGAAAAATAATTCCTCCATCCGGGGCTTCAATTCCATAATTCAATGAATCTGAATAAGATAAGCCTCCTCTATCAAGAGTATCAAGGTAATATCTTCCTCTATCTGCTACAAATTCATCTTCTAATTTAAAACGTTTATCGTTTCTAGACGCAATATCTTTTTTCCATATTTTTTGATCCAAACACAGACGTTTATCTTTACAATAACAGATAATGCTTTCTGTAATTACGGCTATGTCTTTAGCATCATTTGCTCCTGTTTTTTTTCTCCAGTCAAATTTAGCTACGAAATTTCTTTCACCAAATAACTGATCACAAAGCAGCTTCAAATTTGCCAGCTCATTATCATCAATCGAAATTAATATTACTCCGCGATCAGAAAGGAGTTTTTTAGCAATGCGGAGGCGGCGCGACATAAAAGACAGCCACTTTGAATGACGGTAGCTATCTTCAGTGTCTACGAAAGAATCATTGTAGATGAAGTCTTTGTTACCGGTATTGTAAGGAGGATCTATATAGATAACATCGATTTTGCCTTCGTGAGTGTAAGTTAGGGTTGTCAGAGCCTCAAGATTATCCCCCTCAATAAGAATATGGTTAGGATAAATATTTGATTCACAGCCCGTTACCCCCCCGAATCGGCTGAAGCGGGAGCGATAATGGCGCGGCTCTTAACCTCCTTGAGAACCGGCAGCTCAGTGCGCAGACGTTCCTCTACCTCTTCCGGTTTATCTTCCCACACCAGACCGTACGTCTTTGTCTCGTTGAGCAGTCCGAGAAGCGCAGCGCGTTCATCATCTGTCAAGCACTCAATGGTCTTGATTCTCTCTATCAATTTAGTTTTCTCAGTCGCCTTCATTATGGCAAGTTTAATCTTTCATAAAAAGAAGAAAACACCCTCATAGCATCTGAAGGCCGACCAAAGCCTGTAACGACTACAAGGATGTTCCAAAAGTTTTTCGGCTCGCGCCGTATCTCTCTCTGTTCTAATTGGTCATTTTACAGATTTATGTAGCTTTCAAATGCAAAAATAACAATTTTTTTGATAATATAAGATAGATATATTGATAATATAAGATAGACATAGAGGAAAGATTATACTTTATTCGGCTCTTTCATCCCTTGTTAATAAATAAGGATGCCATTCCACTCCCTCTTGCTAACTTTGCATTGCATTCCTGACAAGAGTGTTTCCTTCGTCAGTATTTCCTTTCTTCCCTAATATTGCCGTCGGATAAAGAGTACTATGACATTTTGATAAACCGTCCAGAGATTCTTTAGCTAATCCCGGTAGTCAGGCTCCCCAATACTGGACGGGGCGGGTATTCAGGTTTCAAACCCTCCTTAATCTCCTTTCGCGATCCCTTTACGTATTGATTATCGACATGGCTGAAATGCTGAACTCGCTATACACCCCCCGTATCTCACCTCAGGTGAGTTACCCTATAAGAAGTTGTTTAAACAACTTCAAAGGCTCAAAGTGCACTTCATAATGCCGCTTTGAGCCTTTTTTATTATCTCAACTTTCGCAAGCGTCAAGCTGAGGATTATGAGTTGAGAAGTAATTTTGCGTTGCAAGGTTGCCCTATGGGTGGAAAGGGTGGTCTATTCCACCTATAACGTAAGCATTATCTCCACTAATCTACAAGATGAAGTTGAGCTAATGCTTACAGTTGACTTTACGATAGGGTTAATAAATTGTAAAAAGGAGAGAAAAAAGGGGAGGGATTTTGTGATGTGAAAAAAAAGTATTATTTTTGCGAGCCGATTATATCCAGTTACAATCGCCAAGCGGTGCCCCGGCGAGGGTTTTGGCCGACCCCAAAGGAAGGGCCGCAGGCATAATAACTAATTAAATTTAAAGAATTAAAGTGGATACATTAAGCTACAAAACTTTATCAGCCACCCCTGAGACAATCCAGAAAAACTGGGTGGTAATTGATGCATCCGGTCTCGTATTAGGTCGTGTATGCTCAGAGATCGCAAAGATTCTGCGCGGCAAGAACAAACCTTCATTCACTCCCAACCTTGACTGCGGCGACAACGTAATCGTTATCAACGCAGACAAAGTGGTGCTCAATGGCGAGAAGATGTCAAAGCGTGAGTACCTCCGTTATACAGGCTATCCCGGTGGTCAGCGTTCTTTCACACCCGCTGACCTTATGGAGAAGAGCTACAAGAAGACAGTGAAGGCAGGTCGCCATCCTCTCTTCATCAAGGTGGTGAAGGGTATGCTTCCCAAGACTAAGCTTGGCGCAGCACAGCTCAACAACCTTTATGTATATAATGGCAGCGAGCATCCTTTCGAGGCAATGAATCCGACTGTAATCGATCTCAAAATTAAGAAATAAGGAAGATGGAAAAAATTAATGCAATTGGCCGCCGTAAGGCAGCTGTAGCCCGTGTTTATCTTACAGAGGGTAGCGGTAACATCGTAATCGACAAGCGTGCGCTCGATGTATATTTTCCCTCTTCAATCCTTCAGTATGTCGTAAAACAGCCTCTCCACACTCTTGACTGTGTAGAGAAATACGACATCGTAGCTCACGTAGACGGCGGTGGCTATAAAGGTCAGGCTGAGGCTCTCCGCCTCGCGATCGCCCGCGCTCTCGTGAAAATCAACCCTGAAGACAAACCCGCCCTTCGTGCTGAAGGCTTCATGACTCGCGACCCCCGTGCCGTTGAGCGTAAGAAACCCGGTCAGCCCAAGGCTCGTAAGCGCTTCCAGTTCAGCAAGCGTTAATCCTGACAGAATATTTTTCTTCAAGATTATCGGCACTGAACATCCTTTTCTCTCCCCATGCTTTCTCCTCAGTGTTTAGTATCTAAACCGCCGAGATGGACACGTTCCCTACTGGACGGTTGTAAAATCAGAAGAACGTAAACAAAAATCAAAAAGAAAATAATGGCAACACCATCATTTGATCAGCTCCTTGAAGCCGGATGTCATTTCGGTCACCTCAAACGCAAATGGAACCCCGCAATGGCTCCCTATATCTTCATGGAGCGCAATGGTATCCACATCATTGATCTTTATAAGACAGCAGCTAAAATCGAAGAGGCTTCTGCCGCACTCCGCCAGATCGCCAAGAGCGGTAAGAAAGTGCTTTTCGTAGCTACTAAGAAACAGGCCAAAGAAGCTATCGCCAACAAAGCAAAAGAGATCAACATGCCTTATGTGATCGAGCGCTGGCCCGGCGGTATGCTCACCAACTTCCCCACTATCCGCAAAGCAATCAAGAAGATGACTACTATCGACAAGATGCTTAAGGATGGCACATTCGACAACCTCTCAAAGCGTGAGAAGCTTCAGATCACTCGTCAGCGCGCTAAGCTTGAGAAGAACCTTGGCTCTATCGCAGACCTCGGTCGTCTTCCCTCTGCTCTTTTCGTAGTTGACGTTATGAAAGAACACATCGCGGTAGCAGAGGCTAAGCGTCTCGGTATCCCCGTGTTCGCAATCGTTGATACTAACTCTAATCCTGAGGATGTTGATTATGTAATCCCCGCAAACGACGATGCTTCAAAGAGCATCGAGGTAATTCTTGAGGCTGTATGCGGCGCAATGGCTGAAGGTCTCGAGGAGCGCAAGGTAGAGAAAGTTGACGCTGAGGAGAAAGAGGATGCTGATGCCCCCGCAGCAGGCAAACGCCGCCGCGTACGTCGCAACGAAGAGCGCGCCGCTGCTCCCGTTGAGGCTGAGGTTGAAGTAAAGGAAGAGGTAAAAGAGGCTGAGTAATCAGACATTTCCTTTAAGCGGCTTTCCTTCGTATAGAACATATATAAGGATAGCCGCTTTTTCTTTTTGAAAACATTTTCATAAAATAAATATAAAAAGCCCGAATAAAAATGGCAGTAAGCATAGAAGATATCAAGAAATTACGCCACATGACCGGTGCCGGCATGATGGACTGTAAGAACGCTCTTGCTGAGACTGATGGCGACATCCAGGCAGCAATCGAGATCATCCGTAAGAAAGGTCAGGCAGTAGCCGCTAAGCGTGAGGACCGTCAGGCATCTGAGGGTTGTGTGCTTTCAGGTGTTAAGCCCGGTTTCGCAGCTATCGTAGCTCTTAAGTGTGAGACTGACTTCGTTGCGAAGAATGAATCATTCCGCAAGCTTACTCAGGAGATTCTCAACGTAGCTCTTGCAGCCGGCGCAAAGACTCTTGATGAGGTTAAGAAGCTTGACATGGATGGTCGCACAGTTGAGGAGCACATCACTGACGAGATCGGTAAGACAGGTGAGAAGATGGAGCTCGGCGCTTACGAGTGCATCGAGGCAGCTTCAGTAGCTGGTTACGATCACCTCGGCAATAAGCTCGCAACTATCGTAGGTTTCAACCTTGAGGATGTTCCCGCAGAGGTAGGTAAGGAGATCGCGATGCAGGTAGCAGCGATGAATCCTGTGGCAGTAGCTCGTGAGGACGTTCCCGCTGAGCTTATCGAGGAGGAGAAGAACGTTGCAATCGAGAAGACAAAACAGGAGCAGGTGCTCAAGGCAGTAGAGGGCGCTCTTCGCAAGGCAGGTCTCAACCCCAACCACTTCGACACTGATGATCACATCTCTTCAAACGTTACAAAGGGATGGATCACAGAAGAAGAGGCTGCCAAGGGTCGCGCTATCATCGCTGAAGTATCAGAGCAGAAAGCTGCTAATCTCCCCGAGCAGATGATAGAGAACATCGTTAAGGGTCGTATCAACAAATATTACAAGGAGAACTGTCTTCTTGAGCAGGCTTACACCCGTGACGCTTCTCTTACAGTTGGTCAGTATCTTGACAAGGAGAAGAAAGGTCTCGTAGTTGTCGGCTTCAAGCGTGTAAACCTCAACGAGGACTAATTAAGAGGATAGTATAAATATATACTTAAAACGGCGGCTTCCTGTCTCTACAGGAAGCCGCTTCTTTATATAATCACTTCACATGGGGAGCAGGTGGGAGTGATCAATTATTACAAACGAATAGAATAAAACGGATGAGATAGAAAAAATCGCCCGCTACCTTTACAATAGCGGGCGATTGAGTCATTATCTTTATTGTAACGCTGTAATAGCGAGTGTTAAGATATCTTATTTCTTACGAGCGATTTTCTTGTAGCCGTAAACAGCGCGGTCGCCAAGTTCCTCTTCGATACGGAGGAGCTGGTTGTACTTCGCCATACGGTCAGAACGGCTTGCAGAACCGGTCTTGATCTGACCTGCGTTCATAGCAACTGCGAGGTCAGCGATTGTAGCGTCCTCAGTCTCGCCTGAACGGTGAGAGATAACTGCAGTGTAGTTGTTACGCTGAGCCATCTGTACGGCGCGAAGAGTCTCGGTAAGAGAGCCGATCTGGTTAACCTTCACGAGGATAGAGTTAGCGCAACCCTCTTCGATACCTTTCTCAAGATACTTAACGTTAGTTACGAAGAAGTCATCACCAACGAGCTGGCAACGGTCGCCGATAAGATCTGTGAGGATCTTCCAGCCTGCCCAGTCGTTCTCATCCATACCGTCCTCGATAGAGTCGATAGGATATTTTGTGATAAGCTCCTCGAGATATTTAGCCTGCTCCTCGCTTGTGAGCTTCTTGCCGTTGATCTCTTTCTCAGCGCCGTTCTTGAGGTGAGTATAGTCGTAAACGCCATTCTGATAGAACTCGGAAGAAGCGCAGTCAAGACCGATAGTCACATCCTTGCCGGGCTCGTAGCCTGCCTTCTTGATAGCCTCAACGATAACGTTAAGAGCATCCTCAGTGCCTTCGAGCTTGGGAGCGAAACCACCCTCGTCACCTACAGCAGTGCTGAGGCCGCGAGCCTTAAGTACGCTCTTGAGGGCGTGGAATACCTCTGTACCCATACGGATACCCTCCTTGAAGCAGCATGCGCCGATAGGACGGATCATGAACTCCTGGAAGCAGATAGGAGCATCAGAGTGTGCACCGCCGTTGATGATGTTCATCATAGGAACGGGGAGTACATATGTGTCGCATCCACCGATGTAACGGTAGAGAGGCATGTCGAGATAGTTAGCGGCAGCCTTAGCTACTGCGAGAGAAACACCGAGGATAGCGTTCGCACCAAGGTTAGACTTAGTGGGAGTGCCATCAAGGGCGAGCATGATATTATCAACACCGATCTGGTCGAGAGCGCTGTGACCCTTGAGGGCGCCTGCGATAGGACCGTTTACGTTAGCAACTGCCTTCTGAACACCCTTGCCGAGGTAACGGTTCTTGTCACCGTCACGAAGCTCAAGAGCCTCGTTCTCGCCGGTGGACGCACCGGAGGGAACAGCTGCACGACCCATTACGCCGCTTTCAAGGATTACATCTACTTCAACTGTGGGATTACCGCGAGAATCGAGGATCTCACGACCGATTACTTTTTCAATTTTCATAACTTAAAATAAATATAAGTATTTATTAAATGTGTATTTCTATCTATTGAATCGGATGGGGCACCGTGTGCCTCTCTTTTCAGTGCAAAGATAGCAATAATTTCATTAATGAGGGGTATATTTAATACAAAAAATGTTAACACCGCAGTGTTAACATTTTCTATTTCGATAGCTCAGTTATAAAATCAGTTTTGACAAGCTATACAAAGGCTTTTATCGCTATCCCGGGAGTTATCTCCGCCCGATTATCTCACCATTATTTTTTTGCCGTCGATGATATAAATTCCGGGCTGAAGAGGAGCCTTGCAAGGCTGACCCTGCAGATTATATATCTTTACGGAAGCGGAAGAATCTGTGCCGATTTCCACGATGCCGCTTTCATTATCGCTGATGGTGAAGTCCACTGTCTTATCGCTTATTTGCTTCTCGTCCTTTCCGAAGAGGGCGGCAAAATAGTCGCCCGGTTCAAGAGCTGACATATCAACCACGGGAGTCGCTGTCCGGCTTTCTCCTGAATTGATATAGAGCATGCCTGTTGTGCCTGAAGCCATATCTCTGAGAGTGCCCGGCTCTTTCTTGAAGATAGCCACTGTCACCTCATCACTGAAATAACCCTCCGTACAGTCTACTGTCACTGAGAATTTCACGGCATCCTTGTTAGAGGTGATCGGGTTTTCGCTTACGAGGGAGAAAGCGGAGATGGAGATAGATGTTTCGGCAGGCGCCTCCTGAATAGCAACCTCCTGAGGCTCGCTTATAAGATTGCCGTTGTCATCGATAAATGCGAGGTAGTACGTTCCCGCTTCAAGAGTCTGACCCTGGGGCGCTGAGAACTTACCGATATAATCAGTAATATCCATTGTTTCTCCCGCGAGGATGTCGACAGGGGAGTAGACAGACTCGGCTATCAGATTTTCATTTTCATCAATGAGCACCGGAGTGATATGACCCATATATTCCTCCGATCCGGGATTAGTGACACTGAAAGAGAGGGGAAATTCCCGATCAATATATAAGGCTGAAGGAAGATTGATGTCGCTTACTGTCACAGACGCTGCCTGAGGGGTGGAGAGGGTAGCGGCTCCGCCCTGCACGTCAGCTGAGATGCTGCCCGGCTGACCTACCGGTGTCTTCATGTCATTCCATTTTCCCGCTGCATAATATGCGGGAGTGATGGTGTAAGTGCCATCTTCAAGAGAGGGGAAGTAGATCTCAATGGCTTTATATCCGCTAAGGAGGGGCATATCCTTAAGCGATTCCCCACCGATATATTCATCGTAAGAGCCATCGGCGGAAACGATATGCATTCCATCGAGAGCATCTGCCGGAAGCTTCTCCATACTGAAGTTATAGACTTCAGCCGCCACTGTGAGAGGCTCGCCGGCGGCAGCCATTTGCTGTTCGGGAGTGAAAGATGTGGTGCAATACATGAGATAAGTCGGTTTGGAGCCTTCTACCGGCGGCCGAACGCCAAGGGCTATCTGCTGAGAGGAGTTGAAACCGCCCGCTCCGCCTCCGACGCCGAGTGCAGGAGGATTAAGGGCAGTAAGGAGGAAGTAGCCGTTACTCATGCCTCCCCATCCCCAGTTGAAATGGAAATAGCCGTCAGAGCTGTAGCCGTCGCAGATAAACTGATGACCTCCGTCAGTGCCCTGACCGGCATAAAGCACGGGAAGACCTTTCTCGAGATCGGCATAAATCATCTCCTCCCATTCTTCGATGCCATAATAATCACGCATCGGCATCCATAGCGCCTTGTCATAATTATAATAATCCATAAGCGACTGACCCATCACCATTGTGGAAGCGCCGCTCTCGTCGGGGGAATAATTCATATCCACGCTTATACCGCATGAGAGCATCAGAGTGGCTACTGCTTTTCGTTGCGCCTCGGTTGCATCGCTTCCGTAGGTATAGGTCATGTTATCCCAGTCGAAAGTGGTGGAGCCATAGTCAAAAGAGAGGGAGTCATTGCCTGCTTTCCAGAAATATGAATGTTTGCCTACTCCTTTCGCAGGCCATGAATGATATCTCATCACCTGCGCCATCGCTGTGGCAACGCAGCCGGTCACTGATCGCTCGCCGTTCAATTCCGGGCAGAGGTCATTGTAGGGAGCTTCCTGATTCCATTTGGTAAGGGTAAGAGGCTCTATCGCCTTGCGCTCCTTGCGTTCTACGGCGCGGTAAACGTTCTTTGAGCCCCCTTTTAATGTAGAGAGCTGTTTATTGTAAAAACCGAGCCAATATTCAAGCTCAGGATTACCCTCAAGCTGAAACTCATTATCTGAGTATCCGAGGATTGCCGGGGCTTCATCATAAGCGGGAAGCACCATATAGCCTGTCCCTGCTGAGAAGATATAGAGGTTATCAATAGTGGTCTGCAGTCTGGGTGAGGCTTTCATCATAGATTTTGTTGCCACGGTCGGAGTCTCCGATTTAATACGAGCCAAAGCTTCGGCAGGCGTCAGATGCGCTGCCTGAGTGAGAGGGGAGAGAGCAGCCGACGCTAAGCCCAGCGATAGGAGGAGTAAGTTTTTCTTCATATATAGTGGAATTTTGTTTTCTTTTTTCTCCCTAAGTAATTCTTACATATGGAAATTATAAAATTTAAACGGTGAGGTAGAAGGGAAGGTTCAACGATTTTTAGTATATTTGTAATTGATGAAATAAAAGGTATATGGAGCCGGAAAAGAAAGAATCAGGGATGAGTCTCTACGAAGCGGCAGTCGCCACCCTCCCGTTTGAGCCACACAGCGAGCAGAAGAGACTCCTGCACGAATTGGAAGAGTTTACCATGAGCACTATGCCGGGGGAGGTGTTCGTGCTCAATGGCTATGCAGGAACGGGAAAGACCTCGATGGTAGGCGCATTCATCAAGGCATTGGAGCAGCATAAGAGAAATATTGTGATAGTTGCTCCCACCGGCAGGGCGGCGAAAGTGGCACAATCATTTTCCGGACATCCCGCCTCCACCATCCATAAGCTCCTTTATCGCGGCAACAGCACAGACCCCGGCAACACCACATTCTTCTTAGCCCGAAACACCACCCCCGATACCATTTTCATTGTGGATGAGGCATCGATGATAGCCGACACTCCCGACTCCTCCGGCAGATCGCTTTTAGCGCATCTCGCTCATTATGTCTATTCATGTCCCGGATGCAAGATGGTGCTGGTAGGAGATGAGGCTCAGCTCCCGCCGGTAGGGCAGAAGTTCTCGTCGGCTATGAATTTCGAACGTCTGCGCGGCATGGGGTTGAGACCCCACGGATATTCACTTGATCTCCCCGTGCGGCAATCCGCCATGAGCGGAATCATTCATAATGCCACTCTCATCCGTCAGAAACTTTTCTATCCCGACAGCGATATACCCGACGCTATATTCGCAAAGGATTTTCCCGACATAGAGGTAATATCCTCGCAGGATCTCGCAGAGTCTCTCTCCACATCCTACGGAGAGGTCGGGGAGGATGAGACGCTTATCATCACACGCTCCAATAAGAGGGCGAACGATTTCAACCGCGCCATACGCAATATGGTGATGTATTGCGAGGAGCCTCTGGAGCGTGGCGACAGAGTGGTGATATCCAAGAATGACTATTACTGGAGCAAGGAGAATAATCTGAAGGGCTTCATAGCAAACGGTGAGACAGCGGAGGTGACATGGGTCGGCAAGACTGAGAAAGCATATGGCAGATACTTCACTGATGTGGAGCTTCGCTTTGCCGGCGACGACCGTATACTGGGGGCGAAGGTAATGTTGCGCTCATTGGTGGCGGAGGGTCCTTCAATTCCTCGGGCGGAGATGGAGCGCTTCTATTCGCGCGTGATGGATACCTATGAGGGGGTATTGTCGGAAAAAATAAAAGGGACCATGGAGGATCCCTTTTACAATGCCTTGCAAATTAAATATGCCTATTGCGTCACATGTCATAAGGCCCAGGGCGGTCAGTGGAAACATGTCTATATCGACATGGGAGGCATTGCACCGGAAGCCATGAATGAAGACTTCTACCGCTGGCTATATACAGCCGTGACACGTGCCACCCAAAAGGTATTCTTTATCAATCCGACATTGGAGGTGATGTAGGATAGCAGTTTATCTACATCCACTCCACTTAAGGAATTAGGAATTAGATAAGATTCTTGATTTTATCAATGTCGCTCTCTGTGATATTGGCTAATTCTAATGCTTCTTTCTCTTGAAAGCCTTTTGAAAGCAGCCTTTTCGCAAAGATAACTTTTTCTCTAAGAATAATATCTGCATTGTTATTCTTTCTTTGGCGTGTTACTGAATGTTTTAATTTACCGATGACAAAGTTGAATTCAAGAGTTGACTGGGTTTCGGTGGTTTCGAGGTCAGGCATAATCAAGTCAGCAAGAATATCACCGATACGTTTCATCCCGTTTTGCTTATCTTGCTGAGACTCCGTATCGTGAATCTCCAAAAGACGATTTTTCAACTCTCTAACTTCAGCAAAAGTATTTACGATAGCGAGTGTGGTTTGTGTTGCGACAGGACTTTTTAATATTGTCGCCAACATATATAATCCTTTCTCCGTAAATGCCTTAATAGTTGCCGAAGAGTGTTTTATATTAAACTGGTCAAAATTTTTGACCAGTTCAGCTTTCTCTTCTTTTGAATATTCAAGTATAAACCCTTCAGGAAATTTCTCGGGATTATTCCTAACAGCCTGATTAACTTCCTTAGTCTGCACTCCATATAAATGAGCGACTAAGAAATCCGGGATTACATTATGTCCTCTCAAAGGCATTATAACCTTTTTTACATCTTCATTTTTAATTATATTACACATAAACCATCGGATTATTAGGAAACATATCCTAAAATACTACTGTGAGGCTATTTCTGTCATGTGCAGAGGAGGCGTTTTCCCTTCCGGGGCGATCAGTCCGAAAGTGGGGGAGATTTTCAGGATGTATTGCCATGCGGCATCATGCTCGTAGGGAATCTCTCCCTCAAGTACGGCTTCCTTTACGGCTTCCTTGATCTGTCCGATAACGGAGGAGGGGGAGATCTCGAAGAAGTCCATTATCTCATTGCCATCCACGGGGGCTTTCCATTTGCGCAGTTCGTCAGCATTATGGATCTGAGTCATGCGTTCCCGGAGCTTGGAGAAGCCCTCGAGCTGCCGCTTCACTTTCGCAGGATTCTTTGACGTGATATCAGCCTCGGCAAGGAGCATGAGATCTTCCAGCTCTTCGCCGGCATCAGTGATGAGACGGCGCACACCTGAGTCAGAGACCCCTTCTTCACCTACCGACTGCGGACGCATATGGAGACCGACCAGCTTGGACACATATTTCATTTTCTCATTGAGAGGAAGCTTCATCTGCTTGAAAAGCTTCGGTATCATTTTCTCACCGATGAAATTATGATTATGAAAGGTCCAGCCTATCTTCTCGTCATATCGCTTGGTGCGCGGCTTGCCGATATCATGCAGAAGTGCAGCCCAGCGCAACCATTCATTATCGCTCTTCTCCGCCAGATTATCCAGCACCTGAAGAGTGTGATAGAAATTATCCTTATGTCCTTTCCCCTCCATGATCTCCACCCCCTTCAGTTCGCAGAGAGTGGGGAAGATAAGCTCCAGAAGTCCCGCTTTATCAAGCAGAATAAATCCCTTGGAGGGCTTGGGGGAGCGTATTATTTTAGCAAGCTCGTCATTGATGCGTTCCTTGGTAATGATGCCTATGCGCTCACGGTTGCGACGTATCGCCTCGAAAGTCTCCGGAAGAATCTCGAAGTCGAGCTGAGTGGCAAATCGGATAGCGCGCATCATACGCAACGGATCGTCGGAAAATGTCACGTCAGGATCCAATGGAGTGCGGATGATACGGTTATGAAGGTCAAGGATGCCGTTGAAGGGGTCGACGAGTTCGCCGTATCTATCTTTGTTGAGACAGATAGCCATTGCATTGATGGTGAAATCACGGCGCTTCTGATCATCCTCGAGAGTGCCATCCTCCACGATCGGATTGCGGCTCTCACGATGATATGACTCACGGCGTGCTCCCACGAATTCCAATTCAAGATCCCCTGATTTAACCTGAGCCGTGCCGTAATTGGCATATACGCTCAGATGTTTGCGGCGGTGAAGACGCTCCGCCACTTTCTCCGCTAATTCGATACCGCTTCCGACCGTTACGAAATCAATATCGGAAGATGTGCGCTGCAGGAAAATATCGCGTACATATCCCCCGACAACATAGACCTCACGGTCCATGGCGTCGGCGGTCTCGCCGATCTGTCGGAAGACGGGTAATTTCAAGTCATTGGCTAAATTCATAATTCCATTAATTCCTCAGGGAAGATTGTAAGATTGTCGAGTCCCTCCTTACCTACGCGATAAGTATTCTCCACACCCACGGCGCCAACGTGGGGGATAACGAATTTCGGCTCGAGGGCTATGGTCATATTCTCCAGTAGCGGCTGGTCGTTGCGAGGCATCACCACGGGCTGCTCATTAAGCTCGATACCGATACCATGCCCGATGAATTTCACTTTTCTGTTATGACCCATGAAGTAATCCTCCAGCTCCGCCTCCTTCGCCATCTCGAGAGCGCGGTCGTAAAGAGCGCTGACAGGCACCCCCGGAAGGGCAATTTTCTCCAGTTCGCGCAAGATAGATCGTGAACATTCATGAGCCTTTCGGGCGAGATCCGACACTGACTCGAGATACCATGTGCGCGTCATATCGGACTGATAGCCGTTGAAGCCTCCGTTCATGTCAAGCATGACGGTTGTACCGGGGCGGATGGTCTTTCCGTCTGCCCCAACCGGTAATGAGGGGTCTACCCCTGCGCCTCCCATGGAGAAGTCGTAGGGGGAGGAAGCGTCGGCATTATCCCCGCTAAGCACAGAACCTAAATTAAGCTCCATTCTCGACCCCGCTGCACGAAGATAACCGAGGCATCCCTCAAGGCGAAGGATACGCTCCACCTCTATCTGAAGCTCAAGGTCAGTCATCCCCTCCTTGTAACATTTAGGCACATGGGAATAGGATTTAGCCTGATGCATACCATCCTCGCGCATCTTCTGGATCTCGAAATCGGTCTTCACCATTCTGGCGCGCCGCATCATGGAGGAGGCATTCATCTTGGCAGACCCCGGGAAAATATTCATCAGACGCTCCACCTCCGAATAGAGGAGATCATCCATCTCCAATCCGATACTGTCAGGGATAGGAAGATTATGCTCCTCGATCCAGCCGGAGATCACCTCCGGTTTGCGGATATCATATGTATTGGCGGCATCTGCAGGAGCCACGCTTGGCGCCACCATGAAGACCACGGGATCGCGGTCGGCATATAGGAAAATATATCCGCGGAAAATTGCTCCGCAGAGATAAAGCATATTTGTGGAGGATGCGATAAGAATAGCTTCGCATCCTTCCTTCTTCATCTCATTCTTTACCTTGGCATATCGGAGGGCAAATTCCTCCTTCATGGATGGCTGGAGATAGGGATATATCATGATAAGTAACTGCTTAATAATTCAATTTAAAGAACGTTTTAGTCCTGATATGGTTGTCAAGCGAGAGAATAAGACCTATTTCGCGCAGACCGGCAGTATTGGTGGAATAGGAGAGGGATTGAAGCTCCACGGAGTAACCGGGAGTCAGCCGGATATTTCTCAGTATAGTGTCCGACTGCTCGAAAATGGAGTATGAGCCCTTTCCGGCAGGACCGGTTTTTGGAATACGTATATCCATTCTTACAGTGTCCCTTCTTGACATGCCGTTGTCATCCTCCTGGATCACTATGAGATGAAGAGGCGCAGGACATTTATCTTCATGGAAACGTACGGAAAGAAGGAGGGAATAGCGATCCTGTGGATTATTTACAGAATCCACAGGCCAGGGGTAGAAAGGTAGGACATTCATCGGATCCCAACCATCCTCCGGAATGGATATATACTTTGACCATACCACATCATCCACTCTGCGGCAGCTTCCCCAAAACAGGGCAGCCACCGCACAGATGATGTATATGCCAAATTGCTTATTCCTCATTTTTCTCCGTAGGTTTTTTCTTGAAGGGTCGGTGCTTCTTGGGCTTATTACCCTTTTGCGGCTGCGGGTTAGTCCCCTTGGGCTGCTGAGGCTTATTCCCATTCTGGCGGGGGGGCTTTTCCCCTTTATCTTTCTTAGGCTGCTGAGCGTCCGCCTTCTTAGGCTGCTGAGCGTCCGCCTTCTTGGGTTGTTGAGCGTCCGCCTTTTTCTGCTGAGAATTATTATTATTCACTTTCTTCTTTTTCTTCCTGGACTTGTCGAAGCGTGTCAGGCTCTCCTGCTCCACAAGGTCGATATATTCCTTCTTGGGAGTCTCCTTGGAGTCTTCCGGCTCGAGCGCGTCAACCTTAATCCCCTGTTTATTCAAGGCAATGATCTCGAAAGCGCGCGCCGCGTCAATCGTCACAAGATTGGCAGGAACAGACTTATCGGTGGAGTAGGTCACTTTCCGCGCCAGGATATCCGGTTTGAAATAGAAGTAGAGACCATCCTTTGTCTCAAGCACGGCATCTTTAGGCGGAAGTTTCTTGCTTGACTCCGAGTAGGCATCAATCTCAAAATTGAGACAACACTTCAGTTTGGCACATTGTCCTGCAAGCTTCTGAGGATTCATCGATAGATCCTGCACACGCGCGGCTCCCGTGCCGACAGAGATGAAATGAGTCATCCAGGAGGAGCAGCAGAGGGGACGCCCGCACGGACCGATTCCGCCGATACGCCCCGCCTCCTGACGCGCACCGATTTGTTTCATCTCGATACGCACCTTGAAAGTGTCGGCAAGGATACGGATCAGTTTGCGGAAATCCACTCGCTCATCAGCGATATAGTAGAAGATAGCCTTTCCGCCATCCCCCTGATATTCCACATCTCCGATCTTCATATTGAGCTCGAGCTCCTCGGCAATCTTACGGGCGCGTATCATGGTGTCATGTTCCCGACTGATAGCCTCATCAAATTTCTCGAGGTCGTGCTCGTTAGCGATACGGAACACTTTCTTGAGCTCCGATCCGGGATCGACACCCGCCTTGCGCATCTGACGCTTCACCAACGGGCCTACCATCGCCACTCTTCCGATATCATGCCCGGGAGCAGCCTCTACAGCCACGATATCATCAATCTTCAGGTCAAGCCCCGAAGGATTGGAGAAGAAGCCGGAACGGGTGTTCTTAAACACCACCTGCACTGCTCCGTTATCCGAGCCGGAAGAGATATTAGCCAGCCAGTCAGTAGCATTGAGCTTGCCTCGCGGAGTGCGGTCGCCACGACCGTTATAATATTTAGGAGTAGACTCTCTATTATCCACGGCAGGCAAAATTATTTAGCGAAACTTACAGAACGGGTTTCGCGGATAACGGTAATTTTCACCTGACCCGGATAAGTCAGCTCATCCTGAATCTTCTTTGCAATCTCGGCTGAAAGTTTTTCAGTCTCCTCATCGGTAATCTTATCCGCGCCGACAATCACACGGAGTTCTCGACCCGCCTGGATAGCGTAAGTCTTGAGCACGCCGGGATAGGAGAGCGCGAGCTGCTCGAGGTCGTTGAGACGCTTGATATATGCCTCCACAATTTCACGTCGGGCACCGGGACGCGCACCTGATATAGCGTCGCATACCTGCACGATAGGCGCAAGAAGTGAAGTCTGCTCCACCTCATCATGGTGAGCTCCGATGGCATTGCATATCTCAGGTTTCTCTTTATATTTCTCCGCCAGTTTCATGCCGAGGACTGCGTGCGGCAATTCCGGCTCATCATCGGGCACCTTGCCGATATCATGAAGCAGACCGGCACGGCGTGCCTTCTTGGGATTGAGACCGAGCTCGGATGCCATTACAGCACAGAGATTGGCGGTCTCGCGTGAATGTTGGAGAAGGTTCTGCCCGTAAGAGGAGCGATATTTCATCTTGCCGACCATTCGGATCAGTTCGGGGTGCAGACCGTGGATGCCGAGATCGATAGCCGTGCGCTTACCGGTCTCGATGATCTCCTCTTCCACCTGCTTACGCACTTTAGCCACCACTTCCTCGATACGAGCGGGATGGATTCTGCCATCCACGACAAGCTGATGAAGGGCAAGACGGGCAATCTCACGGCGCACGGGATCAAATCCTGAGAGAACGATAGCCTCCGGGGTGTCATCCACGATGATCTCTATACCGGTAGCCGCCTCGAGAGCGCGGATATTACGACCCTCACGACCGATGATACGACCCTTGATCTCATCATTGTCGATATGGAATACAGTCACGGAGTTTTCCACTGCCGTCTCGGTAGCCACGCGCTGGATAGACTGAATCACGATACGCTTCGCCTCCTTGGAAGCTGTCATCTTGGCATCATCCATGATGTCGTTAATATATCCGGCGGCGGCAGTCTTAGCCTCATCCTTAAGGCTCTCGACCAGTTTATCCTTTGCCTCCTCAGCTGACAGGCCGGAGATACGCTCCAGCTCCTCGGTGATCTGACGATGACGCTGATCAGTCTCCGCTATTTTGGACTCAAGGAGAGCCTCGCGGTTGTCAAGGTTTGCCTTGGTATTGTCCAGCTCGTTCTTGCGGCGCTGGTTTTCGCTTTGCATCTGATTGAGCTGAATCTCGCGCTGTTTCAGACGCGCCTCATTGCTCTGAATCTTCTGCATTCTCTGATTTGCAGAGCGCTCCGCGTCGCCGAGGATTTTCATCTCCTCCTCCTTTGCCTGCAGAATTCTTTTCTCTTTGATCACTTCCGCCTCACGGTTAGCCTCATCGATAATGATATTGGCGCGGGAGGAAGCGTTTTTACGACTGACATTCATCGCCACGAAGTAGCCGATGATAGCGCAGACAGCCGCAATAATAATCCATATAGCTGTTCCCATTTATTCAGTTATTGTGTATTTAATAATTAAGTAGTTTCAAAATGTCAAGAGAGTGCCCCCTTAGACCCTCGTTTATAAAAAGTTTTTTATGGACGCAATGATTCACGCCGTCCCGGTAGGGACGCCGCAACATATCTAACGGCATATTAAAAGCTAAGGATTAGGATCGGGAGTATCCGTAATCTTATCGATCTCTTTTTCGCAGTCAAGCGCCATGCGAAGAGCTTCATCATGGATAGCGAGCAGTTCACGGTAGTAGGAAGCATATTGGTAGACGATCATAGCAAGGAGTTCACTCTCATCCTTGCGGGGGAATCGTTGTGCCAGAGTGGTGTATATGCGATGAATATCATCTTCCGTCTCTCTGACGAAGTTTTGCTTCATGAAGTCGACATTGAGGTTGACCCTCTGGCTGCCGACGATGACTTCCATCTTTACTTTCCTTGACTCATCCATAAGAAACGATGGATAAATAAAACGGTATATCTTTTTCCTCCGGTCTGTTCCCGTTTTTCAAATATGGGGGAGGGGGAGCGACAGGAAGAATATTTAATCTTATTCCTTGAGCATTTCGATACAACGATCGATGTTGCGGATCATTTTGCTGATGAGGCGGCGCGCGGTGATGATAGTATCCGGATTCTGCGCGAGGCGGTGAGAGATAGCGAGAAATTCCGCATCCAGCTTAGCCCGGTCGCGTTCCTGTTCAGAATCGCGGATAGAACGGCGCAACACTTCGTTATCCTCTTCAAGCAGGCGATTGCGTGAGCGGAGGGCAGCGACCTCCTCATTGAGAGTGTCGATTTTCTCCCGCAGCGACTGTAAAACTTGAATAAGTGATGATGCCATACCAGCCAAATTTATACAAAGTTAATTAAAATCGCTCAAAGTAACAACATAATTTATCTTTCCTCTAATAAAAACTTCCATCAGCATTCCTTAAAATCATTTCGCATGAGACGTATTTTGAGAGTTTTTAAAGATAGTCACACCTCTTCTGTCAATATGATCGATGAGCGCCGGATTATTAAGGTGAGAATATATTGAGAGATCAAACAGATATGGAAGTAAGGAGATGTAGAGCCGGTCAGCCAAAAGGTAAAGATCAGAGTTTGTCAGCATATCTCCCTTGAGAGTAAGGTCTATATCAGAAAAGGGACGAAAGTTACCCTTCGCTCTTGATCCATATACGATAGCCTCTTCCACAGAAGGAACAGAGGAGAGTATATCTATAAGCATTTTAAAATATTTTTCCGATATTCCGATCCTTTCATTTATGCTCATCGGCTTTAATCTTATTCATGGTTTCACGAAGAGAGATCATCAATGGATAGTAGACTTTTATGATCTCTTCAAATATGGTATTTGTAATATCTTCATCATAAGTATGGGACGTTATATTACGGGTCTGAATTGATTCCATCCAACTCGGATCGGATATTAGATTCGAATTAAGAGCTTGCCTGAAAGCATCACGCGATCCTCTTATTTCTGCAATTCCCTGATATTCAATATAATCCTTGAGGACTTTCCATGAAAGTTCGTGAGTAAACTCAAATCGTTGTATCAGACCTTCCTTAAGTAGATCAAGATGGTCTATATCTGAGGCATTTTCTATAGCGACAACCGCTTCTGTAAGTCTATCCAGAGCCTTGGAATAATTATTGAGGCGCTGAATCCATCTGATATCTTTCTCACACATATAGTTTAAATTTAATACCACTGTATTCCGTTGTTGGCGGAAGAACGCTTGTCATATTTGAGATCCTTGAGGAGGGATGACTTGACAGCGATGTGGAAATTGTAGGATTTGTAAGGACCCACGGGCACGAATGAAGCTGTCATTGTGAAGCAGTGGAGATCACGGGAGACGGAGCAATTCATGTATGCCAGCTTCTTTGCGTCGAAGTCGTATGATGCGGAGAAGGAGAAATTCCAGTTTTTGGTAGGTCGGATGGAGCCGGAAAGCGAAAGGTTCTGATTCCATCTGCCGTTAAATTCCATCTTGTCATAATTGAAATCGCCATATCCGTAGCTCACTGAGTAATTCACAGAGAGCGACCACGGACATTCCCATTTGGCGTAGCCGTCGGAATCTTCACTATTCTTGTCCTCTGGAGGTGTGCCGCCACGACGTCGTCTGTTGTCGGCTGATGCTCTGCCGTTGAAGGCATCATCTTCCTCATTGTCGTAGTCGTCATCATCCTCTTCGTCGCGGTTACGATTGGAATTATTATTTTTCTTCTTTTTGAATGTGTCGTTATTGAATGTGTAGGAGAATGAGGTGCCGGCAGAAGCAAGGCGGAAGAGACCCTTACCTTCAGAAATGCGTAAACGGTCAGCTTTATAATAGTTGCCGTTGGCGTCAAGACGATAGATATATGGATCCCATGTGGTGTTGAGGTTAAGGTTGAAATTCTTCATCAGCCGGAGCAATACATTCGCCTGAAGCGGGGAGAGACGTAGCGAGTCGGCGGCGAAGTTATAGCTTTGATTGAACGAAAGGTTTTCAATCAGGGAGATCTTTTTCACACCTGTGGAATCGGCATCACTCTTGACCTTCATCTCGAGGTTATTTGCCAGACCCCATGACACAGATCCACTCTTGCCACGCGAGGGCACACCGACGATACCGTGAGAGAAATAGGAATAGTCCACCCTGCGGTTATAGCCTGCCTGATCGGTGTAAACATAATAGTCGTATGCACCCCACATTGGATTGCCGAAATCAGGATTCCATCCGAAAGAAACTGTAGGGGTCATGACATGTCGGATCATCTGTACTTTGTCTCCGAGGAATTTCAGTGGCTTATAGAAACCGTAGACTTTTGTGTCGAAACCTACCGACATATTGAAGTCGAAGAGGTTATAAAAGCCGTAGGTCGTATCCTGAATCTCGCGCGATGCCTGAGTGTCCCATTGACGGCGTATTTTGCTGGTATACATACGGTCGTTCAATGTGATGGATGGGGAGAGGTTGATATATTTGAAGATGGAGAAAGTGGCGGAGATAGGCACATAATGTTTCATGCCGTTTTTCCAATCCTTTATCAGGCTCTTCTTGAAAAATACATCCTGCTGGGCGGTAAGAGAGTTCTGGAACTGGCCTGAATATGACATACGGATCTTCTCATACCATTTCTCTCCGCCGACAGCTTTCTTGCGTTTGAAAGGAGCGAGCTGTGACATGGTCACGGTAAGGTTAGGGAAGGAGACCGCGAGAGTGGAGTCCTGACTTCGCTGCGCGATATTGGCAGTGGCTGATACGCTCCATTTCGAATTTGGGAAACGGTAGGTGAGGTTTACGGTAGAAGATTTTGTATTCTCCGTAAAGTTATTGTTATAGTATGAGTTCAGGTCATTACGCGAATATCCGGAGGTGGCGAAATTCACTGATGCGGAGAATGAGAGATTCGGGTTAGCCTTCTGATCCTGCGAATGGCTCCATATCACCTGGAAGTTCTTCATCTTGGAATAGTCGGGCATACCCTTGTCGCCGGTGATAGTGGTAAGATAAGAGATATCAAAGGTTCCACGGAATTTATATCTCTTCACATAAGTAGAATGAGCCGACACCCCCCACGAGCCTTTAGTGTAGATCTCTCCGCGGAGTGCTAAATCGACATTGTCGTTAATAGCGAAATAGTATCCTCCGTCGCGGGCATAGAAGCCGCGGTTGTAATCATCTCCGAAAGAGGGGAAGATCACACCTGAGGAGTATTTTTCAGAGAAAGGGAAATATCCGAAAGGAAGAGCAAGAGGGAGGGGAATACCCATCAGCACCATATAGCCCGGACCGGTCACGACATCCTTCTTCGGGCGCACTTTAGCTTTAGTGAGCTGGAAATAGAAGTGAGGGTGCTCGTGGTCGTCACATGTGGTGTATTTTCCATCCTGCACATAGAAAGATCCATCCTCCATTTTCTTTGCGATGCCGCCGGTGAGATATCCCTCCTGCTGTTCGGTGATGACATCGGTGATATATCCGCGCTGAGTCTTGAAGTTATATTTCATAAGTTTGGACTCATATTCGCCGCTTTTATCCTTGAATATCGGATTTCCTGATATTTTACCCAATGAGTCGGGAATGCCGGAAGCATAGACGGTTGAGGAGTCCATTTCTATGCGTATTTCCTCGGCATTGACACGGAAATCAGTGTAGTCTACAGATGAGTTACCATAGAGATAAGCGTTATCTTGCCCGATTAGGACAAGAGAGTCTTTTGCAGAGAAATTGACCACATCCTCTATATCAATTTTATCATAACGAAGTTTGGTGATTTTACCTCGGGCTGTATCGATTGGTTCGCGGTCACGGCGTTTTCCAGCTGCCGTGGAGTCGAGGTGGTCGTTGGGAAGCGACAAAGAGGAGTCGGGCACTGTCTGATTGACAGTGTCGGTGTAATCGGCAGGCTTCTCATTAGGTTGAAGGTTAACCTCCGACTGGGAGTAAGCGAAGCCGACTAAAATCAGGATAGTTATATAGAGTAGAAGTTGTCTCAAGAGTCAGGGCGAATTTTATCGCGATAGTTTGTGCAAAGTTAGATAAAGTTAAAGAATTAGACAATAGTATATTGTTAAAATCTTTTCTTTTTACAGTTTGAAAAGTGGAATGAGTATAAATGATAGAAATCCCATGATGAAAGATATTGAAATTTAGAAAAAAGTAGTGGACACACTCGCCGTGTGTCCACCTTTAAGGATATATGCACGAAAATACTGTCAAGAGTATATTGTCCGGTACTAATTCAGATTCTCTGATAAGGTCTATCAGGATCTCCCGTTATTACTATTTTGGAGGATGTCCCGGAAGCTTATAAATCATTTATAACTCCTTCAAGGAGAATAGTTCCTGTACTACTTTCCCGAATAAAGAAGATGAAGGGGCGGTTAAGCGATAGTTTTATCTCATCAAATAGGGGTGCAGTTATTCCAATGTCCGCGGAACTCACGCTTGCAACCTCTGTACCTTTCTCATCAATTGAAAATGAGTTATTCTGGCGATAAGTTACATCTCCTTTTATCGGGTTCTCAAACATATCAAATGTGGCATTATTAATAGCGTAAAGCCCTAATTTATCAAACACTTCACTAATGTTGACAGAAGAGGAAAGAGTAAATTTGGGGATGGAGAGTTGCAGCTTAACAAGGTCTCCTTTTGCGTTGATATCTTTTAAATCCGTAGAAGAGATTGTGCTCAGTATATCCAATGGAGTATAGTTTTCCTTAGGTAAGATAATCTGCATGGAGAAGCCTTCATTACCAAATGGGATTTTGGAATATTCAAATTTCTCCTCATTACTATATCTTGTCAGGAAGAAATCTGATTTCATCATTTCTACATCGTTAGTTACATTCTGACCGAAGTATGGCTGTAATGAGGTATCTTCCTTTGAAAAATATTCCTCTGCCCAGTTGGCTTTGAAATATAAGGCATTTAAGAATATACCAAGTGAAGAAGGATTAAGTTCGGAGAAATAAGAGTTAATCGTCCCATTTGACATTAAGGATGCCCAATCATTAATTTTCTCCAAAGTCTGAAGATTATTATCTTTGAAATTATCCTCTTGGATATGCAGTTGGTAATTGTCAGTTACAATCTTATTAAAGTCACTATTAAGTTTAAGATTGAAGAATGAATTTATCCACAAAGCATTAGATAAAGTGAATATGTTTTTTTTTGTCCACAAAAGGGAGCTGCTTTAACAATTCCATATTGAGGGAGTTAAGCAACTCAACATCCTCTGTGCCTAAGTAGTCAAGTATATCACTCTGTTCATCTTTATCCACACCATTGACAATCATACTTAATACCATTTGGACTCCTAAGGGTGAGCAGATGGTATTACCCGAGCGATCAGTATCTTCCTGATTCACTTTCTCTATGTCAGAAAGGAGTTTGATGTTGAAGTTGTGCAATTTTTCAGAAAGTTGCTGTTGCTCGGTAGTGAGCCTGATTGCTCTTGGGGTATCATTCTTCTCTGAATCAGAGTCGGTGGTACAGGATATAAGAGGGAAAAAGATTCCAATAAATCCCAAGAATAGATATAAGAATTTCTGTTTCATAATGAAGTGTTTTAGATTACATGTGCAAAGTTAACAATTATTTTTAATTGGAGAAATATATTGACTGAATTAATTAAAATTAAATGCACAAAGGGTAGAAATGTATAAATATATAATAATTTCTAAGAGATTATTATAAACTCCTATGTATGTTTGCAAGGTAGGAATCAAACTCAACGCAATATGGGTTAACGGGCAGTAAGTAATTAATTATCCATTTATGGATCGACGGAGACTGGGGGCTCCCACCCCAGTGCGCCGCGGAGCGGCGAGTCCTTGTTTAACCCACGGTAAGGGCACAGCCCGTAGCCGGGGGATTTACCCGAAAGTGAGCACTCCGCCGCGGAGCGGTGGGTCTTTGTGCCCTCATTAGCTTATGTAATGGAAGACCGACCGCTCCGCGGCCGCCGAGACGCACGAGGTTCAGATCCGTGGGCAGCGGCGTTCCGCCTTACCCACGGTTACACAAGGACACGCCGCTCCGCGGCTATCATCCGGCTCATATGCTGTCGGTATAAATTCGGCTGCGTTCTTTTAGCGGAAGCCGGGAGCTCCCGCCCCCATTGCGCAGACGACTTACGGGATGTTTTTAATTTATGTTGTGTATCGAACCCAACATAAATTAGCGGAAGCCGGGAGGCTCCCGCCCCCAGTACGCCGCCGGCTTAGAATTTTTAATTTATGTTGTGTATCGATGCCAGCCTAAATTAGCAGGAGCCTCCAGGAAGCACAATTTATTTGCCGTATTTTTCAATCTTATATCCCGTCAATCCTTTTTCGGAAGAGTCGTCAGAGAAGTTGGCTCCTATGAGATATACCGTCCTTGAATCAAGGAGGAATCGCCCGGGATAGTCGCGCTCGTGAATCTGACGCATCGCTTCCTCAACTGACTTATTATATTTGAATTCAAAGATATAAATGTAGTCAGGAGTCACTACTTCAAGATCTGTGCGTCCCTTGTAGTTCTGGTTTTCCGACGTTGTCTCAAGTGAGCAGAGGAGGCAGAGAATATATACGATGCTTTGATATGAAGCCTCGGAATGTTGTCCGTAAGGGATATTCTTCAGTAGCGTCTCCAGTCGCTGCATGAAGCGTTCCGGATCTCCCTCTATCAGGTCATCCTGAAAATTATGAATACTGAAGGGGCTGTCCATATTCTCCATAGGAGGAGCATATAGAGGAAGTAGATTCATTGCGAAACCAATCTCCACCTCCTTATTCGGGAAGCGCAGCTTCATCCGTCTCAACCGGCTGTCGTATGAGTCTATGGTCAGATAGCCGGTCTGGAACATTAGGGGGACTGCATCGGAGGAATTGATACCGACCGTTATGAGACTCTCGCGCTGTCTCGTGATACCATTGAGGGCGGGCATCGCCACACCGCGCTCTTTAATCTTTCGTGCAAGGAAAGTGGGGGTGCCCGTCTCAAACCAATAGGGTTCTATCTCCCTGTTGCGCAGAGCATGCAGCACACTGAACGGATTATATAACCGGCTCCCTCTGGGGGAGAACATATAGCCGTCATAATATTCACGGAGAGCCTCGACAGTTTCCTCCACTGACTCCTCTCTATCTTTGGCGAGCGCTTCAATTCCCGCTCTGAAATTATCTGTAAGCTCCTGCTCGGTCCATCCGCATATGTCGGCAAATTCCTCTGTCATTGAGATATCGTAGAGATTATTGAGATCGCTGAAGATACTGACCTTGCTGAATCGGGCGACACCCGTAATGAAGGCAAACCGTATATAACGGTCCATTGATTTCAGATTGCCGAAGAACGCTTTGAGGATGGCTTGATTCTTGATGAATAATTCACTATCCTCTTCCAGACCGAGGAGGGGTTTGTCGTATTCATCAATCAGGATTATTACCTTATTTTGTGTCTGTTCATATATATGACGAATCAGTCTTTCAAAACGCACAGCTGACGAAGGATTGTCAGGATTATCTAAATGATATTGATTTTCCAGGACATTCAAAGTTTGTGAAAGTCGAGACTCTAATCCATCATATCTTGTGAAATCCTCGGAGTTAAAATCAAAATGCAGCACCGGGGATGCTTCCCAATCCACATCAGCCTTTTCAAGCGCCAGACCCTTGAAGAGATCGCGTCTCCCTTCAAAATAAGCATGGAGGGTAGATAGCAACAGACTCTTTCCGAATCGGCGCGGACGACTCAGAAAGTAGTAACCTTCGGTTTTCACTAACTCACCAACGAATCGGGTTTTATCGACATAGTTAAAGTTACCTTCTATTATCTTGGAGAAGGTCTGTATTCCGATAGGATATTTCTCTGCTGCCATTACTCTTTTTTTGCTGGTTTCTGTGTCTATTGAAATAGTAGGTGGAGCTCCATGAATCTCCGGAGAGCATCTTCTCCGTGTGGACGAATGGACTCAATCACTTCTTCCAGAGATTTTTCACGCGACGGGTCGCCGGACTTTGAGAAGAATTTGTCGGCATAGCATACGGCTTTCTCCTCAATGGTATTAGGCATCATATTGATGAGGGGCAAGGGGAAATTAAGCTTGACAAGGTCTTCATATGTAAGCCCTGTCCCGGTATGCCTCTCCGCTATGCGGGCTAACATCGGATATCCCTCTTTGCGTAATATCTTCCCTCCCTCTACTCCATGCTGTATATAGGGGATGGATCCGTGACATTCTATGCCGGGGGCGTCACAGAGGAAGATGCCGATGTCGTGAAGCATCGCTCCATCCCTAACCAGTTCCTCATCATACCAATGACCGGCACGTCTGACACATTCCAATGCCTTATCGCGTACTTTTTCGGAGTGAATAATAAGAATATCCCGAAGTTTGCCCTCGGGATAATACTTATCAATTATATCAATGGCTTTCATGCTTACGCTTCCTCAATGATTTCACACCATCCGTGAGGATCCTCAGCCTCGCCTAACTGTATGGCGCGTAGTGCATTGAAAAGGATAGTGGACTTCGGACCAGCCTCGTTGTTGGTGGAGAAAACGAATTTCTTGCCATTGTCGAGGTCATGTATCTCTGCGATAGGGGAGATCACCGCCGCTGTGCCGCATGATCCCATCTCGTCGAAAGTCTCAAGCTCTTCGTAAGGGATATGGCGTTCCTCTACTTCCATACCGAGGTCGCGTGCAAGCTGCCGAACGCTCTTATTGGTGATTGAGGGGAGAATAGAATCGGATTTCGGTGTTATATATGCATTGCCCCGGATACCGAAGATATTTGCAGCTCCACATTCATCAAGATATTTCTTCTCCTTAGGATCGAGATAAAGCATCACGGAGTAGCCGAGATCGTGGGCCTTTTCGCCTGCTTGAAGAGAAGCAGCATAATTTCCACCAATTTTAAAGGAGCCGGTGCCTTTGGGCGCCACACGGTCATATTCTCTTGAGAGGCATACCTTGGACGGCTTGAAGCCCTCTTTAAAGTAAGGACCTACGGGAGTGACAAACATTATGACTGTGTATTCCTTTGATGGTTTTACGCCGACCTGGGCTGTGGTGCCGATCTCAAGCGGACGGATATAGAGGGAAGCGCCGGTGCCATAAGGAGGTACGAAACGGGCGTTTAGCTTTACGACCTTGCGCACCATTTCACAAAAGAGCTCTTCAGGCATGGGCTGCATCATAATTCCTTCTGCCGAGCGTATGAAGCGTTTGGCGTTCTCATCCATACGGAATACACGGATCTTGCCATCCTTGCCGCGGAAAGCTTTCAGACCCTCAAAAGATTCCTGGCCATAATGGAGACATGTGGCAGCGATATGCATAGGAATATATTCAGAATCGCTTACTTCAATTTCACCCCATTTGCCATCCTTATATGTGCATCTTACATTCCAGTCGGTCTTTATATAACCGAAGGGGAGCGTATCCCATTTGATATCCGGTTGATTCATAATAGTATAGATTTATTGGAAGGAGCTTAGATAGCTACTTTACACGTTATGTTCCCTGTTTTTACAAGATAAACTCCATGAGCAGGAAGAGAGATCTGGCTTATTCCGGGCTGCAGGATCTCGTTGCTTACGAGTCGACCCAAAATAGTGAAAATCTTTATCTGTACGGTATGATTGGATATCACGATAATCGTGGAGTCTGCCGTGCGGATCTCAATTTCGGTCTCTTTCACCACTGTCTTGGCATCTGTCCTTTCAGTCTTTACCGCCTCCCATCTTGCTGGAGCTGCATAAGATGTTAAGCCGGCGCAGAGAAGAAGGAGGGTCGAAAATAGATATTTATTGAAGCCTTTTGACATTATGGAGTAAGATATTTATTAAGTTTATAAAACTTCTCTCTGTAAAATTACAAAATATTATCTTTAAGCCAAAATAACTACAATAAAAAAATGCCCGCAGCGTTGGCTACGGACATTTTTATATAAAAGGGGGTCTGATTATTTACCTTCCTTCTGCATCTGCTCCTTAAGAGCCTGAAGCGCGTCGAGGTCGCCGAGAGTGGTTTTCTCGATCTGAGGAGCTGCAGCGCTCTCAGCCTCGGGCTTGTTGCTCTTGCGGGGAGCTGCTTTCTCGCGACGCTCACCCTTGATAGCATCTTCAGAGATGCGGCTGTGGCTGAGGATGATGCGCTTGTTGTCTTTGTTGAATTCGATCACCTTGAAGTTGAGCTTCTCGTCAAGCTTAGCCTGAGTGCCATCTTCCTTCACGAGGTGCTTGGGAGTTGCGAAGCCCTCTACGCCATAGGGGAGAGAGATAACCGCGCCCTTATCCATCATCTCGGTGATAGTACCCTCATGGATAGAACCTACAGTGAATACATTCTCGAATACATCCCAGGGGTTCTCCTCGAGCTGCTTGTGACCGAGAGAGAGACGACGGTTGTCCTTGTCGATTTCAAGCACCTGAACCTCGATGTCGTTGCCAACCTGAGTGAACTCAGAGGGGTGTTTGATCTTCTTGGTCCAAGAGAGGTCGGAGATATGGATAAGACCATCTACGCCCTCTTCGATCTCAACGAATACGCCGAAGTTAGTGAAGTTGCGCACTTTTGCAGTGTGACGGCTTCCGATAGCGTATTTGGTCTCGATATCCTCCCAGGGATCTTTCTTGAGCTGCTTGAGACCGAGGCTCATCTTACGCTCGTCGCGGTCGAGAGTGAGGACAACAGCCTCTACCTCGTCGCCCACCTTGAGGAAGTCATTGGCGCTGCGGAGGTGCTGGCTCCAGCTCATTTCTGAAACGTGGATAAGACCCTCTACGCCGGGCTGTACCTCTACGAACGCACCGTAGTCTGCCATAACGACAACTTTACCCTTAACGTGATCGCCAACCTTGAGATCTGCTGTAAGGCTATCCCAGGGATGGGGCTGGAGCTGCTTGAGACCGAGAGCGATACGCTTCTTCTCGTTATCGAAGTCGATGATAACGACTTTGATATCCTGGTCGAGCTCAACCACCTCACGAGGATCGCTTACGCGGCCCCAAGAGAGGTCAGTGATATGTACGAGACCGTCTACGCCGCCGAGGTCAACGAATACACCGTAAGGAGTGATGTTCTTAACCTTACCCTCGAGCACCTGACCTTTTTCGAGCTTGGAGATGATCTCCTTCTTCTGCTGCTCGAGCTCAGCCTCGATGAGAGCTTTGTGAGAAACCACAACGTTCTTGTATTCCTGGTTGATCTTGACAACCTTGAATTCCATAGTCTTGTCAACGAATACATCGTAGTCGCGGATAGGACGAACGTCGATCTGAGAACCGGGGAGGAACGCCTCGATGCCGAATACATCAACGATCATACCGCCCTTGGTGCGGCTCTTGACGTAACCCTTGATAACTTCGTCATTCTGGAGAGCTTCGTTAACGCGATCCCAGCTGCGAGTCTGGCAAGCCTTCTTGTGAGAAAGACGGAGCTGACCGTTCTTGTCCTCAAGAGTCTCGATGTAAACCTCTACCTCGTCGCCAACCTTAAGGTCGGGATTGTAGCGGAATTCGCTTACGGGGATGATAGCGTCAGACTTCATGCCGATGTCAACGCGAACTTCACGTTTAGTGATAGACTTAACGATACCGTTTACGACCTCATTCTCCTTTGCAGTCTTGAGAGACTCGTCATAGGTAGTGGTCAATTCCTCACGGCTCTTCTCACCAGTGGTTTCGCCGTTAGCATAAGCATCCCAATCGAAATCTTCGATTGCTGTGTAATTTTTTGATTCAGACATTGAGAATCAATAGTTTGGTTTTGTACGGATCCCTTTATTATAGAGAATAGGAAATCCGGAGGTTAAAAATATTTTTGTCATATGCTCTCTATACATAAGACAGTGCAAAGATAATAATAAATTATTAATAATGCAAATATTAGAAGATATTAGAAAATTTTTTTAGAGTGACTGTCACAAATCATGGAGTATCGTAGTCTATATAGACAGAAGTTAAACATAAAGAAACCGTAAGAACGAGAAATTAAAAATGAAATACCCTTTATCCATATTGCTTGCACTCGCAACGGTCTCAACCACGTGGGGAGAGGAACCTGCGACAACCGACCATCCGGATTCAATAGCTTTACCGGATTATACTGATCTTGATGAGTTGGTCGTGGTCCAGAAAAAGAAAATGGTGGAGAGTGACGGCGCAAAGTTATCATATAATGTCTCCGACGATCCCGAAGCCTCTTCTTCAAGTATAATGGAAATACTTAGGAAAGTGCCCGGAGTGACTGTTGATGCAGAGGATAATGTAAAGGTCAACGGTCAGTCAAGTTTCAAGATTCTTATGAATGGCAAGGAGGATCCGATGCTTAAGGGAGATCTTAAAACAGTATTGAAATCAATCCCGGCAGCATCGATCCTCAAGATAGAAGTGATATCGGAGCCCGGAGCAAAATATGATGCGGAGGGTGTCGGAGGTATTCTGAATATCGTTACCGATAAGAAAACGAAATTAGAAGGATATTCAGCTCAATTCGGCGGATGGATACGAGCCACCCAGATTGGCGGCTATCTAAATGGCCGTACAAAATTGGGCAATGTCATGCTTGATGCCAACGTCAGCTATAATAATGGTCGGGTATTCAGTAGAAAATGGTATAACGATTCGGAACGTGAAAGTCTTGACGGCAGTGAGAATCATCTTCTTCTCTCCAATCAGGAGCAGGCTTCCGAGTGGGATTATACCGGTGTGACACTAAATATGTCGTGGGAACCCAACACTAACAACCTCTTTACTTTCCAGGGTAACTACGGTTATAACTCCTGGAGCCCGCATGGAAGCATGAGGCGAGCGATGTATAATCCGGCAGGTGATATGCTGTGGAAAACGGAGCAGGTATTCCGGAATGGAGGTGAATATAACGGCTTCTCATTGTCCGGCTCATACCAACATAATTTCAAAAGAGATGACAATAACTTAGTGATTTCCTATCTCTTTACTGACAGCCCGGTGAAAAGTCTTGATGAATATGACACTACAGAAAGGGAGGGACTGATTGATATCACTCCCTACTCGGCGATGAAATCGAAAACTCTCTATCTCAGTCATATCATTCAGATTGATTATCTCAACCAACTGAGCGAGAAACACCTTTTTGAGGCTGGAGCCAAGGGTAGCATAAATCGTTCCAACAATGTTTCAAGCACGCTTGAGGGGGAGGATAAATTAAGTGCCGTCACCCTTTCGGATACGGAGGTGGACGCTGCCCAGACAAAAGATATCTATTCGCTCTATTCATCCTATACCGGAAAATTCGGTTCATGGAGCATAAAGGGCGGTTTGCGCTATGAGATGACCAGGATGGGAATGCACTATAAGGTGGGAGAATATGAGGATTTCATGACGACTCTTCACGATCTGGTGCCAAATGCTGCGGTAAGCTATAATATCAGTGATGCGTCGGCTCTCAGACTGGCATACCAGATGCGTATATCGCGTCCCGATATCAGCCAGGTCAACCCTTATAGAAACACATTGAATTTAGGAACGGTGACCTATGGCAATCCAAATCTCGAGAGTCAGAAAATGCATACTTTCTCATTCGGTTACACCAACTATGAAGGAAAACTGACAGGAGGAGCCAAACTGACTTACCGTTATCTGGCAAATGGCATCACGGATATAATATTTATGAAGGAAGGATTGATGAATACTACCTATGCCAACAGCGGTGTAGAACATGCCGCTATGCTGGATCTTAATGCCAACTGGAACATCACGTCTGATCTTCAGTGGGGAGTGAATGCCAGTGGTTCATATTCGCATTTCAGTTCGGACTCCGAACTTCTGAAAGCGCGTAAAGCGGGATGGCAGGTATATGCCTCTACGAATCTTAATTATACAATGCCGTGGAAGGTGCGGATGTCGGTTAACGGAGGAGTTTACACTCCCTGGAGTGATATCCAGAGCCGTGGAACGCATACAAATTATTATTATTCCCTGGGATTCAGCAGATCTTTCTTGCCAAAGGATGCTCTCACTGTTCAGCTGAGCGCTTCTAATTTCCTTACTCCAAATCAGAATTATGGGTGGAGGCAAGAGTCGGAAAGCATGAGGGTACTCTCACGCTCCCGTTCGTCCCAATGGAATGTCGGCGTCAGCGTCACATTCAAGCTCGGCGGACTTAAGGCACAGGTGAAAAAGACCGCCGCAGAATTGGAGCAGGAGGGAAGCGGGGGCGGCAGCCAGAAGAATGGATAAGGAAGCGGAGCAAAAAAAATAGTGAAGCTTTACTTAAATTGAATAAAATTGGAAAAAAAATAGTATATTTGTTAGTATGGAAGAGCAGGAATTCCGAGCCAGGGTACTCCCCCTTCAGCGCCTGATGTATGGAATGGCGCTGAAGGTCGGACTTCCTCCCGACGACGCCGCGGATATCGTGCAGGAAGCACAACTCCGTTTATGGCGGGGGAGGGAAGGGATTCCGCGTCCGGATGAACAGTTGAGAGCTTATTGCCTGAGAACTTTGAGAAATGAATGTCTCACATTTTTTAAGAGAAGGAAAGAGACCGTTTCCATAGAGTCGGAGGGAGAGGCTCTGAGTAAGGAAAATATTGATTTACGCGACCACGCTGAGGAAAGGGATACTCAGGCTCACATCGAGAAGCTGATTGATACTCTTCCGGCAGGTCAGAAAATAGTGATAAGACTAAGTTCTTTCGGAGGAATGGATATTGAGGAGATTTCGGAAGCAACCGGCTACACAGCCGGAAATGTCCGCCAGCTCCTCTCCAGAGGTAGAAAACGACTCCGGGAACTGATAAGATAGAGGGAACAGGACAAGATAAAGGGAAAATGAGATGAGTAAAATTGAAAATGATAAATATAATGAACTTCGTAGCCTTTTAGGGAAATGGTATGAAGGTACTACCTCTCCGCAAGAGGAGGCTGATATCAGCGCCATGCTGACAGATGCCGACTCGTTACCTCCGGATCTGGAAGCTGACCGCGATCTTTTCATGACCATGACTGATGCGTTGGAGGATCTTCCTGAGATTCCGGAGCCATACTCTCTTCGCATCAACTCCGCGCTGGAGAGGGAGATTTCCGCCACTAATGCAGAGCAACCGGTAGTCGGCGTTGAGAGCGATGATTTAAAGAAGAGAGAGGGACGCCGGATCGGCGGATTTCTACGGAGCCGCCTGTTCAGATGGACGGCAACAGGTGTGGCGGTCTGCCTTGCGGGAATATTTATCACCAACCGCTTGATGGAGATACCGGCTATAGATATGCCTGTACAAAAAAGCGGTGTAGCGATGAATATCGCCGTTCCGGCACAGCAGGCTGATACACTCATTCATTCTATCTCCTTGGTGAAGGATAATAAGGTTAACGTTGATGGGAACCGAGAACGCATGAAGAGGGGAGAAGGCAGGACGACAATCATTAAGAAGGCGACACGGAAATCAGAATCTCATGAAGAAAATTATGAGGATCCATACCTTACTCGCGAAGAGGAGGAGATGCTGATAGCTCATAATTATAGAGTGATAAGAGATGAGGGAGAGGCAGCCCGAAAACTCAACCATATATTCGGCGGACTTGAGTCTAATATAATGGATGAGATGTATAATCTCCGCAGGATTGAGCTTGAATATCAAAGCGAGGTTGAGGCGGATATGGTGAGTGCAAACATAAACTATATAGAATCTAATCAATATGAAACAGCAGAATAATAATATGGAAGGGAGAGGCGGAAGAATCCGCAGAATCATCCTGACGTTAGGTCTCCTGATAGCCGCCCTTATACCGGGACAGATTGCAGCGCAGGATATCTTTTCGGAATTGACGAACGATCCATCAGTGAAATCCACATATGTCTCCGGAAAATTTTCACATAACAGTAATGGAAGGTGGTATAGCCGGTCGTATGAACACTCAATGAATATTGGGAAAGATTTCTCAACATTGTTCCAATATGAGTGTAATGGCGAGGAAACTGTAAAGACAGCTGAGCGTATTCTCTCACGCTATCTGAAGGAGAACCCCGATATGGAGCTGATGCGGAGCACCAATAATTACGGGAGTATCTATTCCATATATGAGAAATTTAATGGTGATGGGAAAGTGATCCAGCTTATTATAATGAATAAGGAGACTCCCCAATTCTGCGAAATTGTAGTCGTGAATTGGAAAAACGGTTACCAGAGAAGTGAAAATTCAAAATTAAAAATATCTACCGATGGAATAGTAATTCAAGAAAAACAATGAAAAATATATTGATAATCGCAGGCATCCTTGCTCTGGGTCTGGTAGGGTGCAGCATGGGGATAGAAAGGGTGGTCACCCGTGGCAATGTCGATAATGTTCAGACAATGCCGGCAAATGCCATTACTAAGAATATTCCTGTTCATGGAAATATTACACGCCTTTCCTCTTATACAGTGGTTGATATTCAGGTTATCGAAGGCGGGGCTCCATCGATTACGATTAAAGGGTCTGCCTCGGATCTTGAAAAGATAAAGGTGAGTGCTGCCAACGGGCTTATCGATGTAAGAGGAATCAAAGGGAATATCTCCCGGAAGGTAGAGCTAACGGTTAAAGGGATCGCGCTGTCCAAGATTAACTTGTATGGCTCAGGAAATTTGACAGCAGATAAATTGAACGGTCATAACATAAATTGCAATCTTGTGGGAGCCGGTGATATGAAGATCAGTCAGCTCAGCTGTATAGGAGCGGAGTTTATACTATCCGGCGCAGGGGATATCTCCATAGATAACGTGGCTTCCAACTCCTTTAACATAAGTCTATCCGGAGCAGGAGATGTAAATGTCGGGAAAGTATCGACAAACTCTTTCAACGCCGTGCTATCCGGAGCAGGAGATATTAATGTGGGTAAGATTGATGCTGTCACCGTTACGGGATCGCTTCCGGGTGCAGGAGATATGACTCTTGATAAAATAAAATGCAATACATGTAAAGGAAGCGTGTCGGGAGTAGGAACCTTGAAGATTAGCGGAGACTGCAACACCGGAACATTCAGCGTGAGCGGTACCGGCACATTGGATGCTTCCCGAATGAAAGGAATGAGCATCAGTAAGAGCGTAAGCGGTGTGGGGGAAATCAAATAAGCGTGTCCGCAATATTTGTCTGAATTTAAAGTTGGTTGGTCGCAGCCTGTTTGTGAATATTGATAAAATTATGTAATTTTGCAGTCCGGGTGGATTTTCTCCGTTCGGACTGCAATATTTTCCCCCTAACGGGAGTTATTAAAAAGCTATCAGTTTTCCCTTAAAGGGTGTATGAAAGTTGACAACAAAGGAAAGACTAAACAAACCGTAAAGATATATGAAGATTTCAAAGATTTTTGGTTTAATTCTCTGTGCTTGCGTGGCAATGCCCGCAGCAGCTCAATTCAATCTTAAGAAAGCAGTATCAGCAGTGGAGAAGGGAGCGCAGGCTCTTACACTCACCGATGCCCAGATGGCTGCATATGTTAAGCAGTCGGTAGACTGGATGGACAAGCACAATCCCGTCCTTCCCGACAATGATCCCTACGTGGTGCGCCTTAAGAAGCTTACCGCTAACTGTAAGGATGCGGATGGAATACCATTGAATTTCAAGGTATATGACGTGATTGATGTAAACGCATTCGCATGTCCAGACGGAAGCGTGCGCGTGTTCTCTTCCCTTATGGATATCATGAGCGATGAGGAGCTTATGGGTGTTATCGGCCATGAGATCGGACATGTGATCAAGCGTCACTCCAAGAATGCACTCAAGCATGAGCTTATGACCGGCGCTCTTAAAGATGCTGTAGGCGCTGCCAATAGCAAGGTAGCTGTACTTACAGATTCTCAGCTCGGTGCTCTTGGCGAGACACTGATGAATGCCAAATATTCTCAGAAGCAGGAGTCGGAAGCTGATGATTGTGGCTATGACTTTCTCGTGCAGAACGGTATCAATCCCTGGGGCATGTCAATGGCATTCGAGAAGCTGATGGGTTCGGAGGGAGAAGTGAAGCAGAGCAAGATGGATAAGATGTTCTCTTCACATCCCGACACAAAGAAGCGCATCGAGAAGATGTCAAAACGTGCTATGAAGGATGGTTACACCAAGCCGGAGAGCACTCCTGTAAAGAAATAATACTTCTTTCAAATAGTATTTGGAAAACGAAAAAGACCTCGGAATTCAAAAATTCCGAGGTCTTTTGACGTTTATATCAGAGTTTTTATAGTTTCAGGCATCCGGAGGTTTACCAGTTATGTTTCTCCTGCTCGAAAAGCTGGGTCATAGCCTCCTGCATCTTCTCATCAGTATCGGAGCCATCCTCTTTCACATCCACACCGGGGAGAACCCAGTTTTTAAGGAAATCGCGCACTTCCATGCGAACATGCTTAGCATCCTCACGAGTTGAGATAACAGGCACTACGCGGGTATCGGAGAAGTCCTCCTTATCCATGAATGTAAACATTGCCTGGGGAAGAGAATCCCACCAGTTAGGAGCGATCATAAGGACACCGGTCATCTCCTTCATAGCGCCTTCGCTGAATTTTCCGACGATTTCGGGGCGCACACGGCGTTCTTTCTCAAGCTTGGTGACTGTTTCAAATTCAGCCTGATCTGCCGGATAAGTCTCTACAGGGACGACAGCGAATGTCTCGAAAGGAACATTCTTTGCTTTAAGAAGCTCTTCAGCTTTCTTAGCGAGCTTGGCACAATTTGAAGTCTCCTCTTTTCCCTTCTGGGAGAAATATGCAATAAGAATTTTTTCTGCTTTCATAGTATTTCTATAATATTATTTTGTGTGTTTTTCATCAGTTATAACGCATAGCCGGTAATTAAGGTTTGATTTTTGAAATGTTTTGCTTGCTGACCTAAAGAAATAGTTTGAAGAAAATTGTTATTAAGTTAATTCACATAAGCTATAAATACACTATAACTATATACTTGGATTAAACGAAACTATGGATATGTCAATGCGAGATAATGGGGAAGAGATGTTCCCCGTAGTGGATGAGGAGGGTAATATTCTCGATGCCGCGACGAGAGCTAAATGTCATGACGGTTCAAAATTACTGCATCCGGTGGTGCATCTTCATCTCTTTGACAAGGAGGGGAGACTCTATCTTCAGAAGCGTCCGGAATGGAAAGATATTCAGCCCGGGAAATGGGATACAGCTGTGGGAGGTCATGTCGATCTGGGCGAAAATATATATCAGGCATTAAAACGTGAGGCAAAGGAGGAGATCGGTCTGGAAGACTTTGAGGCTGAATTGCTCGCACAATATGTGTTTGAGTCAGATGTTGAGCGCGAGCTGGTAAATAGCTTCAAGGCTATTTCAGATAAAACTCCCGTTCCCTCATCAGAGCTTGCCGAAGGGAAATTCTGGACGCTGGAGGAGATAGAGGCGTCAATCGGGAAAGGGATATTCACTCCCAATTTTGAGTCGGAATATAAACAGCTATTTAAATAAAAGCATGAAATTATTAATCAAGATACTTGTTGCGATTGCACTCGGAATAGGAATTGGCTGGTTCGCACCCGACTGGCTTGCTGCACTATTCAATACCTTCAACGGCATCTTCTCACAATTCTTAGGATTTATGATCCCTCTGATTATTGTGGGCTTTGTGACGCCCGCTATAGCCGATGTCGGATCTCGAGCGGGAAAACTTCTTGTAGCTACAGCGTCGTTGGCATATGTTGCCACATTCCTTGCCGGCATGATGGCATACGGGGCAGGCACTCTTACTTTTCCCTCCCTTATCGGAGGAGAGGAGAGTGTAGCCGGCATAGAGTCGGCAGCTCCGATAGCGCCATTCTTTACCATAGAGATTCCCGAACCGTTATCAGTGATGACAGCCCTGGCATTATCCTTTCTTTTAGGGCTCGGTATCGCTTTTCTTAAAGGGGATATTCTGCGTAAGGGCTTTGACGAATTGAGGGAGATTGTGCAGAAAGCGATAAATGTCGTTATCATTCCATTGTTGCCTATCTATATCTTCGGAATATTCCTGAATATGACAGTGGAAGGGCAGGTAGTGACAATAATGAAGACTTTCGCAAAGATAATCGTAGTTATTTTTATTCTCCATATCCTTCTCCTCTTTATACAGTATTGTGTAGCCGCTTGTTTTAATAAAGGAAATCCTTTCAAGATGCTCAAGACCATGATGCCGGCGTATTTCACGGCGTTAGGGACACAAAGCTCTGCGGCTACCATCCCGGTCACTCTGGAGCAGACCATGAAGATGGGAGTTGATGAGGATATAGCCGGTTTTACGATTCCCTTATGTGCCACTATTCATCTTTCCGGATCGGCTTTAAAAATTACAGCCTGTGCGATGGCATTGATGGTGCTTCAGGGGCAACCTATAGAGACCGGGCATTTCATACATTTCATTGCGATGTTAGGAATCACGATGGTGGCTGCGCCCGGTATACCCGGAGGAGCCATAATGGCGGCATTGGGACCGTTGGGCACGATTTTGGGATTTGACGAGCAGACACTTGCTTTGATGATAGCCCTATATATTGCAATGGATAGTTTCGGGACTGCCTGCAATGTGACCGGCGACGGAGCTATAGCAGTAATAATGAACCGTTTCTTCGGAAAGAAAGCCAAGACTGTCTAAGATTTAATGGAAATTATTATATATTTGCATAAATAATCGGAATTATGGCAGATCTGAGATATCCTATCGGTATGCAGACTTTCTCGGAAATTATAGAGGAAGGCTATACGTATGTCGATAAGACAAGGTATATACCCTCTCTCCTCAAGCATGGCAAATATATCTTTCTAAGTCGTCCCAGACGATTTGGTAAAAGTCTCTTATTATCTACTCTGGAGGCATATTTCCAAGGGAGACGTAAGTTATTCAAGGGATTGGAAATAGACGGTATGGATGTGGAATGGGATTCCGCACCTGTATTATATTTTGACTTCAATGCTGAGAATTATACTCTTGAAAACGGACTTGAACAGATCCTGGATGCACACCTTTCAAGATATGAAAGGGAGTATGGTTGCGACCCTAATCTGACAACCATTTCACAACGGTTCTCATTTCTTATACAATCAATATTTGAAAAGAGAAAACAGAAAGTCGTCGTTCTCGTGGATGAGTATGACAAACCACTTTTAGCCATAGAGGAAGATGAAACTCTTGTAGAAAAGAATCAGGCTATTCTTAAGTCGTTCTATGGTAATCTGAAGAGTATGGACCGTTATATCCGTTTTGCATTTATTACCGGAGTGGCTCGTTTCAGCAAGGTATCAATTTTCTCTGACTTTAATAATCTTGATGATATCTCTCTAACGGATGAGTTTGCCGATATATGCGGATGGACTGAGAAGGAGTTGGTTACCATATTCCGACCTGGTATTGCGGCTCTATCCGAGGAGTTGGGGGAGGGGTTTGACAAAACTTTGGGGGATTTAAGGGACTATTATGACGGCTATAAGTTTACGGCTAAAGGCTCCCGATTATACAATCCTTTCAGCGTACTGCGTGCGCTTAGAAACCGTGAGATAGAGCCTTTCTGGTTTGAAACCGGTACCCCTACTTTCCTTGTCAGGAGAGTAAGATCCAACGGCACATATCCTCCTGAGATTAATGGCGAACAATGCACTCGTTCGGAATTGATGACTGCCGGAAGAAGAGATAAAAATCCGGCTCCTCTAATGTTCCAGACCGGATACCTGACTATAGATTCATATGATAAAGATATGAAGCTTTATAAGCTCCGCTTTCCTAACAGGGAGGTTGAGATAGGATTCTATCAAGATTTACTGCCTGTATACGTTCCGGCAACTAAAGATTCAGGCAGCCCGTTCAGTTTCCCGAAATTCAAGATTGATCTTAATGAGGGAAGACCGGATAATTTCATGAGAAGGCTTGCTACTCTGCTCAAAGATCTTCCCGGTGAGGACCATTGTGAATCAACTTATAGGGCAGTGACATACCTTTTGGCTACCTTATGCGCAACCCGCAGTATAGCCGAGCATCATGGCTATAATGGGAGAAGCGACATAGAGGTCGCTACCGCTAAGTACATATATCTGTTTGAGTTCAAATATAATAAAAGTGCCGAAGAGGCAATGCGACAGATAGAGAGCCGGGATTATGCCGGTCGCTTTGCGATGGACGATCGTGAGGTCTTTCTTATAGCTGCAAATTTTAATGAAAAAAAGGAGAATCGTGGTTTGGAATATCTGATCAGAAAGTGGTAAGATTGCAAGAGCGATAATGATATGAGAAAACGAGCTGCAACCTATTCTGATGGTATGCAGCCCGTTTTAATATCAGGGAAAGGAAAGTTACTTTCCTAACGCGATTTTCTTATATTCCACCGGAGTGACCTTTATGAATTGAGGGATAAATTCCTCCCAGTTCTCAAGGATATGCTTTCCAAACTTTGAGGAGGTATGCTTCACATGACGCTCAATGAGATCCTTCAGTTCCGCTATCTCATCTTCCTCTTCAAGAAGAGTGAGCTCCACGAGATCCATATTGACGTAATAGTCTACATTCCCTTTCTGGTTGAGAATATATGCCACGCCACCACTCATACCGGCACCGAAGTTTCTGCCGACCTTACCTAATACCACTACACGACCTCCAGTCATATACTCGCAAGCATGATCGCCGACACCTTCCACAACGGCAATGGCACCACTATTGCGGACTGCAAAACGCTCTCCTACACGACCATTGACAAAGAGCTCTCCGGCTGTGGCTCCATAGAGCAGGGTATTGCCGGCAATAGTATTACGGTGAGCTTCGAAATCAGCATCACGGTCGGGCACCACAATCACACGACCGCCCGAAAGACCCTTACCGACATAGTCATTGGCATCGCCGACAAGTTTCAGAGTCACACCCTTGCATAGGAAAGCCGCGAAACTCTGACCTGCGGAGCCGGTGAATGTCAGTTTGACAGAGTCCTCAGGTAATCCCTCGCTGCCGAAGCGTTTGGTGATATATCCGCTGAGCATTGCTCCTACACTACGGTCGGTATTGACGATAGGCATACCCAAAGCGATAGGCTGGCGCGCATCGATAGCCTGGGAGATGAGCTGGAGAAGAGCACTATCCTTTACACCGCTCATCTTATGATCCTGTTCGGTCTCAAAGTGAAGCGGAGCCTCACCGGGGAGAGCCGGCATATAGAATAGACGCGAGAAATCAAGCTTTGAATTTTTTGAACCTGCCGGCTGGGGCTTCATGCGGAGGAGATCCGCGCGACCCACAATCTCGTCTATAGAGCGGTAACCCATAGCGGCAAGACGCTCACGGATAGAACGAGCCATGAAAGTGAAATAATTCACAAGATACTCATAGCGTCCGATAAACTTCTTGCGCAGCTCCGGTTTTTGGGTTGCGACACCCTTCGGGCAGTTATTAGTGTGGCATATGCGCGCCATACAACAACCGAGCACGATGAGAGCGGCAGTACCGAAGCCATATTCCTCCGCGCCAAGAAGTGCATTGACAATTACATCATGAGGAGATTTCATCTGACCGTCAACCTGCATGATGATTTTGCCGCGAAGATTATTGAGCACCAAAGTCTGCTGTATCTCCGAGAGCCCGATCTCCACCGGCACACCGGCATGTTTCATCGAACTTGCGGGGGAAGCACCCGTACCGCCATCGCACCCGGAAATAAGTATCTTGTCCGCCTTAGCCTTAGCTACGCCGGCAGCGATAGTGCCTACACCGCTCTCCGCAACTAATTTCACACTGATCTTAGCCTCCGGATTAAGATTCTTGAGGTCGAAAATAAGCTGAGCGAGATCCTCGATGGAGTAGATATCATGGTGAGGCGGAGGTGAAATAAGGGTAATACCGGGAAGAGAATGACGAGTCTTGGCAATCACCTCATCCACTTTAAAGCCCGGGAGCTGACCGCCCTCACCCGGCTTTGCGCCCTGCGCCACCTTGATCTGAATCTCATCAGCGTTAACAAGATACTCGGCATCCACACCGAAACGTCCGGAAGCAACCTGCTTTACGGAGCTGCGTGCCCATGTGCCGTCGGCACGCACTTTATTTCTTTCAGGATCTTCACCGCCTTCACCGGTATTGCTCATGCCCCCGATCTTATTCATTGCGATAGCGAGAGCCTCATGAGCCTCCTTGCTGATCGCGCCGAACGACATAGCCTCCGTGCAGAAGCGACGCATGATCTCCTCCTCGCTCTCCACTTCGGAGATATCGATAGGCTTGCGGTCGCTCTGCACGGTGATGAGGTCGCGCAGGAAGATTGCTTCCGGCTTATCCTCCACAAGCGCCACATATTCGAGGAATTTCTCATAGTCATTCTTCATTGTGGCTTGCTGGAGGGCTTTTACTACAGGGGGATTCCAGGCATGAAGCTCGCCTGATTTGCGGTATGAATAATTGCCGTTGTCGGAGAGTTCAGGCTCTTCGTTCATGTCGGCAAAGGCACGGAAATGATTGCGGAGCACATCCGCAGTGACATCCTCTATATCTATACCCTCCACTGAAGATACACCGCCTCCCATATATCGGTTGAGAAGGCGGGAGCTAACACCCAAGGCTTCAAAGAGTGCGCATCCGCGATAGCTTCGGATTGTGGATATTCCCATCTTGGAAAGAATCTTGAGGATACCCTTGTTTACTGCCTTGATGTAATGCTTCTCGGCAGCATCGAAATCGAGTTGCAATTCCTTCTTGTCTACAAGATCCTTGAGGATAGCAAATACCATATAAGGATTCACCGCGGATGCACCATAGCCCATGAGAAGAGCCACATGCATTACTTCGCATACTTCCGCGCTCTCCACGATAATGGCAATCTGCGATCTCTTCTTTCGTGCCACAAGATGATGATGCACTGCCGAGAGAGCGAGAAGAGAGGGGATAGGAGCATAACGGGCATTGACATTTCTGTCGGAGATGACCATATAGTTATATCCTTTGTCAACCGCCTCCTCTGCTTGAACGCAAAGTTGCTCGATAGCCGACTCCATGGCCTTGACACCGCCGTCAGCCTCGAATACCATCGGGAGTGTGATTGTGTTGAAGCCTTTATACTGTAGATGTCGCAACATATCAAGCTCGCTGTCGCTGACGATGGGAGAGGGCATCATCACCACGTTACAAAGTTCGGCAGAGGGTTTGAGGATATTCTTACGCACCGCGCCGACATAACTTGTGAGCGACATCACCAATTCCTCGCGGATAGGATCGATAGGGGGATTTGTGACCTGTGCGAACTGCTGGCGGAAATAATTGAAGAAACGCTGTGGTTTAGAAGACAATACTGCCGGAGGAGCATCATTGCCCATTGAGGCGACAGGTTCCTGAGAATTGACCGTCATAGGCTTGATGATCTTCTCTATATCCTCTTTGTCATAACCGAATGCCACCATCTGGCGCTCTTTGTCCTCTACATCGTGAGTGACTTTACGCCCGCTTTTCAGATTACTGAGCACTATGCGGTTCTCATTGATCCATTCGCTATAGGGATGTTCGTTGGCAAGAGTATTCTTGATTTCACGGTCGATGAGGATACGCCCCTCTTCAGTGTCGACCATTATGATTTTCCCGGGTTTGAGACGCTCCTTATGTTCCACGTTTGCCGGATCAATATCAAGCACGCCCGTTTCGGAAGCTATTATTACCTCCCCCGATTTGGTAACTGTCATACGCGCAGGACGCAGACCGTTGCGGTCGAGCATGCCTCCGGCATATCTTCCGTCGGAGAAGATGATGGCGGCGGGACCATCCCATGGCGCCATGAAGATGGAGTGATACTCATAGAAGGCGAGCAGCTTGCGGGAGATAGGATTCTGCTCATTGCAGCTTTCCGGCACTAACATTGCCAGGGCATGTGGAAGTGACATTCCCGAGCGCACGAAAAATTCAAGAGCGTTGTCAAATGATGCAGAGTCCGACATGCCGGGCTGAATCACATGCCCGATATTTTTCATTTCTCCCAATCCATCCGGCTCGATCACCGCCTCGCGGCTTGACATCCAGAAGCGGTTGCCTCGGATAGTGTTGATCTCTCCGTTATGTCCTATGAGGCGGAAGGGCTGAGCAAGTCGCCAGGTAGGGAAGGTATTGGTGGAGAAGCGGGAATGTACCAAGGCGATAGCGCTGGTGAAATAGGGACTCTGCAGGTCAAGGAAGTATTGACGGAGCTGAGTTGACGACAGCATACCTTTATAAATAAGGGTACGTGTAGACAGCGACACGATATAGCAAGACTCCTTATCATGTATATCTTCTGATTCAAGGACAGCCTCCTCAATCCTCTTGCGGATTACGTAAAGAAGGTTTTCGAGACGCTCGCGGTTATCGCAGCCGACGATGAAAAGCTGGCGGATAAGGGGTTCTGTGACAAGTGCGTCATGTCCTAAAACAGAAGAATCGACAGGGACATCGCGTGTATGCATAAGGAATAAACCCTGTGCCTTGATCTCCTTGTCGATAATCTCTTCAAATTTCTTGCGGTCGTTTTCCTCCTTGGGAAGAAATACCATTCCAACGCCATATCGCCCTTTTTCAGGAACGGGTATACCGTTGAGCAGGATATATTCATGGGGAATCTGGACCATTATTCCGGCACCGTCGCCTGTCTTGTCGTCTGCGCCCTCAGCTCCACGGTGAGCCATATGTTCAAGCACCGACAGACCCTGGTCTACGATATAATGATGCTTGCTGCCGTCGATTTTTACCACCAGACCTACGCCGCAGCCATCATGTTCGTAAGTCGGGGAATAGAGGCCCTGCGCCTCAGCCTTCACTAATTTTGAATTTCTAATCATTGACCTTTTATTGTGAAGAAGGAAAACATTTGAAGTAGTGCAAACAACTTTTTTCTTTATAGACAAGCATGAGAAAAAGAAAAATTCAAGTGCCTGCTGTAGAAACTTGCTTACAAAAATATAAAAAATCAATCGCTTTGGCAACAAAAAGCAAAATAAAGATGAAAAAATGGTAAACTACCATCTTTCTACAACATGGCGGCAATTTGTTTCTCTACAGCAGTGCGGATGAATGAATTATTTCAATAGATGCTTTTCCCAGCGGATTAGTTATTAATTCTGTCGCCCATAATAGAGTATTGCGATTGTCCTTTCATTTTAACTATTTCTCTGTCAAGTGTTAACTATTCCAAGATTCAATTTCTGGGTTGCTAATTCAGCGAGTAGCAAATGCTGGTTCAAGAATCTCAAGTTCAAGAGCTGACTCAATTTTTGAAATAGTTTCAATGGAAAGGTTTTCAGTACCTTTCAAAACTCTTGAAACATATTGCTGAGAACAACCCATACGTTCAGCCAAGGATTTCTGTGTTAATCCAAGTTCCTCCATTTTGTCGAGCATCATCATAGCGATTCGCTGTGAATATCTAAGCCACGACTTATTTGCATTACGCCACTCAGCCTTCTCCCTCCACTTCGATGGGGTTTCACTTGAATGGGATTTTAACTTAGATATAATTTCTTCTCGTGTCCTCATTTCAGTCTCCTTTCTTATCTGATCTCTTTAAGATAATCATTAAATGAATCCAAATCTACAATATCATTATCAAGCAAGAAATTTCGGACTTTTTCCATCCGAGCCAGTTCAACTAATGTATGTTCACGTTCCTGCATGCTACGAGTCAGTTTTATTGCTCCACCCGTGATTATATAGATACCCGGTTCTAACTTGATTGCATAAATACGTAGCCATGAGGCATGGCGATGTGTATGTCGAAGACGAGCCTTCTCTTTTCCAAGAAGCATCTCTGAAATTCTCTCATTTTCCAATGGCCTGAATATCCCGTCTAAATTTGCATCTGGGGAAATGTCCATTATCAGGCATTATAGCCTCTCACTATCCTCTATCGTATCATATATGGCCTGATTAACGTCTGTGATCTTGAAGTACGAAGCCAAGTCGTCTATATTTTGCTTAAAAAATGAACGTAACCACACCACATCATTCCATTGATCGAGAATAGTGTCAAGAACATTGTCAAGACAGCTGTCATATCGAACTGCCCAGAGGTTTCCATTTTCTGTTATGAGATCAAAATTCATATTCAAGGATTAACGATAATGGTATAATTTCGTTATGGGCTAAAATATCTGTCAACCACGATGCAAAGATACTAATTATTTTTTTATAAATACAACTTAACGGTTGTGTTTGTTCACGCAGTTTTATTATGTTTATCCATTAAGAAACACAATAATAACCTTTATTGAATTTCAGAAAGTTTCATTGGAGCGATTTCAGCACCAAACAGTGCAAGAACCTGGTTGACTTTATCCAGCCGTAGGGTTTCTTTTCCCTGCTCCATTTCACGCACGAAGCGGAGTCCTACCCCGGATTTCTGAGATAGATCAACCTGCGTAAGCCCAAATTCCTTGCGCTTTGCCTTTATATATTTCGCCAAACCAGTCATCTAATACTTAAAAAACGCACACGCCATTTATGTTGAGAAAGTCAACCGACAGAGGGCGAAGGAGCGAATGTTAGCTGACCGCAAGAGAGTGGAAGCCGACAAAGCCGTATTTGAGGAACTTAAAGGCATATACATCGGTATTCCAGAAAACTTAATTAGATGAAGTAACATTTAACATTATGTCAAATTCTCCCAAGTTGTGACCTTCCAAAGCCCAGCAAATGCCCTTAATAATAAATGAGGACGTTATATCAGATGTTTTTATTTCAATAGACGCTTTCCCCATCGGATCTGTTATTAATTCTGTCTCCCATAATAGAGTATTGCGAATGTCATCTAATCCATACGCCCAATCTTCCTCAGTTGGAATCTCAAAGTTATGTTTGGGGTAAAATCCTTTGCTTTTCCACAAGCCATTCTTACGAAGAAGTTCTTCTTCTGAATATTTAGGTCCGGTGTATTCAATAATTTTTATATCCACCAGGTAATCTACAAGGTAATTTCCACCAGTATATTTAACGACAGTATAGCTTTTCCCTTTGACGGGAAGAGAACGTTTGCATGGATTTGTGTCTCCTACTGGATGATGAGTATAACCGGGGATATAGTCATTCAGGAAAGTTGTGCCATGACCTGCCGGACAGTCACAGACCCAAGCGTTCCCATGCAAAGTTGAAATGCTGTCAAGATACCCTAAAAGTTTATTCCTTTTGGGGTATCTTCCCGCATGACCCTTGACAACAATTTCCTCCAGTTTTCTAATTCTTCTCCCTGAGAAATCCAGTGAATCAACATTGTCTGTTACAGAATCCTTCAAATGTATGTTTGGGAAATAAACGTCTTCTGAATGTTCCCGAACCTTATCTATTGAGGAAAATGAATCCTTAAAGTCAAGCTTCGGTTTCATTTTCTGCCCTGATATCGGTTTCATCAATAACTCCCATCCGAGTGCTGAGGCTATGTCGGAAGGAACCTCAAAGTCGCCATCTTCACTTGTCTCAACAATATTTAGCGAACCAGTTGTATTGGAAAAATCAAATACGTTGATAAA
>JAAVFG010000018.1 GCA_014800895.1 Bacteroidales bacterium
GTGCCAAGAAAATCCTGCTCAAGTTTCTCAATGTTATCCACCCCCTGAACCTCAAATGTCTTGCCTGATTGTTTCACTCCGAGCACAATCCATCCGCCGGAGGTATTNGAGAACGCGCTGACGCTTTCCCAGATATTCTTCGGCAACTCGGATTTTGCAGCCTTGACTTCAAAATCCTCCCATTCTATGTCNTGCAGCTTTGCTACAAGCTCATCCTTTGTCATTTCGACTGCAATTGAATAATCGCGAGTGGAAACTTAGCGAAAGTCGGTNGAAGACCGGTTNGCGATGCCAACGGCAAAGTTATCCACCGCAAAATTACGAAAAATCCGTTAATAAACCGCTATGTTTAACAATGCAAATCTCAATCTTGAAGTAAATTACGAAGGGCATTCAATAATTTCTCATATTCNACTTTATAACGNTCAACACGNGCNANATCTTTTTCTGTCGGTTGTGGAATACGACTCAAATCCATATTATTTTTCAGATCATTCATTTTGACTTTAAGGGCAAGACGACTCCCTACTATTCGCTTGATATATTCTTCTCTCGAAGAAGCGGTATGATGATTGAGAAGATTCAATGCGTTTTTAAGTTCCTCACGTTCTTCATCTGTTATAGAGTGGGTTTCTTCGCATGGATATACATCAATATCTTCCATCCAATCATCCCNCCATTNTTCNTCCCACCAACTTCCTTTTGGATTNTCAACCACTTCCNAGACCTTTGCATCAAGCATTTTCAGAACATCATCTACGGTCACATNGCAATCTTCTGCGGCATCATGNAGAAATCCNACCACCTTTTCTTTCCAATCAAATCCGNNNGATGCAACTTTTAGAAGGTGNGATTCGAAATTCGATTGTTAATTGCGTGATTATACTATTCAGGTTGTTAAAACATAAAGTAAAGCCTAGAAANCAGACATATAGGTCAAATATTTATTGAAAATGTATGACAGCGGACTAACTTTTACTCCAATTGGTGATTCGTTTTTCTATCTCAGATTTTGGCAATCGACTGTTGATGGTGAGCAATGCGCGGAGTTTGGCAACAGCTTCAAGGGGTGTCAGGATNGTATTAGCTACAAGTTCATCAAAGATAAAGAGTATTCCTCTGACNACTACTTTGCTTGCCTCTGCATATTTACGAAGCTGNCTATCTCCGGTAAGCATGGTAGCGGAGTTCTTTCTTGCGTAATAACATACTGAACAGTCTGTGATAGAGATATTGCCCGGCACATTTGAGTGTTCTTCTATNATCTCTTGTAGCTCTTCAGCATTAAAGCTCTCCACTCTGATTTTCCCATCAGTTATGAGCTCATATAATGCAGCGGACTGGCTGGAGTCCGTAATCTCACCAATTACAAAGTCCACAGTCCGCACATCGTATGGAAGTTGACACAAGGCATCAAGCAAGCCGATTGAGTGCAGGTCAATAAAGATATTTGTGTCGTTGACGATTATCTCCATTGACTTATACTAGTTGAAGATTAGATTTAATATTATCAACCGAGGTGTTGAGCAGAACAGCTGCTTTTGAAAAAGTAATTACTTCATCGGCCAACGCACGATAAACCATTCTTGCAAAACGGCCGGACCTCTCTAATTCCATGCGTGACTTTTCGACTAATGCACGAAAATCGGGCATTGTACTTTTCTTTTTCTGGAAACCGGCATACCTGCGTTCGGTTATAACACCTTGCTCACGGAGGGAGAGCATTATATCATCTACAGATATACCGAACTGACGTTGAATATCAGTCAATTCAGATAATGAAATATCATGTCGGTTACTACCCATTTTGGTAGTAAGCACGTTTGAGGGAAGCAGCATTTCCGAGGCGAATATATTGCAGATATTCTCCACGGTTTTAGCCGGCATATCCGCCGGAGTATTGAGGAGCAGGTGGCCAAGTTCATGGAGCGCAGTATAACGTTTACGCTCACTGGAGAAGTTGCCATTTACAACAATCAGGGGAATCTTGCCATTTGCATAACCACTCAATCCGTCAAAGTTATTGTCCTCAGCAAGCTCAATGACCTTGATTCCATTATCTTCCAATACTTCTATCACGTTGGAGATACCATCGTTACCCAATCCCAAAAGATTGCGAATCTCGTGGGCAACAGCTTTTGCTTCATCTATAGTTTTCACATCCTTGCGAGGAAGAGTGAAATTTATTGATGAGTCAGATAACTGCTCTATTTCAAGATAGCGTTCCAATTCTTCTCTCACTCGTTCCTTTACGACCGCCGCCATTTTTTCAGTAAATCCGGGCATCTTGCGGAATTCAACCTTGTCTACTTCAACAGTGAATGGGCGGAAGAAATAGTCAATCTTCACTCCTAAAGCTCTGGCAAGTGCAATAAGCACTCGACTATCGGGCTTCATCTCCCCCTTCTCATACTTATTGATAGACTGACGAGTGACGGCAGGACTGAGAGACCGGGAGAGTTTTTCCATGGATAAACCTCTCATCATTCTTGCCTGTTTGAGCCGTCGAGGGAATATGTCGGTGGTGTTGTTAATCATATTATTTGTTTTAGGTTGACAAAAATAGTAAAAATATTTGAATTGTCAACTATCATTAGTTCGGTAAAAGAATCTGCAATGAATTTTTTACCGACGGATAATTTATTTAATAATTTTTTTGCTACGCAGATAGGCTGCATCCGGTCTATCTAACTTTGCAGTGTCAAACAAAAAGAGGACACTTGGCAGACATGGTGTATGCGCAGGACTGAAAATCCTGAGAATGTGGTTCGAATCCACAAGTGTCCACAATGATATGCAGGTATAGCTCAGTCGGCAGAGCGCCGGTCTCCAAAACCGGAAGTCGAGGGTTCGAGGCCTTCTGCCTGTGCCAATATAAAATGGGGTGTCGCATAGCGGCTATTGCAGGAGACTGTAACTCTCCCGTCTTCGGACATCGTAGGTTCGAGTCCTACCGCCCCAACTAATATGTGAGAATGCCCGAGCGGTCTAAGGGGTCGGTCTGCAAAACCGGTTTTCGTCGGTTCAAATCCGACTTCTCACTCTATAATGAAGGCTTCCTATCAATCCCGTTCTGGATTATCGGAAGCCTTCTTTCTTATTGATATATCAGCAATGTATTGAGGCGTGCGCCTACTTTTTCAAGAATCTCAGCGATTTCTTCTACGGAAGATGCTTCCTTATGACGTATCATCCTGACAGCCTTTATTACAAGGGCGTAGGTCTCATCAGCTATCGGAGAATCTGTTATGGAGTAATCAGGATCCTCGTATCTATAGTATTTGTTATCGTATACCTCTATCGGAGCATTGTAACCCAGTTTGTCAGACCGCATCATCTGAATATCAGCCTGAACCGTTCTTACCGAAACCCCTCTGGTAATACCTTCCATCTCGTAGAGAGCATCGGAGCAAGCCTCTACGAGGTCATCCAGAGTCCACCGTCTGTACTTGTTTCTCAAGCAACGGTCGATTGTTTTGTATCGTAATAAAGCATTCTTGTTTACCGGCATGACAGTGATAAAAATCATTCATTGTGTTAGAAAATTTTACTTGGTGCCATGCCGTGACAATAAGGATCGAGTGGCCATGACAGGGCACAAAAAAGTCGAAAAGCTTTTCAGGACTTCCCGACTGTCTCCTTATTGTATGAATTGTCTGAAATCAGACACAGATACAACTGTAATATCGCCGGAACAATCTTGAAAGCAAGTTGCTAAAGCTAAAGCAATAGCAACTTACGCTGCTTCTATAATAGCTACAGCGACGCCATATTGACGATATGTTATTTTGCGGTATCTGCATTGTCTTAAATTACATTCGCCCGAAGGCGGATACAAAGTTAATAGGATTTCTGGGTATAGCCAAGCCTATTTAAGGCGATTACAACTATTTATCAATAGCTACGCTGAAATCAACTGCAAAATTACAACATATATACGCAATCTATTTGCGTAGACTATCCGCGTAGAATCCAGACGACTATCGAATTATGAAAATAAAAGACTTGACTTGCAGTTCTAAGGGATGTTAGTCCTCGTCATTTTCCGACAGTTGTTCCAGTGTTGATTCAATTTCTTCGATAGAAGGCAGGGAGCTTTTACTGTATCAATGATCGGTGCTGAGATCAGAGTAATTTCTTTAATTCTTCGACATCAGGCAGAGCCTCCCGTAATTTTGCCGGCATATCCTCGCTGAGACGATAGGTAGCTACTCCCATCGGCTTGGCATAATCCTGAATAACATACTCCACAAAGTCTTTATTAGCGTTCTTGCACAGTACGATACCGATTGATGGATTTTCATGAGGCTTTCTCACCTTATCATCCAGAATACGAAGATATGTCATAAGTTGAGCAAGATAGCCCGGTTTGAAATCGCCGGTCTTAAGCTCCACGACAACAAGACAATTCAACTCTCTGTTGAAAAACAATAGGTCAGGAAAAAAGTCCTCCGAAAATGCCTCAAGATGATACTGATTGCCAACGAATGCAAAATCATGTCCGAAAGTCATTATGAACTTCTTGATGTTGTGGATTATTTCTTTCTCCACCACTCGTTCATCTATATCTGCAATGTCTCGAATACCAATCTCCTCCGTATTGATAAAATCAAGCAGATACTCGTCTTTGAACATATTTAGAGCTTTGATAGCATCACGACTATCCTTGATTGTAACACCAAAGTTTGAAGGCATAGCACCATAGTGTTCAGCGGCATTATTCTTGATTTCTTCTCTAAGTCTTTTGGCTGACCATTTCTGATCTAAAGCGATATGAATGTATTTATTTCTGGTGGGGATATCAGTTACCTTATTCAGAATCTCAATATGATGAGAGAAGCTTACCTCCAAAAATTCTTCTATGTTGAAATCGACCGCCGTGGCGGTCGGAACTACGCAAAGCAGCGAGTCTATATCAATCTCATCGGTTGTCAAAGGTAAATTGACCGCCACGGCGGTCGATTTGTTGATGACTGGCTCCCATTGCTCGTAGAACTGACGCATTTTCTTTAAGCTTGTTGTTGAGAATCCTTTAAGCCCCGGAAGTTCTTTGCGTAATCGTTCAGAGATGGTCTCAATAGCATTTGTACCCCAAAAGCCCTTTCTTGAATTTGCAGAAACATACCGCCCGATTCCATAATAGAGTGAGAGCATTTCACGATTAACTAACTTCGCCGCCTGATATTGGCTGCGAAGAATAGCGTCTTTTATTGTCTGGACAGCGATATTGTAATCTACTGTGTTATGCTGAATAATTGTTTCCTTTGCCATAATAATGCAAATTTACTGATTATTTGTCGGTTGGTCAAATTTCCTTAGGGATCGCCGCACACTGAGCAGGGGCTTCACAAGCGCTGTAACATACAAACCTAACTGACCGAGATATTATGGCTGAAATGATCAGGTCTTCAATTCAATGCAACAGCAGGAGTGAATGCGGGTACTGTAAAACAGAAGGTTGATGCATATTTCCTTTTCACCGACTTGCATACGATACTTTTTACAATCTCCCGGGAGTCATCTTACCCTGAGATAACCTAAGATAATAGCCGCGAAATCCATTGGGATTCCTGCGGCTATTACTTCTTTCTGTCTGTATACTGTGGGGTAACTCGTTACCTGAACTTAGGGTTGGTCTACGACTTATAAATTGCGGGGTAAGTCGTTACCTGAATAAAGGTTTGGTCTAAGACTTATAAATTGCGGGGTGATCTGCTTCCTGAATATAGGCTTACCCTACCTGCGCTCCCGGCTGTACGGGTCCTGTCGGACCTACTACGGTCAGCGTGCCGTCGGGATTCACGGCGCTCATGATCATACCCTGGCTCTCTATTCCCATCATCTTGCGGGGGGCGAAGTTGGCTACGAAGCAGATTTCTTTACCTACAAGCACCGAGGGATCCTCATAGCTCTGCGCGATACCGCTGAGAATGGTGCGCGTCCCCATCCCGTCTTCGATAAGGAATTGCAGCAGCTTCTTCGACTTCTTAACTTTGCTGCATTCCAATACCTTGCCTACACGTATATCTATCTTCTCGAAGGTCTCGAAGTCCACATCGGGCTTCACTGCCTCCGGCTTCCATGCCTTAAGTTCATTAGCTTTCTTTGTGTCAAGAAGCTTCTGCACCTGCGCCTCTACCGCCGCATCCTCGATCTTCTCGAAGAGCAGCTCGGGCTCCCCTATCTTTGCTCCCGCCGGGATGAGGTCAAACTTACCCAACATCTCCCAGTCAATTTTCTCCATACCTAACATCTTCATCAGTTTGGCTGACATGAAGGGGAGGAAGGGCTCGAATGCGATGGCAAGGTTGGCACACATCTGGATAGCTGTGTTGAGGATGGTGGCGGTGCGCTCCATATCTGTCTTTGCCACTTTCCATGGCTCGGTCTCCTGCAGATATTTATTGCCGGCGCGCGCCATATCCATCGCTATGCGCAATGCCTCGCGGAAATGGAAATTATCCAATGCCTCGCCAAGCTCTTTCTTGAGGGTCTTGACTTCCTCCACGAGATTGGTCTCCGCCTCGGTGAGCGCGACGGCGGCAGGCACTTCCCCATTGAAATACTTATGGGTCAGCACTACGGCACGGTTGACGAAGTTGCCGAGAATCGCCACGAGCTCGGAGTTATTGCGTGTCTGGAAATCCTTCCATGTGAAGTTGTTATCTTTTGTCTCGGGAGCATTGGCGGTCAGCACATAGCGCAACACGTCCTGCTTCCCGGGGAAGTCCTCGAGATATTCATGAAGCCATACAGCCCAGTTGCGTGATGTCGAGATCTTGTCATCCTCGAGATTGAGAAATTCATTGGCGGGTACGTTATCGGGAAGATTATATGTGCCGTCTGCCATGAGCATGGAGGGGAACACGATGCAGTGGAACACGATATTGTCTTTTCCGATGAAGTGGAGCATACGGGTCTCCGGGTCTTTCCACCATTTTGTGTAATCATCCCCCACAAGGTCGATTGTATTGGAGATATATCCGATCGGGGCGTCAAACCATACATAGAGCACTTTCCCTTCAGCTCCCTCTACCGGCACCGGGATACCCCAGTCGAGGTCACGGCTCACGGCACGCGGCTGCAGACCCATCTCGAGCCACGACTTGCACTGTCCGTAGACGTTGCTCTTCCATTCCTTATGGTCCTTGAGTATCCACTCCTCCAGGCGGCTCTGCCATTTGTCGAGAGGGAGATACCAGTGTGAGGTCTCTTTAAGCACGGGGGTATTTCCCGTGATGGTGGATTTGGGATTGATAAGGTCAGTGGCGTTGAGGCTCGTGCCGCACTGTTCGCACTGATCGCCATAGGCATGCTCATTGCCGCAGTGGGGACAGGTGCCGGTCACATAACGGTCTGCCAGAAACTGGTTGGCCTCCTCGTCATAGAGCTGCATGGAGGTCTTCTCTACAAACTCCCCTTTCTCATAGAGCTTGCGGAAGAAATCAGACGCTGTCTTGCGGTGTGTCTCGGAAGTGGTGCGGCCATATACATCGAAAGAGATACCGAGACCTTCAAAAGAATCTTTGATAATCTTATGGTAGCGATCCACGATATCCTGAGGGGTCACTCCCTCATTCTTCGCCTTGATAGTGATGGGCACGCCATGTTCGTCGCTTCCTCCTATCATCAATACCTCTTCCCCTTTAAGACGTAAATAACGGGCGTAGATATCCGCCGGAACGTACACGCCGGCAAGATGACCTATATGTACCGGACCGTTTGCATAAGGCAACGCGGTCGTGATTAATGTTCTCTTGAAGTCTTTCATTCTCAAAATAGTGTTTTAAACTGCAAATTTAATAAAGATTTATGGATGTCGGACGCTTTACCCTGATATTTTTGCGGATTATTGTTTTAATCACTGTTACTTATGAAAAAATCAACTGCACGCCGTCGCGTCATCATCCCTTTGCGCGACCTCGAACTAACAGATCTCTACTCATCATCCTCTCCTTCCGATCCTTCCTCTCCTTCCGATTCTGACCCGGAGACGCCTTCTCTCCCCGCGATGCCGGAGATCCACCCGCAATTCTCCACAGTCCCCGCAGATGTCAACGGTTATGCCTCCCCTCTGCCGGCTTCAATCGTGCAATTCTCTTTCCCAGCCACTGATCATGAACGGGTGCAGGCATGGCTTACGGGCGACTTCTCTCATGTGGTGCAGCCCGAATCCGACACTCTCAAAAAGAATATGACCTCCGCCGTCATCTCCACCCTCAAACGCTTTCTCGCCGCCGCGCGTTCGCAGTCGCTTCTCGCCTCCCCTTTCCGCATCAGCTGGAGATACCGCCTCTTTGACGGCTCTGCCACTGCCCCTGCCGACTCCGCTTCTGAAATAATCTCGCCTCTTCCACGCGCCCCTTACATGATTATCACAGGCAACCATCTGTATGAGACTTCCCTGCAGACGAATATAGTATTCTCCGCGACCCCGGCGCGCCTTATGTGCAAGATACCAATCCCCCATGTAGACGAATCTTACCGCGATATAATCACTGCCGTGGAGATATGCATTTCCTGTCAGAGGGATATCCTATCCAAGGATGCGACGGTGGCTGGTCTGCGCTCTGTCACTATCGACGGCATCCGCCAGAGAGTATGGCAATATGAGTCCTATCCTGAAGATTATCTAGTCGATGCGGCGCGAGGGGATAGTGACATGAGGATAGTCGCCTCCATCCCTTTCGACAAGATACTCGGCGGGGAATACTCCGATGCAGTTCCCATCCCCCTTGAGGCGGGAATATTCGACCGCTTCTCCTCCCTCCCGAAAGCACAGGCTGAAAATGCCAAGCCGGGTGAGGGCTCCGGAGAGGGAGTGAACGGTATAGACAGCTGGAAACCATTCCTCCATGCCTCCACTCCCGCCTTGGATCTTAACCGTCCGGAGCTTCGCAAGACCGTCGCTTCCGTATATCTCAACGGGGTGTTTCAGCGCCAGGAGATGAAGCTTTCCCTCTATGGCTCCCATCGCCGCGAGGAGTGGCATCTGCTCGCCAAGGTCCGCGGAGCCGCCATCCCCTCCCTTTGCCGCGTCCCCTTTCGCTGGCTCAAAGTGGAATTTGAAGTCCCGATGCGGCGCGACGACTTCATCGACTCGATTATTTTCTCTTTCTCATGATAATCGGGATTACCGAGCCATCGGGATTATCACGCCAATAAAGATAATCAGGACAATCCCGGTTATCTTTTATTTTTTAAACAAAAATTTAAATTTCTTACTATGCAATATAAAATAAAATCATTAACTTTGCATGTGAATAAAAAGGGAAAAGCGTAATCCCCTCTCCGTTTTTTAGACAAAACTGAAAAATAATAACTTCAAACCCAAAATATTTAAAATTTATGGAAAAAATCAAAGAGGCTTTGGCTCAGTATGGCATCAAAGATGTCAAGGAAGTCATCTATAACCCCACTTACGAGCAGCTTTTCGAGGCTGAGACTGATCCTTCTCTCGAGGGCTTCGAGAAAGGCACTGTTACCACTCTCGGCGCTGTAAACGTTATGACAGGTGTTTACACCGGCCGTTCTCCTAAGGATAAATTCATCGTGCTCGATGACAACTCCAAGGATAAGGTATGGTGGACTTCTGATGAGTATCCCAACGATAACAAGCCCGTATCAGAGGAGGCTTGGAAGGAGCTCAAGGAGATCGCCGTTAAGGAGCTCTCAGGCAAGAAGCTTTACGTTGTTGACCGTTTCTGCGGTGCCAACAAGGATACACGTATGGCTGTCCGCTTCATCGTTGAGGTGGCATGGCAGGCTCACTTCGTGACTAACATGTTCATCGCTCCCTCTGCTGAGGAGCTCAAGGACTTCACTCCTGACTTTATCGTTTACAACGCTTCCAAGGCGAAAGTAACTAACTTCAAGGAGCTCGGCCTCAACTCTGAGACTGCAGTTGTCTTCAACACTACTTCAAAGGAGCAGGTGATCATCAATACATGGTATGGCGGCGAGATGAAGAAAGGTATGTTCTCTATGATGAACTACTTCCTCCCCCAGAGCGGTATCGCTTCAATGCACTGTTCTGCAAACACCGACAAAGAGGGTAAGAACACTGCTATCTTCTTCGGTCTTTCAGGTACAGGTAAGACTACTCTTTCTACAGATCCCAAGCGTCTCCTTATCGGTGACGACGAGCACGGCTGGGACGATAACGGTGTCTTCAACTTCGAGGGCGGTTGCTACGCTAAGGTTATCAACCTCGATCCCGAAAGCGAGCCCGATATCTACAAGGCTATCCGCCGCGACGCTCTTCTCGAGAACGTTACTGTTAAAGAGGACGGCACTCCCGACTTCGCTGACAAGAGCGTGACTGAGAACACTCGTGTATCTTATCCTATCAACCATATCGACAGCATCGTAGCTCCTGTTTCTGCAGGTCCGGCTGCCAAGAATGTGATCTTCCTTTCTGCTGACGCTTTCGGTGTGCTTCCTCCCGTATCTATCCTTTCTCCCGAGCAGACTCAGTATTACTTCCTTTCAGGATTTACTTCCAAGCTCGCAGGTACAGAGCGCGGTATCACTGAGCCTACTCCTACTTTCTCTGCTTGCTTCGGTCAGGCGTTCCTCGAACTCCACCCGACTAAGTATGCTGAGGAGCTCGTGAAGAAGATGAAGGCTAACGATTCTCACGCTTACCTCGTAAACACAGGTTGGAACGGTACCGGCAAACGTATCTCTATCCGTGATACTCGTGGTATCATCGACGCTATCCTCGATGGTTCTATCCTCAAGGCAGAGACTAAGAATATTCCTATCTTCAACTTCACCGTGCCTACTGCACTCCCCGGTGTTGATCCCAAGATCCTTGATCCCCGCGACACTTACGCTGATCCCAAGCAGTGGGATGAGAAAGCTACCAAGCTCGCCGAGATGTTCATCAAGAACTTCAAGAAGTTTGAGTTCAACCCTGCAGGTAAGGCTCTCGTTGCAGCAGGTCCCAAGCTCTAAGATCAAACCCGCTATTTGATTATAGAATAGCTTAAATATAGATAGAGAGGGCGCATCAATTTTGAATTGATGCGCCCTCTCTCATTTCAGCAGCTCTCGGACATCGAAGCAGGGACACGCCTTCGCCGCAAATTCATTATGCCCGTGAAGCGTGGCGCCTGGATATTCCTCCCGGAGATTGCCGACAAGATGCCGCAAGGCATCCTTCTGCGCCTCCGTGCGTGTATCTTTCGGCAGAAGACTCTTCGCGTCGAGACCCCCGATATAGCAGATACCGATTGAATTCCTGTTCTGCCCCAGGCAATGCGCTCCCTCCTCCGAGACCGGACGACCCGCATGGACCGACCCGTCAAGATAGATGACGTAGTGATACCCGATGGTCCTGAATCCACGCTCTCTATGCCAGCGCGTGATATCCGATACGCTCACCGCCCTCCCCTCGGGAGTGGCGCTGCAATGTATGATAAGCTTGTTTATCTTTCTCATTTCTATCTTATTTTTCTCTTACTTTTTTATTATTAAGTAGTGACGATACCCTTTTTCATTTCTCTTTTTTACCTCCGCCTACCGAGTTGTAATGCACCGATATGCCTAAGATAGAGCCTACGAAAATGGAAATTTCTCCAAAGGCGTACAGCACCGACGAATTAATCTCCCCCTCAGGCGGAGTGGCATATCCTAAGAATAGCAGCACATGTCCGCATATAAGGCTGACGAATGCCATGCCGTATGAAATCTTCTCCTTCCATGTCATCTCCTTCATCCTCTAATCTCCTTTATCTTCTCTGTTAATGATTCTATCAGCGCCTCCCTCAACGACGGAGGGAATGTAAGACTGCCCGCCGGGTCAATGACCGGCTCGGGTAAATAACCACCTTCAGCCACCGTACTTCCCTCCGCCGAACCTAATATCTCCAGAGCCTTCGCTCCCTTGAAGAAGGTATGGCGCAATGCCGGCTCCCCTATGCTCTCATAGCCCGCGCGGCGCTCCAGGAAGCGGCGGTAGGAGAGCTCGGCGCGGCTTCGCGTCTCCACATCCGTCACCGTGTCGAGCCAGTCGCTCATCCTGATATATACCAGACGAAGATAGTCGGAGGGGAGAGCCAGGAGCATACGCTTCTCCTCCCCGCGGGCAAGCACTGTCGGCGTGCCCCCCAGACTATTACATTCGCCGATTTCGCCGAAATCGGCGCGGAGTATCACCTCCCGCGCCAGCTCCGGTATAAGACGCCCTATCATATCGCGGAGATCCATCCACGGTTCGCCGTAGATACTCTCCCCGGTCTCATATGTAGCCGACACCTCATTCAGACGGCACAGCACACTTTCTGTTATCTCTTTTACCGATATCTTCATTTTGGTTTTCCGAAATACTGATTACCATTCTCATCTCTCTTCATAGCCGCAACTGCCTCCGCTGCAAGGGTCAGCCTCCTGCTATCAGTGCTTACCTCGCTATCGCGGCAGCCCGCGTTCTCCTCATTCTCCTCATTTTCCTTACTCTCCTCTCCGAGAAGGATGCGTCCGCGCTTGAAATAGCTGCTCTCCTCTATCAGGGCGCACACCGCCGGGTTGTCGGTGGTGAAGGTGGCGGGAGCGGTACCCATGCCGGTCTCACTCCCTCCACTGAAATGCACCCTTACGATATTGTTCCGGGTCGGGATCAGCGCCACCCATTCCCTCATCCCGGGAGCTTCGTAAGTCTTTCTTATGCTCATATCTTCTTCCTGTCGTTTAGTCAATATTCAATTCCCCCGTATAGAGTGACCATACTTTTCTGATGTCTCCCTCTTCAGTCTCTACCATATGGATCTGCCACATATCGCCGGTGCGCGCCTTGGCTGAGATGCCGGGACAATCCACAGTGAGATAATATACTTCCTTATCCTGCACCTCCGTTGGCGCTTTGTCACTGTTCCAGAGCTTGATGCCCAAGGCGCCCCCGCTCACATGCTCGCTGTCGCCGTCGATCCAGATATGGCAACTCCCCTTAAGGGCGATCGCATCCCAGATAAGGATACCGTTGCGCGTGGCTTCCTCTCCCTCCACTCTGTCAGAGAAGGAATGTTCGGCGCTATAGATGTAATGCACGAGGCGATCCTCTCCGATCAGCGCCCCGCTGTTGCTCCAGCCGAGTCGGTCGAGTGTGGGCTCGCGCTTGATCTCGATATCTCCGAAAACAGTGTGGAAATTGGTCACGCTCCAGCCTAACTTATTGGTCTTGCTGCTGATCTGTATCTCGGGATGCTTGCTGAAGTCGATGCTCTGTATCTGCTCCAAAAGATTCTTTCCGGCAAGCAGCAACGCTGATTTGGGCACATCCTCCCCGGTGAAGAACATCTTCGCCATAGCTATCACATCCTCGATGGTCCATCTCCCTTTATGCATCAGCTCGCGCTTGAACTGCCATCTCAATCCTTCGGTGCAATAGACATACTGCATACCCATGCGCGGCACATCCATCTTGAATTTTCCGCCGCGTCCTGCCCAGAGGGTGCGGTTGCCTCTCACTTTGAAGTTGGCGATCGCCTGCTCCGCTATCACCGCCTTGGAGAAGGGGATTCGCTTGCGCTGAGAATGGAAGTAATCACTCACCACCTGATTCATACCTCGCTTCTGAAGATACACCAGGGTAGGCTGAGGCACGATCAAGTCGGGATCCACCTCCTTCTGGGTCTCATAGAGCGAATTGGCAAGCAATATCACCTTTGTCCCAGCCGGAATGAAGGGCACGAAGGAGAAGTCGTCACTCGGACTGTTCTTCTTGCCATTCACCGCGCGCACCATCGGATAGCCTGTCCCGGGATCCTCCCCGACAACGAAGAGCATCAGGTTTCTTCCTACAGTCACATTGCGTCCCGTCGGGTCATAGCCATCTATCCCCTTCACAAGAAGTGTGCTGTGTGGACGGCAGATCGCAAGATCTTTAGTATCGAGCGGCAGCAGCACTTTCGGATTGTTTCCGCCGCTTATGGTGTTTTTCACTATGAATGTGCTGCGAGGCTCATCGATCATGTAATGCTCCACTTCCGGGCTATTCACTTTCACTCGCTTGGACCGCAGCATGAGATTCATCAAAGGGGTGTCGTCGGAATTGAATCTGAAGAGCTCCTCATCTATATCGCTCTCCACGAAGCTGCCGGCGCTGATACCTCCCGTAGCTTCCGCCGCTGCCGATACCGTAGCCGGCTGTCCGGGCACGTGTGAATTGATTCCTGATGTTCCTTTGCTTGTCGTCATAATCTTTTAAGTTTTTAAGTTTTTAAAATTTGTAAGTCAATGGTTGAAAATTATCTTCTCGCTCCCTCAGCCAACGAGAATATCCCTCTCCCCTGTCGGCTTGAATGGTTTCTTGTAGTGGGATGAGGCATTCCGTCGGTTGCGGAGGCTTCCTGCAGTGCTATCTCTATAGCGGCGTTCCTCCCCTTGAGTTCAGCCTCTTTCAAGCGCGCCTCCATATCCTCACCTCCGCAGATACCTTTCACCACGATATCGAGCATGTCGAGACTCAGACCCCCTTTATGGAGTGAGAGCGCGATATTTAGAAGCGTCAGCAGCGACTCGTCAAGTTCGCTCTCCTTGCGTCCGCTCCCGCGCATGAACCCTTCCACATTCGCCATGAAACGCTCCATCTTCTCATCTACACGGAAGTCCTTATCCTCGCTCAGCGCGGCGGCTGTTTTTGGGAAACGACCGAAAAGCATATCGATCTCTGCCACACGTCTTCCCTCCGCTTCCGCCTTGAGAGGATTCTCGGGATTGACCTCCGCTTCCCCATTTTCGCCCGGTTCTCCTCTCTCCTTTCTCTCTCCTCTCTCTCCTCCCTCTCCTTCATTATTGAAACTTTCCGACGTTCTCTCCTCCTGCATTATTGCCACGGTCTGAGCATCGTCATTCTCCTGCTTCGGATTAATCTCCTCAGTCAGCTCTTTCTTCTCTTCTCTTTTCATTTGCTATAATCTTTTAAGTTTGGTTATCGTTTTCGCTTGCAAAGTTAGCGTCCTGTCTTTCATTTAAATCCTTATTTCTTTACTATTGCTATTATTTTTATTTGCATTGTTAAATATATTAATTAACTTTGCAATCGAAAAACTTACAAATTACTATCAACTTACAAATTACTATCACTATGAAGAAGATTGGTTCGGTGGCTGATTTCAGCCGCGAGAGGGATGAGCAATTAAGGAAGGCTTTCCGCAATGCTATCGCGTTGCCGGGAGTAAGGAAGGTAATGGAGCTTTATGCGCTTGCCGCGGATAGTCCTACCTCACGCTTCTGGGTCAGTGAGCGGAGGGCGTCGGAGGTGATGGGGGCTATGCTCCGGGGCATGGACATATCAAAGATGAATCCGCGCAGAAAGGAGATGTTCGAGGAGATTTTCCGACGTTTCTCCGATTACAGGCTTTCCCATCCCGGCTCCACCATATATGAAGCCACTTTCGCCGCCGTCAATAGTCCGGCTCCGAAATTCTATCTCTCTCCGGGCACTGTCAAGGTATTGCTTACAAGTTTAAAATCCGCTAAGTTTAAAAGATGATGACCGTAGATCAGATTATTATTGAGAATGAGCGCCGTAAGCGCGCCAACCTCGCCCCGTTTGATCCTCTCTCGGGGGAGGGCTCTGTCGGCGAGCGGTTTCTTTTTAAGAGAGGAAGCGAAAACCTATGGCTTCCTGTCTCGATGCGTTCTATCCCGGGACTGGAAGCTCTCTCTGACGAGGCTTTCGATCGCGCGCGTATCCTTCATGACTTCCCCTATTGGGCAGCCAGATATGCCTATATCAAGGCTAAGGGAGGAGGAGAGGATACTCTCTTTATCCTCAACCGTCCGCAGCGCCGGCTGGTGGAGGAGTTTGAGAAGCAGCGCCTCGCCTGCCGCCCTATACGTCTCCTCCTCCTGAAGGCGAGGCAATGGGGAGGCTCGACCTGCGTGCAGTTATATATGGCTTGGCTGCAGCTTGTGCATCGCCATGGTCTTAACTCTCTTATCATCGCTCATCAGAGTGCCGCCACGGATGAGATCAAGGATATGTTCAACCGTCTTATACAGTCTTATCCCGTGGAGATGCTTTATGACCTCGGCGAGGAGTTCTCGGCTGATGAGAAGAAGACGGAATGGGTAGGCATCTCCCGCTCCGCCACGAGAGTGCCGCAACGGAAATGCAAGATAAAGGTGGGCACGGCGGAGCGTCCCGACTCCTGCCGTGGCGGCGACTATAATCTCGTACATTGCTCGGAGGTGGGGATCTGGAAGGCTACCCCGGGGAAGATGCCGGAGATGATAGTCCGCTCGGCTTGTTCCGGTATCCTCTACGAACCCCTCACCATGATCGTGTATGAATCCACTGCCAACGGCACCGGCAATTTCTTCCATCGTGAATATGAGGCGGCTAAGCGCGGCACGTCGCAGTTCGCTCCGCTCTTCATCTCATGGTTTGACATCGACCGCTATTCCCTTCCGCTGCAGGACCCGAAACGCCTTGCCGCCTCTCTCCTGCAGGGGCGCGAATCAGAGGGCACACCTTCCGACCGTGAGCAATCGGGCGCATATCTGTGGTGGCTTTGGGAGAAAGGGGCGACGTTGGAGGCGATCAACTGGTATATTGCGGAGCGCTCCAAATTTTCCGACCATGGGATGATGGCTGCCGAATACCCTTCGGATGATATCGAGGCGTTTGTCCATTCAGGTTGCCGTGTTTTCGACAATTACAAGGTGGAGGAATTGCGTGCAGGTTGCCGAGCTCCTCTCTTCACGGGTGAGATTGACTCTCCCCTGATTCCCATGGCGGGTATCTATCCCGACGATAACTTCCGGCGCCGTCAGTTGGCGGAGGTTCGTTTCACTGCCGGAGCAGGGGCGTGGCAGATATGGTCGCCGCCCGATTATGACTCGCGCCGCCGTATCGACTCCCGCTATGTGGCGGTGGTGGATGTCGGCGGTCGAGGCGATAAATCCGACTGGTCGGTGATAGTGGTTTTCGACCGCGAGCCGATGATGCGTGGTGAGGGTCCGGCGGTGGTGGCTCAATGGCGCGGTCATACTGATTTCGACCTCCTCGCATGGCGGGCGGCGTTGGCGGCGTCTCTTTATGATGACGCGCTGTTGGTGATCGAGAGCAATACTATCGAGACCCACGACCCTATGCGCGACACTGACGGCGACCAGTCTCCCGTTCTCTTCAACCGCCTCCGCGACATCTACCCTAATCTCTACGCGCGTCCGCCACGCGAGGAGGATGTACGCCGAGGTGTCCCCTCGAAGTATGGATTCCATACCAATACCGCCACCAAACCCCTGATTATCGCCACGTTGGTGAAGGTGATACGCGAGGGGCTATATGTAGAGCGCGATGGCGGATGCCTTGACGAATACCTTGCCTATGAGCGTCGCCCTAACGGTAGCTTCGGGGCTATCCCCGGTTGCCATGATGACATACTGATGACGCGCGCCATCGGGCTCCATATCATCTTCCATGAATTGCCCGTGCCGACCCTCAAGCCGATAGCCAAAACCGATAATTCCTTCATTCCCTCCTTCTCCTCTTGGTGAAGGGGGAATTTTTTATTAATTTTGCGCTTACCCCCTCCACATTTTAATAATTAGAATTATGTCCCAGACTATAATCAATTCCTCCAATCTCCTCGCCGATCTCCGCCACGTCATCAGCTCCATCCCCCACGACCGTCTTTTCCTCCTCTCCGACTCCAATGTGGAGGCGATGGTCTTCCCCCTGCTTGATGACTTTTTCAATGAATACAATCCCGTGCGCATCATCCTCCCTCCCGGCGAGGAATACAAGAACCTGGAGTCGCTCTCCAAAGTATGGGAATGTCTCGCCGCAGAGGGCGGTTCGCGCAAGTCGTTGCTTATTAATCTCGGAGGCGGTGTGGTGACCGATCTCGGAGGCTTTGCCGCCGCCTGCTTCAAGCGCGGCATCCGCTTCGTCAATATCCCCACCACTCTCCTCTCCGCCGTAGATGCCGCCGTCGGAGGGAAGACCGGCATCGACTTCAACGGTCTGAAAAATGAGATCGGCGCCTTTGCTCCCGCCGAGGCTGTCATACTCTCCACCGCCCCCTTCGCCACGCTCCCTGACTTCCAGATGGCTTCCGGTTTTGCGGAAATCGTCAAGATGGCGATGATCTCCTCCCCGGAGGTATACGCCCATATCCTGCGTTTATCCGAAGATAACGGTCTCGACCTCCGCGCCTCCGGCTTCCCCTTAGGGGATCTGGTCAATTTCTCCGTCATGAAGAAAGCGGAGATTGTAGAGCAGGACCCGAATGAGAAGGGATTGAGGAAGATACTGAATTTCGGACATACCTGCGGGCATGCCTTCGAGTCATTCCTCTTGAAGAAAGGGACGCCGATTCCTCACGGCGAAGCCGTGGCATACGGCATCCTCGTGGCGCTTATCCTGAGCAACCTCCGCCTGAAAGCGGATTCGAGACTCATCCATCAGTATAAGAGTCATATCCTCGCCCCCCTCTTCCCTCCCATCTCCATCAAATGCGATGATATTGACACCCTGATAGATATTATGAAGCATGACAAGAAGAACGCCGACGGCAAGATCACCTTCGTGCTCCTCTCCGCCATCGGCGACCCCGTCATAGACAGCGATACCCCCGAGGAGGATATACGCGCCGCCCTTGACATCTTCATCGACATGCAGTAGGAGCGCTTAGCCGCGGAGCGGCGAGTCTGCAATGCAGATTGATTACGGAATATTACCGGCATGTTTAGCCGCGGAGCGGCGAGTCTTTGTTTAGCCCCCGGTAAGGGCTTTGCCCGCAGCCGGGGGATTTTTACATCATGCGAGTCAGCGGCGGCGGAGCCGTCGGTCCTTCTTATGGAATAAAAATTTCTAAACAATAAAAACCTTTTTTTAACACACCGCGTTATATAGACAAACGCTAAGATAAAGATAATCCTATAAGCGTTCTGAAAAGTTGTTATTGTTGTTTTAATTGAAGAAATTTGCCCGAAGTGATTCGGGCTTTTTCTATTTTTAATCCTTAAAAGGATTTATATAGCTTATTTTTTGACAGTAGAACAGGAGGACAGAAAGATCCGGATGGTAGCCGCGGAGCGGCTAGTCCTTGTTAAACTCCCGGTAAGGGCATAGCCCGCAGCCGGGGGATAAGTCAAGACAAGACTACTCGGCGGCGGAGCCGTCGGTCTTCCAACATTCAGAGGAAAGATTCAGCGGCGCACTGGGGGCCGGAGCCAATGTTAATGCATAGTTGTCATCTTGCCCATATCAATGCAGTTTATTCCCTAAAATGTTAAATTTTTGATTTTTTGGTATAATTATTTGGTAATTTTCCACCGCCATTTTGTCTTTGCAACGCTGACCACTGAAGTACCATGCCAGATGGCCCGGGGGCTTCGCCCCCTTGTAATGTGGCCGGGATGTGGGTGGGAAAGCAATAACATTGTGGTTTAAAAGCGTTTAAATGTATTTGCGGATGCACAGGATTTTATTGTGCCACCAGTTCTACAACTGTAGATTTATTATGCTGCCAAGAGAATATATTCAGACCAACTTTCATCAGATAGTCTCCTGTGAAGACCTTATTATTCTGAGTGAAGGTTAACTCTGTCCCGGACATGAGATTAATCTCTCTCACCAAGTATTTCCTATCAGGATCCAGTCCACGCAGTTTCACAGGTGAAAGCTTCTCCTGGAATCTTGGAGAAAGATCATAGGCGAAAAGGACAGCCGCTTTCTTTGATTTGTCTACATATTCCACAGCGGCATGATTTGTTTCGTAAGGGGAAACGAGACGATATTGATCACCGTCCATCACTGTAGGTTGTAGACGCTTCCAATTTTCAACAGCCTGCCGGCAATATTCAAGTTCCTCGGCCGTCAAATCCTGAAGGCCTAAGTCAAATCCAAGTTTACACATTGCTGCCACATCCGTGCGGAATTTTACAGAAGTATTCTTATTCCAGCTGGTAACGTGTGCAGCCATAGCTTTAGCCGGGAAGAACTGTGAGAAGCCCCACTGTATATAGATACGTTCTATTGGATCGGTGTTGTCGGAACACCAGAATTCGGTAAAATATTTTAGAGCCTCGTAGTCACAACGTGCGCCGCCACCTGAGCAAAGCATCATTGGGACATCAGGATATTTATCTTTGATTCGTTTGAACACATTATAGATACCTCGTATATGGTCTACGTAAAGTTGACCTTGTTTATCCTTAGCATAGGGAGAATAGATATTAGTGATGGGACTGTTACAATCCCATTTGAAATATGCAACATCCGGATTCTCATTGAGAATATTGTCAACCACATTGAATACATAATCCTGCACTTTAGGATTGCTCATATCCAAGACAAGCTGATTACGGTAGTAGTAGGTGTCGCGATTAGGCTGTTCTATCACCCAATCGGGATGTTTCTCGTAAAGTTCGCTCTTAGGATTCACCATCTCAGGCTCTATCCAAATACCAAATTTTACATCAGCCTCTTTTGCTGCGTCAACAAGTGCCGGAATACCTCCGGGGAGTTTATCGTGGGTAACTTCCCAGTCGCCAAGGCCGGCATGATCATCTTTGCGGGGATATTTATTGCCGAACCATCCGTCATCAAGAAGGAACATGTCTACACCAAGGTGTTTAGCCTCTATCATAAGTTGGGCAAGAATGTCCTGATCAAAATCAAAGGCTGTGTTTTCCCAGTTGTTGAGCAGAGTCAGACGCTGACATTCACCATATTTAAGTTGGTATTTACGTGCCCAATCGTGAAGATTGCGACTTCCCTGACTTGTGCCGTCATAGCTGATGGTGAATATAAATTCGGGAGTGGTGAATACTTCGTTGGCTTTTAATTCATAGGTGGAGGCATAGGGATTTATACCCGGGATGACACGTAGATTTCCTACATTGTCAACCTCAAATGTAAATCGGAAGTTGCCCGTCCAGCCGAGAGTGCCCATAAGCACGTCTCCACTATTTTCTTTTGCCGGTCCGTTAAGTCCTATTTCAAA
>JAAVFG010000019.1 GCA_014800895.1 Bacteroidales bacterium
CACAAACGCGTGCACATAATAAGAGATAATAAAAAACTAATTAGTAATCAGACGCTTGAAGTGGTTACGTCCCTCTCTCATAATCAGGGAGTCCTTGGTTCAAGCCCAAGTGGGACCACAAGTATTAAAATCCGGATTCTGACGAATTCGGATTTTTATTTTGTTATCCAGATTCTCCGCGCTTATAATTTGATAGATCACTTTTGCTTCAAGCGCAAAACCGGAATAATTTCTATAGATGCGTGTAATGCCAGATGTTTCACAGCATTATTCTTTGCAAATTCAAAAATTATCGTCAACTTTGCAAATAACCTCAAGAAATTATCACATGTCAACAGAAACAATAGATATAAATATTGACCGAATCAATCGGCTAAAAGTAGTTTTAGCCGAGAAGAATAGAACTTGGCATGCTATTTAGCCTCTAATAAAATGAATAGTGAGGATATAATTTCAGAAATTAATAGTTGGATGAAAGATGAGTCGGCATGGATAAACAATTATGAATATGACTATTGACGATATAAAGGCTTTGATTGCTTCGGATGAATCGAGGACTCTGGAGCTTAAGAAGACTACCGGCGAACTCAAGGACGGTATGCACGCGGCGTGTGCGTTCCTGAATATTGCCAAATATGATAAAATTGCATTTATTTGAATTGTCATTCATAAACACAAGCTAACGATATGGCCCTACCGATAAATATAGATGATCTGCTGAATAAACAAAAGATAGAATCCAACCGTATTGAGTTTAAACGCGGATGGAATCCTGACAAGATTTACCATACAATCTGCGCTTTTGCCACAGACTTGGACAATACAGGTGGCGGCTATATTTTAGTGGGTGTAGAACAAGATGATAACGGGATAGCCAAACGTCCGGTCAAAGGGTTACCTATTGAGGATATTGACAGCATCATGCAGGATATGGTTGGTTACGATGCCAAGATTACTACATCAAATCTAAGATCTATAACCTACAATAGCCGTGTATCAAAGGAAGAAGTCGATGGACAGTATATCTTGGTGATTTGGGTGCCGACAGGTCCCAACAGACCATATTGTGTACCCGAAAGTGTAGTTACCAAAGGAAAATCTCCCCTCAAATATTATATACGCAGTAAAGCTTCTACCATAGAAGCGAGAGGAGAAACATTGGATGAGGTACGGGCATTAGCAGACCGTACACCATTTGATGAACGAGGAAATGATGCGATTAAAATCGAAGACATCTCTGATATATTAGTATATGAGCATCTAAAAGCAGTAAAAAGTAAATTGACTGGAAATTTTATAGGAAGACCGTTAATGGAGGTGTTGGATGAAATGGATTTGTTGGTTGGACCTGTAGAAAATCGTTCCATAAAGAATGTGGCTGCCATGATGTTTTCTGAGCATCCGGAGAAGTTCTTTCCCGTTACGCAAGTTGATATCGTAATCTTTCCGGAAGGAAGTGTTGAAAATCCGGATCTAATGATTGAAGTTCCAAAGATTACAGGACCTGTCCCCCGGATGATAAAGGAGACTTTGTCATACCTACGCACTAACGTAATAAAAAAACAGATCACAAAACCGTCAGACGATGAAAAATCGAAAAAAATTTACAATTACCCTTATCAAGCTTTTGAAGAGGCGGTTGTAAACGCTCTTTATCATCGGGATTATCAGGAAAGAGAACCGGTTGAAATTACAATTGAGCCTGCTCATATTGACATTCTAAGTTATGCAGGTCCTGACCGTTCAATCAGCTCGGAAGCTATAAAAGCCGCTCGAAAGTTAAAGGCACGGAGATACCGAAACCGAAGATTGGGAGATTTCCTAAAAGAGCTGGATTTGACCGAAGGTCGGGCTACGGGAATACCTACCATTCAGAAATCCCTTAAGGATAATGGATCGGAGAGAGCGGCCATTGAAACAGATGAGGACAGAACTTATTTCCTAATGACTTTCCCTTGCCATCCATCGTTCGTTAATGTGCCATCGAAGCAAGATATCGATTTACGATCAAATTATTCCCAACTTGAACAAATACTTGGACAAACATTTGTTCAAGTTGAAGAATCTATTAATCAAAGTATTATAACCAAAAAAGATAGACTTGGACAAATACTTGAACAAATGTTTGTGCAAGTCTGGAATAAGTCTAAGTCAGTTCCTAATGTACCTCGTCTTTCACAAGCAACCATAGATTTACTTTGTCTATTAAAAAATGACAAACTTGGAGCTAAGATTCTCAATTCAGCAATAGGAATTGGAGAAACGTATGAACTTAAACGTAAAATTTTAATTCCTTTAATCAATTTAGGTTACGTAGAGATGACGGCACCCGATAAGCCTACAAGTGCAAAGCAGACCTATAAGCTTACATCAAGGGGAGAAGAATTATTTAATCCGGAGTAATTATGACAATTGACGATATAAAGGCATTGATTGCTTCGGATGAGTCGCGGACTCTGGAGCTGAAGAAGAGTACCGGTGAACTGAAGGATGGTATGCACGCGGCGTGCGCGTTCCTGAATACGGATGGCGGCTTCGTCTACGTCACCTTCAAACGACCGACCAAGTACGACTCTCCCACCGCTCAAGTACCGGCCAAGCAGGATGAAGAACCGCTCAACCACCGACCCAGTAACGGACAAGTACACACTAACCTCGCCCCAAGTACTACAGAAAGTGCTATAGAAGATTCAAAAAGTACTACAGAAAGTACTATAGAAACTCTTATGAGTTCTATAGAATTTACTAATGGTAATACAGAACATAAGATTATTGGATTACTGAAATTAGATGGCTCTTTGACCATAGATCAACTATACCCACTTTTGAAAATGTCCCGCAAGGGTGTTCAGAAGGCAATCGAAAGGCTTAAAGACAAAGGAATACTGTATCGAGAGGGTACAACGAAAGGCGGTCGATGGATAGTCAGGATACAATGAAAAAGAGATTCTACCCTATCTGAGCGTAGCAAAAAGATGATTCACCAGTAAATTCGATCTGTTGTGGATCGTTACTGCTATCATTTACAAGCTCAAGAACGGAGGTCAGTGGGAACATCTGCCGGTACGTCATTTATTCGCCGGAGAGCCTCCCAGTTACAAGACTGTATTCTACCATTACAAGAAATGGTGTTAACCCGGAGACTGGGAGATTATGTTTTCCCGGTTGGTGCGGAAATCCATTTTTTTCACCGACAGACAGGGACTTCCTATGGCAATATCCCAGCCGCAGAAAGGCAATCATACAGGCCTGTATCAGATAAAGGAAAGGCAATCATACAGGCCTGTATCAGATAAAGGAAAGGCAATCATACAGACCTGTATCAGATAAAGGATAGTGTCGGCAGTATAGCCATTCTGTTGGATAAAAACTTCTTTAATTGACTTAAGTTTATAAAATTATTATTATCTTTGTACTTGAACTATTGCCCTTTTAGAAGATAAATAAGTCTCTTTTTTATTTTCTTTAAGATATGATAAGCGCTAAAGAATCTCGTAGAGTTTCGTCGGTCATTGGGACTGACGACCGCGAAGCGCACCCAAAATCGTGGATAGCTCTCTATACTCGCCCGAGGAGCGAAAAGAAAGTCAGGGCTTATCTTGATAGTATCGGCGTAGAAAATTACCTCCCGGTTCAAAATCAGTTGAGACAGTGGTCGGATAGGAAGAAGCTCGTGGAGGTAGTGGTCATTCCTATGGTGATTTTTGTATTAATTGATAAGTCGGAGATTTCAAATATAATTAATAACTCATTGATAATAAAGCCATTATCCCTACCCGGGGGGGGTATGAAGGAGCACGCGGTAATTCCGGAGTGCCAAATAGCGCGACTAAAATTTATACTGGGTCAATCGGAATATCCTGTCTCATTTGATCCCGCAATCTTAAAGGTCAATGATAAGGTTCGTGTGGTGAGAGGTCCCTTGATGGGTTTGACAGGTGAAATTTTAAACTGCGACGACAAATTTTTAGATTTAGCCGTCCCGGTAGGTATTAGTGGAGTTGCCCGATTAAAGATTGAGAAAATCAATGTTGAAGTGCTTTAAGATTCTATTGAAATGAATCTTAAGGTCTTTTTGCATTACATAATGCTACAAAATTAAATTAATCAACAATAATGAAACACCTTTATTTAATTTTAATTGCCCTCCTCTGTATTTTCGGAGGCAAGGCGCATGCGCAAACCTCCGGAACTGAGAACCCGGATCATGCTTTCCAGGTTTCCGCCTTTGCAGCAGCAAACAGCCAGACATCAAAAGATTTTGGCATTGAAGGAGTATGGAAAAAGAATATCCATCGTGATCTTTTCATCAACTGTGGTCTTTCTCTTGGGATGGACTACACCAACAAAATCAACAAATACACCAATACCCGCAATATGTTTGAGGTAGGTGTTCCTGTTCAGTTGGAGTGGAGCCGACTTTCGTTCGGGAAAAGCTCATTCTATGGACTTGTAGGTTTTTCGCCTCTCTTTTTCACTACCCTGAGTGCCAAGACTTGGAGTTCTTCCGCCGGGATGGTGGTGAAGGATCTAAAAAAATCAGGCTGTCTGATCACTCCGACGATTGAGGTCGGAGGCAACATACCTTTGAAGAACACACTCATCCGCATAGGTGTTTTCTATAAATCTAAACTAAACTGTACACCCGACGGATATAACGTATATCGTCACGCAGGAGGTCTGAATTTCATCGGTCTGAAAGCCGGTGTTATCTTCAAATAGGATCTTGATTGCCTAAGGAGAGATCTCTTAGTTCGACATCCAACATAGCCAGAAACACTCTGATGCTTTATTTCAGAATGTTTCTGGTAATGGGCGTTTCGCTCTATACTTCGCGTATAGTGCTGAGAGAGCTTGGATCAGTTGATTACGGAATCTACAATGTAGTCGGAGGGGTAATAGTAATGTTGTCGTTCCTTAACGGAGCGATGTCGCTATCCACGGTCAGATTTCTATCATTCTCCCATGGTCGGGATGACATAAATACTGCCGGCAGGATATTCCGCACGGCAATCACCATCCATATCTTGCTATCTCTGATAGTGGTGGTTTTGGCGGAAACACTTGGTCTGTGGTTTCTGAATCGTTATATGACGATTCCCTCAGATCAGCTCACGGCTGCCAACTGGGTGTATCAATGTGCCGTAATCTCTTTTGTATTCACCATCCTTCGTACACCGCTCAACGCAGTGGTCATAGCACGCGAAAAGATGGAGATATTCGCTGTCCTGAGTATTTTTGAGGTGGTGGTGAAATTGATAGTTGCCTTATCCTTGACCTACATCCTCACTAATAAGCTTAAGGCATATTCGCTTCTCAATATGGGCACAGCCGCCCTTCTTGTATTACTCACCCTGATTTATTGCAGACGTTGCTTTCCGGAATGTCGGTCAATACGAGCGATATACGATAAAGAACTCTTTCGACCTATGGCAGACTTCATGTCGTGGAGCACGATCGGCACACTGTCATGGGTTGGGAAAAATCAGGGTTGCAACATTTTATTGAATCTCTTCTTCGGACCGGTGGTGAATGCTGCTTACGCGCTCTCCTCACAAGTGAACGGGGCGCTAAACAGTTTTGTCCGGAATTTCACTACCGCAATAAATCCTCAGATAACCAAAACCTTTTCAGCCAACGATTTCAAGCAAACCGAAAGCCTCATTATATACGGATGTAAAATTTCCTTTTATCTGCTCCTGATATTGTCATTTCCAATTTTGATCGCCATCGAGCCTATACTCAAATTCTGGCTTGGAGACTATCCCGCTTATACTCCGACATTCACTCAATTAGTGCTTATAATCTCACAGATTGAAAGTTTTGCCTATTGCATAGGAGCCGGAGTGAGGGCAACCGGCCATGTGAAGATTTATGAAATGGCGGTTGGAGGGATTCAGCTTCTTAGTCTTCCCATCTCCTATATTCTTTTGCGCCACGGGATGGCTCCGCAAACGGTTTTTATCGTGACAGCCCTGCTTGCAATCATCGCATTAATTGTCAGATTGTGGGTGCTTAAGATCTACATGCCCGAAATATCCATTTTCAGAATTCTGCACTCCGCCTTTTTGCCGGCGGGAATGTTGGCGATAGCGTGCGCTCTTCTATATGCAGGGTATCATTATCTGCAGCTAACGCAAACCATCAATCCGATCATCACCATAGCGGGAAGCATGTTGATTGTGATAGCGCTTGAGGTCGGAATCGGACTTAACAACAAGGAACGTAAAATTATCCGTCAAGCTGTGATAAAAAGGATATGTTGATATGCACAAAAACTTAATATCTCTGGTGGTTCTATTCCTCACCATCGCCGTCTGCTCCTGCAGCCGGGGATACCGGAATGATGTCGAAGAGAGCGACCGAGTGGTGCATCTGAGCCTTGATGATGTTGAGGTGTTTGCCGATCTGATAGGGAATCAACAGGATTATGACTCGCTCTTCCAACACCCCTTCATGGCTTTCCTTCAAGAATTGCATCGAGATTATGGTATGCGGATCACACTCTACACCTATGAACATTTACGCAACGGCGACGGCAGAGATACCCTCCTTGAAGATATGCCGCTGAAATATAAAAACGATTTCCGGAAAGCATCCGATTGGTTAAGGATAGGTTATCATAGCAGCAGGGCTAAGTTTGACAGTCTTGTATCAGTATCAGACTTTCGGGATTCATATAACAATGTGAATGGTGCGATTGCTCAATTTGCAGATTCATCAATGATTGCATCAACGCTCAGATTCCACTACTTCTTCGCCCCTGATTCTCTTTTAAACGCCTTGACAGGCATAAAGACTCTTCTTTGCGCCGACGATTGCAACCGCTTATCATATAATCTCACGACTTCAGAAGCAATGACCGTAGCGAAAAGGGGGAGGATAAATAAAAACGGAATCTCCTACAGAAGGACCGACCTGAGGGTTGATGATAATTTCAGGGTGATTGGTGATTTAAAACGAATCGAAAATGTTGACACCCTCGTGGTGTTCACTCACGAGTGGAAGCTATGGCATAGTCCCGAAAACTATAACCACCGAAGTTTAGCCGGAAAAATAAAAGTCCGGACTTGGGAAAGCATCAACAAGGGATTATTTAAGGAAACAGTTAAATGGCTTAAAGAAGCCGGATATAAATTTTCATTTCTTGAATAAAAACAGATTAAAAAGATTCTACGACATCGATGTGCCGGTGACCACATGCAATCTGCAATGTAATTATTGCTACATAACTCATCGAAATCAAGCATCTGCTGAGGTAAAGCCACTCGACTATACCCTTCCGCATATCCGTAAGGCACTTTCACGCGAGCGATTGGGAGGAACCTGCTTGCTCAACTTATGCGGGAAAGGAGAAACCCTCTTAGCACCATATATAGTGAATTTAACACGTGAATTGCTTGAAGAAGGCCACTACGTCATGTTGGTTACAAACGGGTTGCCTACAAAGCGGATCAAGGAACTGACAGAGGAAATTCCGGTTGAGTTGCAAAAACACCTGATAATTAAAATCTCCTTCCATTTTATGGAGCTAAAGTCAAAAGGGCTTCTTGACAAATATTTTGACAACATCCGTTTGATAGACCGCAGCAACATTTCGTTTTCGGTTGAGCTGACACCCTCAGATGACGCAATTCCATATATTGAAGAGATTAAGGAGGTATGCCTCAAAAATATCGGGGCACTTTGTCATATTACTGTGGCTCGAGACAGAACCAAGCCCGGAATACCGATACTTTCCTCACTCTCACGCGAGGACTATATCAAGGTGTGGGGACAGTTTGACTCTCCGCTGTTTGATTTCAAGATGCGGATATTCGGCGAGCCACGAAAAGAGTTTTGCTATAACGGGCTATGGGGCGGACACATTAATCTGGAGAACGGCTCGCTTTCGCAGTGCTACCGTTTAAGACCAAAAAGAATTTTTGATAATCCTTCGGCTCCAATTGATTTCTGCCCGGCAGGGAAATGTGAAATGGCTCATTGCTATAACGGTCATGCATGGCTTACGCTCGGGATGATCCCCGAACTTATCACTCCCTCATATCTGGAGATGCGCGACCGCGTAACAACTGATGGGCGCCATTGGGTTGGAGAAGAGATGCGTCAGTTTTTGTCTCAGAAATTATCAGATAATAATGAGATGTTGACTTCTAAGTCCAAACAACTGGCTATGTGTAAGAATAAAGCTCAGAAATTGGTTTATTCAGTCAGAAGTCTGATTTATCATGTGATAAATGGAAAATGGAGTATTTTGAGAACAAAATTTCAGAGCTTCGTCAGATAATAGCCGGGCATCTAAAGCCACTCTTGAGCGATCGAGTTATTATAGCCGATGCTCCCTATTACTCGAATATAGGAGACTTGCTTATATGGCAAGGAGCAGAGGATTTTCTCCATGAAAACGACTTTAAGCTCTTGGGGAGTTACGGAGCGGGCTACTTTCCTTTTCCTGATCTGAATAAAGATGTTACTATTATACTGATGGGAGGTGGCAATTTCGGAGATTTATGGCGCCCGCTTCAAGATAACAGACTCGAAATCATAAAACGCTATCCCGATAACAGAATCGTGATGCTGCCACAGTCGATCTGCTATCAGGAAAATGAGTTAATCGAGAAGGATGCCGACTTAATGGCAAGTCACTCCGACCTGCATCTCTTTGCCCGCGACCAAGCAAGCTACGACATGCTGTCGGTAAATTTCAATCGCAATCACATCTACCTTGCTCCCGATATGGCATTTTGCATCAATCCCTCGCTGTTGGAATGTCATCGAAATCGGGAAGCGGGGAAAACTCTTTTTCTTCTCCGATCTGATAAAGAGCTCCCTCAGGATGCGCCGATGGCTCTGCAAGAAGCTGACGTAACATCCGACTGGCCCACATCTGAATATTTCGAGCTAATGATAAGGAATCTCAAGAGGGTGAGGAGAATTTTAAGAGATTTGCGACGCTATGGCATTCGCCTGAGAATTGTGGATAGAGCAATCCGGATTTTTGGAAAAAGATTCATCCTTGATTCTTTGACTAGAAAAGGATCTGAATTTATGGAACCATTCTCGCGAGTTGTCACCACTCGACTTCACACTATGATTCTGTCAGTATTGCTCCATAAGCCCGTAGAATATATTGACAACACCTATGGGAAACTGTCTGCGTTTGCCGATACATGGCTTCATGATTTGCCGGAGGTTAAAGCCTATGGAAGAGATAAGGCTCCATCCACTAAAATCTGTTAATGCCAGGGTCGCAGATGCGCCTTGGATATCGCTCTGCAGATTCAGGCGCATAGCGGGCTATGCAACTGAATCAAAGAGCGATAGGCAAGGTGTAGCTGCGATACGGATGGTGTTTTAATTAAACCAAATTTTTTAAATATTATATAATGTTAGTTCATCTGATAAAATTGTTACCTTTTGCCCGGCTCTTTTTGGCTAAAATAGCCGCCCTGGCATTTTACATATTTTAGTGGATGGAGCCTAAGGTTTCCGTAATTATTCCGATATATGGAGTGGAAAAATACATCGAGAGATGTGTGCGCTCTCTTTTCGGCCAGACCATGACCGACGGGGTGGAGTTTATCTTTGTCAATGACTGCACGAGAGACCGGAGCATCGAAGTGCTGACAGCCATTATCAGCGAATATCCACAGCTTGAATCCCAAGTGAAAATAATAAATCATCTCCGTAACCGAGGTCTTGCAGCTGCCCGACAGACCGGATTTGATAATTCGCGGGGAGAATATATCCTTCATTTGGATAGCGACGATTATTTCGAGCCGGATATGCTTGAAGCTATGTATCAAGCAGCCATTACTCACAATTCAGACGTAGTGGTGGCAGACTTTTTTATGTCGGACAAGAAGGGTGAGGAATATTGCGAGTGCTTTCTTTCCGACAACAAAGAAATTTTGTTAAAGGGGATCATTGCCATTTGGAATACCGGATATAAATCTGTCTTTGCCTATGTGTGGAACAAGCTGACTAAGAGGAGTATCTACACGAAACATAACATCAACTCCATAGAGGGTATAAATGTTGGGGAGGATCTGATCGTAACCATACAGACTTTGTATTATGCTGATGTAATCACAAAAGTGAACCGCGCCTTCGTGCATTATAATAAGCAAAATCTTAGCTCATATACTCATCATAATTCAGCAGCAAATACGCGCCAGCGTTTGAGGGCTATAGAAACAGTAGCCGACTTTCTTTCCCTAAAAACATCTGTGTATGATCAGGTGCTTGATGAGAGGAGATTCAGGAAATACATAGTTGGGATAGTTAACTGCGATAGAGCTGAGCTTCAGGAATTATTATCGGTGTATTCTCAATTCGATTATGAAAAATTCAAGCATCTTGTCGCTCCTCATTGGAAATTGCCTGTTAAATTTGCTTTGCAAGGCAAGATCGGCAGGTTTATTTTCCTTCGAAATCTGATTTTTTTCATCCGTAAAATATATCGAACAATATATGGTCGGTGAACCAAAAAATCACAGTTAACCAATGAGTTTCAAAAAGATTTATTTAATAATTTACCTCCTCGCATACTATACGGGTATAATATGGTGGTTTTATCGCTTAAATAGAAACCGACAGCGAATTCTCGTATTTCACCATATCATGCCCGACCATCTTATTACTGATTCATTTGAACAACAATTTGTGTGTTCTTCTCAATCTCATTTTGAAAGGATTATTGATATTGTCAACAAACGATTGGATGTAACAACACAAATAGGGAAACCAAATTCAGCAATAATTACCATTGATGATGGCTACCGCTCCTCCCTTATCGCAGATGAAGCCCTAAGTAAATACGGGAATAATGCTTATTTTTTTCTCCCGCTGTTTAATGTTGATGGCGGTCCATTATGGAATGATAGAATTAAGGGATGGATGGCATACGTCACCCCCGGAGAATACACCATTGCAGGACAAACCTACTATTTGTATTCTCAATCTTCCCGACGGAAAGCATATAATGCTATAATTGACTCTATCTATACAAATGATTGCAATTACTTACCCATCATCGAGGAGTTAGAGACCATCTGCCCGTTTGATAAACTGAACATAAGTGAAGACTACGCCAACTTGCGTTTCCGCGGATTGACTCTTGATGAAATAAGCCAACTTAAGCGTAATGGACATAAAATAGGTGCTCACTCCATAAATCACGAAGTTCTTTCTCTTCTCCCGTCAGAAAAGCTGAAGCAAGACTTTCAGTATTGTGGCGCTCAAATCAACATGCTTTTCAATTGCAGTCTGTATGCATATCCTTTCGGGCACAAACGCCATGTTTCAACTGAATGCGTTAAGGAATGTGCCGCATCAGGGTTTTCCGCCGCTGTAATGAATGAATATGTACCTGACGAAACCCCATACACAATTTCACGGATGAATATAATTCGCTACACTTCCCGATATGAAATTGACGCAGAATTATCCGGCTTTAAACAATGGTTAAGAAATATTCTACGATGGAAAAAATAGATTTTGTTCTCATTTGGGTAGACGATAACGACCCTGCCTGGCAGGAATCTTTAAGAAAATATACCCAATTAGAATCAGGCGATGCCCGACCGGTGAGATTTAGAGACTGGGGAACTTTAAGATACTGGTTCAGGGGTGTTGAAAAGTTTGCCCCGTGGGTGAATAATATATACTTCATCACTTGTGGCCATTATCCTGATTGGTTGGATATCAATCATCCGAAACTAAAGTTTATAAAACACTCTGACTATATCCCGGAGAAGTATTTACCTACTTTTAATTCGCGTACAATAGAACTCAATCTTCATCGTATCGATTCTCTGTCTGAGAGATTCGTATATTTTAATGATGATACTTTTATAATCAACCATCTTTCGCCCAAGCGATTTTTTGTTAAGGATAAGGTGCGTGACATCGCTGTCCTGAGTGCTCGTCAACCAAAAGGAGATGACAGGGATTATGTTATGGCAAATAATACAGGGTTCGTTAACCGATTCTTTGATAAAGGAGATGTTTTAAAAAAGAATATCCGGGGTTGGTTTAATGCATGTTATGGAAAGTTATTGCTACGCACCATTGCCTTATATCCTTATCCCTCTTTTACAGGTCTTTATAGTCCACATCTTCCTAATCCTTACTTCAAAACAACACTTAAGAATGTGTGGGCTTTAGATTATCATACACTTGACGCGACATGTTCTTGCAGGTTCAGGAATTTCCGAAATGTAAACCAATATGTATTCAGATATTATCAGCTTGCTGAAGGAATGTTTGAGCCGATAAATCCTTGGAAAACCTCAGTGTCATACGCATATATGAATGATGATATCTTAATGGAGGCGATTGATGTCATATCAAAGCANAAAAAGTCATTAATATGCGTTAATGATGGCGAGGTTTCTGATTTTGAGTATTCAAAGTCGATNTTATGTGANGCCTTTAATAAAATTCTGCCTGATAAATGCTCTTTTGAGGTAAGTAAGTTTTAGAAATATAAAATTCATTAATGAACGCTNNTATTAANAATNCNGAAATCAAGATAGGAGTCATCGGACTNGGNTATGTCGGATGGCCTCTCTATAAGTTGCTTTCGAAGAAATTTATAACCATTGGATTGGATATAGATGAGAATCGAATTATAGAATTAAAGAATTCAGAGCAACAATGTGGAGACTCTATCGAAAGCCTGACGCATACCTATGAAGATTTGTCAGGGTGTAATGTTTTTATTGTTTGTGTGCCNACAGGAGTAAATGATGATAAAACACCNNACTTACTTCCTTTACAGAAAGTATGTGAATCTCTGGGTAAAATCNTGCNACACGGCAGTACGGTAGTGTTTGAGTCAACAGTATTTCCGGGAGCAACTGAAGAATTTTGTGTTCCATTGTTGGAAAATTCNTCAAAGCTAAAATTTAATGAGGATTTTTATGTGGGATATTCGCCGGAAAGAATTAATGTAAGTGACGACAGACATTCATTAGAGAATATCTCNAAAATAATATCAGCCTCCAATGAAAANACNTTGGAATTAATGCATGAACTNTACTCGTCNATAATTACAGCACCTGTTATTAAGGCTTCATCCATNAAGGTGGCTGAGGCNACAAAGATGTATGAAAATGTGCAACGTGATGTNCTCATAGCTTTNGCAAATGAATATTCAGATTTTTGCANAGCCGAGGGGATTAATATANATGAAGTAACAGAATGTGCTNCATCCAAATGGAATTTCAGTAANGTGAATCCNGGATTAGTTGGAGGGCATTGNATAGGCGTAGATACTTATTATCTCTTAAACAGAGCCAACCAAAAATCACGTTCATTGTCATTAATNCAATGTGCGCGAACCATTAATGAAACTAAGGCAGNNAAGGTTGCTGACAAGATAAGAGAATTAGCGAAAGGATTTGGCGCAAAGACTATTTTGATTCTCGGAGCAACTTATAAAGCCGACACCTCAGATTGCAGGAATTCAAAGGCTCTCGAGATATTGAGGAATCTGAAAGGAGAATTTACAGTGGATTGTTATGATCCATTAATTGACACCGGCAAGGTGGAAGAAGAATACCACTTGCANGTATTGACTAATCCAAAAGAATTACGAGATAAGTATGATTTAGTAGTGAGGTTGGTTAATCATGCCGATTTTGAAACTGTAAATGTCCCTTATTCAAGATTTATAGACTTAAAGGAGCTGTTATAATAATGCAATGACAGTTAGGCTCCATCCACTAAAATCTGTTAATGCCACGCTGCGATAACTATAACAAACGGGTTTTTCAAGTAATAATTCTTTCTTTCTGCATTATCTTTGGGGCATTCATCCTCTCCGGTATGATTTTTGCAAAAGAAAGTATTGAATGGCCGTTCCTGTTAATTGAAATAGCGTGTGGTGGTGTATATATCGGGGGATTGTCTCTCAGTACAAGGATTAAAAATATCAAACAGTTATTATTCTGTATTCTTCTTTCCTCTCTTTTAATCTCCTTTGCAACACGAATCTTTTTCTTAGACTACTATAATGCTCCTTTTGGTTTAGCTGTTGACAGTTATAGGTATGACTTTATGGTAATCCCTCTTTTGGAAAAAAGATTCAGTCTTCTTAGCCCCCATATTGAAACCGATGATTTAGGATATCCATATATATTGTATCAAGTTTATAAAATATCAGGAAACGTAGAGTTAGGAAGAATGTTGATGGTTTTTATCAATTCCTTATTTTTAATAGGCTCATCCTATCTCTTATATCGCCTTGCAATCCTTTTAGGTTTTTCAACCAGGGAGGCAATGATTGCCGGAGGACTCTATGGGTTCAATCCATTCCTATATATTACTTCATCAGTCGGACTTAAAGAAGTGATATTTTGCTTTCTTATAATATCATCCTTTTATTATATGTTTAAGTGGAAACTAAAGAAGAAAACCGGAAGTTTTTTTCTTTGTCTCTGCTTTATTTTCTCCACTATTTTCTTTCGGAGTGCGATATGCCTGATGCTATTGATTTGTATGGGTGTATGCGCAATTACCACAGATTCTGATAAAAAAAAGATTCTCAGATTTTTGTTAATCTGTGGAATCTGTTCCCCAATATTTGCAAATTATATCCTGGAATCTTTCACAGGAATTTCCATTGAGCAGATAATGACAGTGGCGCATGCTCGCAAAGGCTCGGTAGGTTCAGGAATAATGGACTCCTTAGTTCAGGTGTTTGCTGCTTTAATCGGCCCATTTCCTAATTTCTTCAGATTGGGAAAATATGCCCTGCTTTTCAGTGGAGGAATATTATTGAAAAGCATACTCAATGTATTTCTCTTTATCGGAGTTTGGAAAGTCATTCAGAATCTCAGTTACAAGTTCTATCCATTGGTTTTATATTCTTTATTTGGAATCATCTCCGTGATTTTAGCAGGGGTAGCGTTGGATATTCGTTTTGTAATAACATTTTTCCCCTCAATGATACTCGTATCCCTTTATGCTATTAAAGGGATACGGAAAACCGGCTTTTTTTACGCCTATCTTTCATTCTTAATTATTGTAACAGCATTCTACAATGTCAGATAAGAGGATTCTCATAGTGAATAACGGATATCCCACCAACTATTATCCTGATTACACCGCATATATCAGAGATATTACAGAATGTCTTTCCAAAGCAGGCTTCAATGTTGAGACTCTCGTGATCGAATACCATAAAGAGACCTCATCCCTCTACAAACTGCGTAAATATCTGCAATATTGGTATTGCTGTATCTCCAAACGTGGCACATATGATTCTATCTATATCAATCATTTCCCTTATGCCTGGCCAATAGCATTTAATACATTCTTGAGAAGAAAGAAAACTATAATCCATTGGCATGGGGAGGATTTGGCAGGTAAAAGCTTTCTTTCATTAATATCATCGCGCTTTCTAAAAAAATTTATAAATAATTCGATAAATATTGTTCCATCTCAATATTTTTCTACTCTACTTCAAAAAAAATATCCCAATCTGAGGCACAATATTTATATCTCTCCGAGTGGAGGAGTTGATACGGTTTTATTTTCAGCTGATGCACCCCCCCGGAAAGATATCAAGATTGGATTTGCATCCGCACTAAACGCAGAAAAAGGGGCTGACACGCTTATTTATCTAAGTGAGCATAAACATGAAATTGAATCTGCTACCGGTCGCGCAATTACTTTTCAAATCATCAATTATGGAAAAGAATCCGGATATTATATAGACCGGATGCTGCAAACAGACCGAAGCAGTTGTAAAGTATTCAATCGGATGAATAAAAGGGAGATGCCCTCTTTTTATAAGACGATAGATCTGCTCATTTTCCCTTCCCTTCGCGAGGGCCTCGGATTAGTGGCTCTTGAGGCTATGAGTTGTGGAGTCCCTGTCGTGGCTCATAATGTGTGTGCTTTCCCTGAATTTATAAAGACCGGAGTGTCAGGCGAACTCGTTGAGCTTTTTGACACCGAGACAGAACAAAATCGGGCTTTTCTCGATGTCGTTGTGAAGACTATCAATAATATTGAATCATATTCTCCAAGACAGATTGTTGAAGCCAACTATTCGAAAGCTGCGGTAACTGACTTTTACCGACAATTATTTGAAACCTTATGAATCGTATAGTCGAATCTTTTTCCAAGCTGCAAAAGTATTGCGAAGCAGAGGATTTCAAGGGGTGGGATCCCTACGACGGTCTCAACTCNCGGATTTTCAATGCAGTGCCGCTGCTGAATAAATCAGCGCTATGCCGCTTGATAATGATTCAATTTTTTAAACTCAGTCCTATTAATCTGCGTCGCATTGCTATAATATCTAAAGATTATAACCCTAAAGGGATAGCATTATTCTTATCAGGGTACTGTAATCTATACGAAGCTGTGANNCTGGACCCNACTCTACAACNTTATTTCGGNAANNCTGAACAANTATTANATAAGATAGANTATCTGGCGCNATTATTGATANATATCCGTTCAAAAGGTNATTATCACGGAGCNTGCTGGGGGTATGAATTCGGATGGCAGTCAATAGCCTTCTACCTCCCNGCATATACTCCNACAGTTGTGNCTACAGCNTTCGCTGNGGATGCTCTTCTCAGGGCGTATCAAATTACCNGCNGNTCAGAATATTTGAATATAGCATTATCCTCAGAGANNTTTATTCTTGAAGACTTGAATAGGATATCNAAGCCGGATGGTTTTATGTTTTCATATTCTCCTCTTGACANACATGCCGTTTATAATGCAACTCTGCTGGGTAGCAAGACCCTGACAAAAATATATAAGTATAAAAATGACGATAAATTATTAAATCAAATCACTCGGTCTGTGCAGCCCGTTGTTTCATTGCAAAATCCCGACGGCTCCTTCCCTCATAGTGATCAAATCGGGAATAAATGGAGGGATAATTTCCACACCGGNTTCAAACTTGAAAGTCTCGTTTGTTGCAACCGCATATTATGTGATGANGCGGTGGAAAAAGCTATTGAAAAAGGATACTCACATTGGATATCTAATTTTTTCAATAAGGAAACCGGGATNGCCCTNTATTATGAAAATGACTCCATNAATTCCACAGTNGATTTACATTGTGTGGCTCAGGCAATTCCTACACTTTATCATCTTGATAAGTTGGGAAAGGAACTNCCTTTGTTAGAGAAAGCAATTAGCTGGGCNATAGATAACATGCAATCANCCGATGGAGCATTCTATTNTAGGAAAAAGGGNAATCTNNTGAATAAAATAAAGTATATGAGATGGCCTAATGCCTGGATGTTCTATGGCATNAGTTTTTATTTGAAATATATCTCGGNAAATGGTGAAAATTAGAAACTTCATCCGCCTTGTCGCTATATTNATAAGGCACTTTATCCTTACTAAAATATATGGAATGGATATTTCGAGNACGACGAGAATNTCNTTCGGTGCTAAATTAGACAAAACAAATCCAAAAGGGATCCANATAGGNGAAGAGAGTTTTGTTGCCTCCGGCGCAATCATTCTCTCNCANGATTTTTGCAGGAATATACACNCCGATACCTATATCGGAGCGAGATGCTTTATCGGAGTNAANAGTATCATTATGTGCGGTGTCAGAATCGGNGATAATTGTGTGATAGGCGCCGGGGCAATTGTGACTAAAGACGCTCCTCCAAATTGTATGCTTGCAGGGAATCCTGCAAAAATTATTCGGNAAGGTATAANTACAACAAAATTTGGACAACTTGTGAATNATGAATAAAGTTATACTTAATGGTGTAACGGTCNCTNCCTTCAANGGGGTAGAAGATTTACTCGAATTNATCAATAACAAGAAGGGAATTCTCGCTGCCGTAAATGCCGAGAAAATAATCAATCGCGATCCCCGNATAAANGANATTATCAACAATAGCATTGGTTATATCGACGGNGCAGGTCCGGTATTAGCTGCCAGGCGCAAAGGGGTTTACGATGCNTNTAAAATTNCGGGNTGTGAATTATGGTTGAAAATAATAGANCGTTTCTGCCATACCCGTTCATTCTATCTGTTGGGNAGCACTCAATCAGTTNTNGAGGAGACTNNCCGNAAACTGCAAAANGATTTCCCCGGTATTGTCATTGCCGGCTTTCACNACGGCTATCTTNCCACCGAAAGTCAGAAAAANGATGTCATTAANGATATAAGGTGTAAGAAACCTGATATTATATTTGTGGCAATGGGATCGCCACGGCAAGAATTATTGATGGCNGAACTTCANGAGATCCATCCGGCNTTATATATGGGCTTGGGTGGTAGTTTCGATATATACACNGGAAAAGCGAAACGCGCGCCTAAATGGTGGATAGAGCATAATCTGGAGTTTGCATACAGGCTTATGAAGGAGCCTAAGAGAATCAGTCGCCAGATTCATCTTTTGCGATTCGCCTGGATGCTTGTTGCAAANAAATTNTAGTAACCACATAGATGAAATTATAGTTGCCACATAGATGAAAAGGATTCTACTCGTTTTCGGCACTCGGCCTGAAGCAATCAAGATGGCTCCGGTCTATCGGGANTTGCAAAAATACCCTGATGATTTTGATCCGATATTNTGTGTTACAGGTCAGCATAGNGAGATGCTTGATCAGGTATTGGAGGTATTTGATATCGCCCCCGACTATGATTTGCAGATTATGGATAAGGTTCACGATCTTTATGATCTGACAGCCNACGTNCTAACCGGNATGCGTGATGTTCTCATCGAAACCGATCCCGACATGGTTCTCGTGCATGGCGACACCACCACATCNGCNGCCGCNGCNCTCGCNGCTTTCTANCGTCAGATTCCCGTAGGTCATGTTGAGGCNGGACTGCGCACACACAATATTTATTCCCCNTGGCCCGAAGAGATGAATCGNCAGATNACCGGGCGCATAGCCACCCTNCATTTTGCTCCTACCCTTTTATGCCGAAGCAATCTATTGTCGGAAGGTATNGATGATNCNAAAATAGTTGTGACNGGCAACACGGTNATTGATGCGCTTAANTGGGTGGTCGATAAAATTAAATCGTCAAAGGNAATNCNNCNNGANATNNCTGCGGAACTCAATGAAGCCGGATATGACCCATCGCGNCTTCGCAATAGAAAACTTGTGATCATCACTGCTCATCGACGCGAGAATTTTGGCGAAGCATTNGCCTCNATATGCCNTGCTATCGATCAGCTTGCGCAAAAATATCCCGACACCGACTTTGTGTATCCCCTGCATCTTAATCCCAACATCNGGCAGACAGCCTATAGANTNTTCGGNAGCGGCAANGAGANGCGNGATAATCTTTTNCTCATTNATCCNCTCAGCTATCTTNCATTCTCTTTNCTTCTGTCGGAATCCACTGTCATTCTGACGGATAGCGGTGGNGTGCAAGAGGAGGCGCCGGCTTTGGGCAAACCGGTGNTTGTNATGCGCGAAACCACCGAAAGAAAAGAAGCACTTGGGGAGATGGTNANNCTCGTCGGAACTGACTCAAATAACATTATACNNGAAACATCGAATATCCTTGACAATTCATNANACTCTCNTNANTCANTCGAATATCAGGGTTNNTATGGGGATGGCTGNGCNTCTTCCCGAATTGTNGAGGCTCTAAATAGATTATTATGAAAGCTTGCTTTATAGGATTAGGATATATTGGACTTCCCACAGCCATAGTNGCTGCCAACAAAGGTGTNGATATAGTGGGAGTGGATATAAATCCGTCAATTGTGAAACAAACGAACGACGGNCAGTCTCATATCGTGGAATCNGGTCTTCAGGATTTGCTCCGGAAGGCAGTNGGTTGCAAGAAACTGATTGCNCGTGANACCCCTGTAANGGCAGACGCATTTATAGTGTTCGTTCCAACCCCCATCAATAATCAGAAACAGCCTGATNTCAGTTTTGTGGAGGCTGCCACGCGNTCGGTCATACCATTNCTCGAACCGGGCAATCTGTTTGTGATTGAATCCACTGTTCCGGTCGGAACNACCGAACAGATGGCTGATNTGATCTATCAGGAACGCCCCGAACTNCGCGATAAACTNTATATCGCATATTGTCCCGAACGAATGATCCCCGGAAAGGCTGTATATGAACTCACTCACAACGATAGAGTGATAGGGGGAATAAATGAAGCCTCGGCAGCTAANGCCTCCCGATTCTATTCAATGTTTGTTGAAGGAGAATTACANACCACTGACACCCGGACNGCCGAAATGTGCAAGCTCGTAGAAAACTCTTTCCGCGANGTTCAGATAGCTTTTGCCAATGAGCTTTCCATCGTTTGCGATAATGCCGGTATTGATGTCAATAGGCTTATCGGGCTCGCTAATCTTCATCCTCGTGTGAATATTCTAACTCCGGGTTGTGGCGTCGGAGGACATTGCATTGCCGTCGACCCTTATTTTTTAATTTCAAAATTCCCGAAAGATACAAATCTTATTCAGCAGGCGCGGAAAAGCAATACATATAAAACACAATGGTGCATAGCAAAAATNAAGAANAGCATTAATGATTTCGNACTGAGATATAAACGCNNTCCTAANGTAGCACTGATGGGATTGGCGTTTAAAGCGGATATCGACGACTTGCGCGAGTCGCCGGCTATCGACATAGCAAGCGAAATCATGAAATTGAGTAATGNTATGGAAATTATGATTTCCGAACCGAATATAAAAAGTCATCCCACTTTCAAACTCACCAATTATACCGATGCCTTCATGGCTGCCGACCTCATTGTTTTTTTAGTAGGGCATAGTTCGTTTAAAAATCTCCCGTCAAAATCTGATAAAATCATTCTGGACTTTTGCGGAGTCCTTTCCTGAAGGGTATATATGCAACAAACTTTCTTATTCGTCTCTGCATTCATAGTGATTTTTCATTTTTAATATAACTGCGGCAATCTGATCGCGGAGAGATTGGGGCGACAGAACTTCAAGTTGGTCGCGATGCAATAACAATTCCTGAATGAAATCAAACGATGGTCTTAGCCGAAGTGAAAAATCGGTGTAATCCTTGTTTGATTTAATTTCTCGCTGGCTATGATGCATCGGTAGAGATCGGAGATAGCCCGGAAGCTCATCGTATGTACGGATTACGATGTTTTCAACATTCCCGCCTGTGCCGGCAACTATTCCAAAGACATCACGGAAATAGTCAGCCGGGACAAAATCGCGGGGGTAGGTGAATGAGTTGTTAGTGACAGCAAGTTTTTTTACACGGTCAAGTGAGAAAATTCGTTTTCTATCTTTCCCTACTTCGCAAAGGACATACCATCGTCTTTTGAACAGTTTGACACAAAGAGGACATACCTTTCCGGTGAACCTCACGCCGAAGAAATTCTCATATTCAATTTGAATCTGACGGTCATTCTGCAATGCTTGTAGGATAGGCTCAAGCCATTCACGCCCCGAAGGGATATCCTCTAAAAGAATCTTATCAGCTATCGAAGCGTTACCGAGCAGTAGCTCACCGAGCGAAAAACTATCCAAAGCCCATTTGGTCAACGAATTTTCCTCGATTGCTTCCGGATTAGTTATACTATACAGATTCAATCCTCGTCCTCGCCGACATTCTATATCAATCCCAAAATGGCGTGCCACAGCCTGACAATGGTTGTAGAAAGTGCGTTTTGACAGCTTCGAACCATTGTCGTTAACAGAAGATTTGCACCATCGATCGGCAATTTCATCGTAAGTCATCTCGCCACCACGCTTCAACGTATCAATTAGCCAAAGATATCGCTTCAAAAGGAGTTCTACCATTATTAATTCTTTTTACATTGCAAAGATACTTCTTTAATCGGTAGCACCATTTCCGATTAAAATTAAATTCAAAAAAAGTTGCCTCAAAATGGTTGAAGCAACTTTAGTTTTTCAAATTAAGTGAATGTTTTTTCTTTTACGCAGTACACCCATAAATTAGTTAATCTCTGCCTTCAATTTCATAGAGAATCTCTACAATCAGATGTGCAGCGCAGGATGGGATCCTCTGCTTCCCATCCTCTGATGAAAGATAGTCTGAGACTAATTCACTACATTCATGGAAATTTAATGCATTTCTGCCTCCAACATAATCCCATGTACCATTATCTTTTTGCAGAATCTCCGGGTAATTACGATTGCAGGCGATGTAGAGACGCCAATCTATCACTACATCATATCGAAGTCCCGAAGACTCGGAGCATATTGTAAAGCCCACGAGTTTTGAATTACGAGCATTGCTATATTCCTCAAACGAATATCTTTCATCGTGACATAAAAGTTCAGTTAGTTCCTTTCTGAGATTAGATATGAATTCTCTTTTTAGAGTCATTCTGGCATCTTCGAGATTTTTAGCTACTTTAATAGCAGCTTTATAACTCTCGCCGGATGAAAGGATTTCTTCGTGAATCTTATTCTCCATAAGCAAATTAGAGATTAAGCGTGTATACTGTTCAATATTTGATTTCATGTCCGGCGAACAATTATCCAGGATTTTTGAAAGCCATAGCAGAATATCAGTGTAGGAGAGAACTTTCACATAATCGAGACCCAAAGGATTTTCAACATCGGCATTTGTCACCCCAAGACTTTCATCCGAAGGTTGATTACCCTTAAGCGAAAGATAGATAATCGAAGGCGACTTGCCTGCATCCGTCAGGGAGTTATGATAGCGCAGAAGCTGACATTCGGAATCTCCTGCATAAATTTTATTCTCGATAACCACCACATTCCCCTCGCTATCCTCCAGATAGATATCGGCTCTACCGCCTGTAGGATACTCGTTAATCCTCACCGGACCAAAGTCTTTTTCTGTAGTCACCTCAACGACTTTCTCCGGATTGAATTTGCCAAGCGAACATTCCGGAAATAGATTGATAAATTCCTTAAGGCATTCTGTCCCGGCTTCATGAGCATTGGGATTAAGAAGGAAACCGATTATCGACGAGTGTACCGTTTCGCTCGTTGACTTTCCTGCCATTCCTATTAAAGTAGGTTCACCATTAGTCTTACTTTTCGTTGTGACATTCTTCAACAAACTTGAGATACTATCCATAATCAAAATACATTAGAGATTGCGGCTTCTCCAACCGTTTCCATTTTTTATCATCATCTTTTTATTGCCATCCCAAGCCACGTCTTGAGCAGCTAAACTTCCTGTCTCGTTATATACAATCCTTCCATTTGTGTTGAAATTAGAAGCGTTGGCATCAACACATCTCACACCTTTCCCATTTTCTAAAAGGATTAACACACGTTTCTCGTCCGGACTCAATACAGCTTTAATCGCCTTGGAACTTCCGCTATAAACAGTTGTGGCCAACGAACTGCCTGCCTGCCGACGGAGAACTTTACCATCTCTTACGTCAAAAAACATTTACATTAGATTTTTAAAGCCTCCATTGACGCATTTCGGCACTGCGGTCGCATGAAAAAAGGCGCGACTCCCTTTTCGCTTATCTGCTTTAGTCGGCTCTGGTAAACCGTGAGTTTCAAATAAGTGGAAAGCGGTCAG
>JAAVFG010000020.1:0-27179 GCA_014800895.1 Bacteroidales bacterium
AAGGCGGCTACGCTGCTTACGCTGTCAAGATAGTTGAATATATCATTATCTGTTCTGAATGCTATTTTTTGTGCTGCTCCCATATGCTTTATGTTATAAATCCATTTATCTAATAAGCTCTCACACTCTATTTCTTCCTTATTGAAACATGGAAGTTGTATATAGACGAAACATTGCGATTTACCTATAGGTTTACCTGTTTTCAAATCACACATACCTCCGTAGGTAACGGCTGAGTCTCCAAGTCCAGCTACTTTGAAGTTGCAGATAAAGACTCCAACCACAGGCATCAAAGAAAAATCCCAATTTTTATTTTCATCATCTTTCCCTTTGTATCCTTGAGCGGCTATCGCTCTCGCAACATAATATTCACTTCGTTCTATAAGATGTCTTTGCTCACCTTTCTGCATCTCAACAATAAAGTGATGTCCCGTAGATGTGATGCACTCTATGTCATATCTAAGCCCACGACCCTCGATATACTCGTTGGGATGTTCAGTGTTTGTGAAGCGTAGGCTTACAATATTTCCCAGTATAGGGTCTCCAGCAAAGATACTGTTAAGGAGTTTGATGAGCAGGGGTTCCGACACTCCTTCTCTTCCGAATAGAAGTTTAAGGCTCCATCCAATAAAGAATGTTAAATGCAGGGCGGTCTATTTGACTCGTCATTTCCTATTTTTAGAGGAAACTCGTCGATTTTCAATTTTGAGATTTAATCCAAAAAGAGACCGGACGAAAGTAATTTTATTTCATAGGAAAGAGTCATTATATTTAAATTGATTAATATTACAGTTTATTAAGTTACTCCATTCTCACATCTCAGGGGCATCTATCACCTTTTGGCTCAGTCACATAGCCCGCTATGCTCCTTCACCTGCAAGGCGCTATCTGCTCCCTGAGATGTGACCCTGCATTAACATTTCTTATTGGATGGAGCCTAATCCTGCGTCTATTAATGGATCAATTATCTGCATGATAGAAAGTTGATGTAAGTGAGTAATCCATGCAAATAAAGTAAAAAATATTTTATCCTCAAAACCTTTTCTCTAAATAATTCAAGAAAGTTAAACGAAGTGGAAAACAAAACGAGGCTATGTTCTAACTAATGTTTATTAGGAAACCCCAAAAGTTAGAAGAGTAACTTTTGGGGTCTATTCATTTTGATACTGCCTCCTTATACTTTATGAATTGGCAGTTACTGTTTCTGTCCGAAACCGAATATGCCTTTGCCATCGGTTTTATCAGCAACGAAGTCCTCAGCTTTCTCTTTGAGCTCCTGCACTTTCTCATTCTGGAGTAGATCTTTACCTTTGTTGAGGAGTTCCTGACCTTTCTCCTTAGCAGCCTGAATCTTAGCCTGATTTTCGGGATTATTGAGGAGTTCCTCAGCTTTACCCTTGAGTTGCTCAGCCTGTCCCATCAACTCAGTTGCCTTACCTTTTAATTCGTCGAGATTCATAGTGTCTTTCTTTTTATAAATTAAGAATGTGAATAATTATATAGTGGAAATTCCCGGTAAGGGCATTCCTCTTATCCATATTAACAAATGCAGACCCCGTTTGGTTAGGTCGGCTCGCAAATTAATTTTTATTGTTTTCCGAAGCAACCTGCCACGCCCCTTTGGCGTTTTATTTATGAAGCCTGAACTGAAAGGCAACTATGAAAAACACACGTTATTCTTCCGGAGTCATTTCATTACGGGAGAATCTGAATTTGAAATAAGAGAGATGAAAAAATTAGATATTGAATCATTAATTTATAAACAACCCACCAATTTAGCACCCGGCAAGGGGGATTTATTAATAGCAGAGCCTTTGCTTAACGAGCCCTATTTTAAAAGGAGTGTGGTATTGCTCTTAGAGGAGGATGCAGAGCAGGGGCACGTCGGATTGACTCTAAATGTGCCGACTCCGGTGACACTGTCAGATATATTTCCTGATTGGAAGGAAGGAAAAAAAGTAAAGGTATATTGCGGCGGCCCGGTAGAGGCAGACCGTCTTTTCATGCTTCATACATTAGGCGACCGTTTTGAAGGAGCAATGGAAGTGGCGGAAGGGCTTTATGTTGGAGCAAATTTAGATCAGGTATTGGAATTTGTCAAGGAAGAGGATGATGTAGAGGGAAAAATCCGTTTTTTCTTAGGGTATAGCGGCTGGGGCAAAGATCAGCTCACCACAGAAATACTTAATCATTCATGGGTAGTGACAAGACCGGGAGATATGAGCGAGGCACTCACCGGGAAGGGGGATATATATTGGAGAAGAGAGGTGGAGAAGTTGGGGAAAGATTATCGCAGCTGGCTTGTTGTTCCCGAGGAGCCCATGCAGAATTGAGTTGTGTGAAAGAATCAGGGGAGAGTCTTCAGCAAAAGATCCAACGTGTAGAATTTCTGTCCGCATTGAATCCAATCAGTCAATCTTCCGGCAACTTCATATCCTACGCTCTGAAATAAGCGTATGCTTGGGACATTATCTTTTAGAATCTCTGCGCATAATAATCTTAAATTGAGGATTTGGTAGGCGTAATTGTGCAGAAGGTAGAGAGCCCTCTTCCCGAAATTAGAATTTCTATAAGCAGGGATGACATAAATCCCGACTTTTGCGGTATGATTTTTCGCTGACAATTCATATAGATCCATCACTCCGACACGTGTGCCGTCAGCTAATGTAAGAATAAGGCGCAACTGACCACAACGATATGGGTCGGCATCATAAGAGATGGCATATTGTAGTAAAGACTCTCGGGATAAGGGAGCAACGATCGAATTCTGTATCCATTGAGTGCTGTCCGACTCAACTTCCCACATAAAATCGGCATCCTCCGGCTCGACAGGACGGAGTTTCAACTCGGGGCAATGTAGCAAATGCTCAGTCATAACCTAAACGATTTTGATGATTATTCGTGGAAAGTATCTTTAAACAACATTCTGTTCTGAATAGAACGTCCTAAAGTCAATTCATCGGTATATTCCAGTTCGTTACCGATAGCCACTCCGCGGGCGAGCATGGTGACTTTCACAGGGAGATCTGCTAATTTGCGATAAATATAGAAGTTAGTGGTATCACCTTCCATCGTAGGGCTGAGAGCTAAAATCACCTCCTTGATACCTTCCTCCTTTACTCTCTTCACGAGAGATTCGATCTCAAGGTCAGAGGGTGAGATACCGTCAAGAGGGGAGATAAGCCCACCCAACACATGATACAAACCTAAATGTTCATGAGTAGACTCAACGGTCAGCACATCCTTGACATTTTCAACTACACAGACTGTATCGGGGTCACGGCGGGAATCGGAGCAGAAAGGACAAAGATCGGATTCACTTATATTATGGCAACGTTTGCAATATTTAATATTCTCTCTCATCTCAATTATAGATGAGCCCAAAGCGAAAGCTGTCTCTTTCTCCTGACGCAGGAGATGGAGGGCAAGACGGAGTGCCGTCTTTCTGCCAATGCCGGGAAGTTTGGACAGCTCTGCCACAGCATTGTCAAGCAAGGGAGAATTTAATGAACTCATATAGATTTATTACAAATAGTAATATAACGTAATGAGGAGGTATTTTATTTTTTAAATATACAAAATGTAAGTTAGTAAAACCAAATTATATAAATATTTATATTTAAGGGTGATTTAATTTTCTTTTTATATTATGTCCATACTTGTATTATCTGATAAGACTCAATATTTTCTTTTCAATAATAATTCACTATCATGTGAAATTTTTTACATAAATAGTTTTGAAATTAAAAATTAAGTATTAACTTTGCACTCGAGAGGCAAGTATATGTTGCCTAACTGCGAAATATCTTTTTAATAAGGATATTTCCGTAAAAAATCATAAAGAATAAATCATGTTATGAAGGAAAGAGCAAGTAAAATCGCAGCTTTTATAGAGACACTTCCAATGGAAGGAATTACTAGTGATTGCGAATCCACTCTTTTGACCACCAATATGGAAGCCATAGGTGGTTCAAACGGAGGAGATTGTATTAATACAATAGTCAAACAATGTAACTCAACGAATGACGGTAGTTGTGAGAACTACTCGGGGGCGTGCGCACGGTCAAAGAATGGGGGAAGTTGTTTGAATACACAAGAGAAGTTTCAGAAACATCCTTGAGAAAATCTGTGAGAGGATTTATAACAAGAACAAACGAAAAAAAAATTTGTCATCCTTAGCTAGTTTTCTTATAAAACTTTAATATTTGGCGCTTGCTTGCATTGCAAGCAAGCGCCACAATCTAATTATTATGAAATTAAGTATCTATACTTCAGTGATCCCTGTAGCAGCGAGACATAGTATAATATATAATTCTTTATCTGGAAAATTTGTAGTGGTAAAAAATCATGTGTTTTCTCTTGAGAATTTTGATATAAAGCAGATCGAAGAAAATTATCCTTTTTTATTTAAACAACTTATTGAAGGCGGGATAATATTAGAAGAAACAGAAGATGAGTTTGAATTATTAAAAGCGAGAATTAATAAGGCGGATAATAATTCAGATTCCTTTATTCTTCATATCAATCCAACATTAGATTGTAATTTCAGATGTTGGTATTGTTACGAAAAACATGTGGTTAATTCAAAAATGACTCTTTCTACGGTGAATGCTGTAAAGATATTAATTTCAAGAATTATCTCTAATCCTTTTATAAGTTTTTTTGATTTGGGATTTTTTGGAGGTGAACCATTGTTTTTTTTTAATCATGTTGCTAAAAATATTATAGCATACACAAGGGAGCAATGTGTAAAGTTTGGAAAGTCTCTACATATTCACTTTACTTCTAATGGAGCTCTACTAAATAATTCAATTATAAATTTTCTCTCTCAAAGCTCTTGTGCTTTCCAAATTACTTTGGATGGCGCTAAAGAATCACATGATAATACACGGTTTACTAAAAATTATTCCGGAAGTTTTGATATTATTACGACAAATATTTTAAAACTTGTTAAAGCAAAAATTGATGTTATCGTTAGAGTAAATTATACTGGAGATAACATAGATAGTGTAATTTCAATTTTAGACAGGTTCAAAGAATGTGGATATGAGTATAAAAAATATCTAAAATTTGATTTTCAAAGAGTTTGGCAGGATCGCAAAGATCGATTTGATGAAACTGAAAAAAAGATTAATTCAATACGTGATAGGTTTAGAAAAGAAGGATTTATGGTATTAACTAATTATCTTCCTCATGATGTTAGGCAATCGTGTTATGGAGATAAACTCAATCATGTTTTGATTAATTATAACAGGGATTTGTTTGGATGTACCGCCCGTGATTTTTCCACTTCAAATAGAATTGGTTATATCAATCAGGAAGGGGAATTAATATATGAAAAAGAAATAGTGAATCGACGTAATAATTCCAAGCTGGTCAAAGAAGTTTGTAGAGAATGTAGGATTGCTCCAATATGCGGGGGTGGTTGCAAGCAGCGAGCTTTTGAGACACTTGATTCTGAATTATGTTCTTTCAATTATTCTGAAGAAGATATTGATAGTATAATATTAGATATCTTTGAGTATGTGTATAAAGACAACGTTACTAAGTCCAATAAGTGCTAAAGTGAAACATTTAATCATTTTCCTTCTTCTTGTTGCTCATGTGTGTAAAGGCTACGGTCAATACAACGATTCTATATTTACTGGTGAGCTACAGGAAGTAATAGTCAAATCAAAACGTGCATGGATTGAGAAGGGAACAGTAAATGTAATTCCAACAAAGACAGAGAAGAAATTGTCAAATAGTCCGGCTTCACTCATAAACTCTATGAATCTTCCTTTTCTGACTGAAAAGGATGGAAGGATACTTAATATTGCTGGAGAAGAACTCACTATATTTATTAATGGAGAAAAAGCAAACGCTATTGATTTATCTACATTTTGGCCAATGGAGGTAAAAAAAATTCAATATATAAAAAATTCCACTGACCCTGCGTTTGAAGGATATAGGAATGTCATTAACTTCATAATGTCTAAATATGAGATAGGGGGAGTTACAAAAGTAAACTTATTCCAGAAAGTGCCTAATAATGGTTTTTTTGATGTTTCTTCAAAAGCGGTCTATAAAAGAATGACTTATGGGATCATGGTGTGGGGGAGTTATTTAAACGATCATCGTTCAGAGATGAAGGGTGAGACCGAATATAAGGATATTTACTATCATAATAAGAAGTATAATATCATTACACGAAATGAAGAGCAATGGAAGTATGAAAAGAAAAATACACTTAGAACTGCTTTTAATGCAATATATACCATTGACAAGGTCCGCCTGACACATACATTTTCCTTTGGCTGGAGTAATAATCCCGGTAGTGGTTCCAACAGTAAAAATTACTGGTCAGATAATATTTTCAATTCACTGACAGCAACTGATTTTAATAAATCTTCTCATATTTCCCCCCAAATTTCCGGTGATTACTCATTTAAACTTGCTACTAAATGGACCTTGAAAACATTTTGGCAGTATGCTTATACAAGAAATAAGAATTATTCTTTTAGTCAGATTGGAGATAATGATCCTATATATAATCAAACTTTCGAGAATGTTCATTCTGCAAAGATTTCCATTTCTCCTATATTCATCCCCACAGATAACTGGTATTTTCAGTTTAAAACCAGTGCAGATCTTAATTGGTTTGCTACTAACTATTATGGCTCTGCTGATCTCTATCAGACCCAGTCACGACAGGATATCTCAAGCGATTTGTCAATAGACTGGAACCCAAGTGAATCAGTAAGTATTTCTTTGAATCCAGGTGTTAAAGCATCCTTATGGCAAATAGGTGACATTCGCCAATATACAGTTAATCCAACAGCTACGGCAAATATAGATTGGACAATCAACTCTAAGCTAAATATTGGTGGAGATATAGAAATGTATATGCAGTCACCCTCGCCGTCTGAATCAAATCCCGTGCTTATCAGGGAGAGTGAATTGTTGTGGTCGGAAGGGAATCCGTATTTAAAAACGTTAACTACATATTCTGCAAATCTATATTCCAATTATATTCCAATGGACTGGATGTCCCTTTCAGCTTCGCTCAGCTATGACAAGACTTTTGACAATCAGATTACGTCATATCAACCTGCACCTATTGAAAAAGATGGATTAATAAAAAGTATAATGACTTCATCACCATCAGACCGCTATCATGCTTCTATCTCACTTAAGGGAGGATTTTTTAATAATCAGCTTTCCGTCAGAATAACTCCAGCGTGGACATACTATTTCTTCCGAACACCATACAGAAATCATTTAGGAAATTTCAGGATAGAAGGAAATGCAGATTATACCATAAGAAATTTCCGATTTTCCCTGCGTTATGAGCCTTCTTTCAAGTTGCTTAATGAGGGAGGAATGGAAAAATCTTGGGGTCAGGGGAAGTGGAATGCGTCACTTACATATGGTACCGGTGCTATATTTATTCGATTTGGGGCGGAGGATATATTTAACAATAAGGAAAGGTCATGGTCGCAATTCATTTCTCAATATTATGAAACGAAATATGATTATCTGAAAAACGGTCGCCGATTCTTTCTTAATCTTACTTATTCCTTCAGTTACGGTAAAAAAGTCGACCGTAGGATTAATATTAACGGACCGGTATCAACTGAAACTTCAGTTAGATAAGGGAAAAGATAATTTTTAATTTTAATATCTTTTGTCCCTAAAGAAATATAAGTTTTTATAACTATAATTATATTTTTTCAAGATGTTTAAATGTTATAGGCAAGTTGAACATTCGGATTGTGGAGTCACATGTATTCGAATGATGGCAAGACACTACGGCATTAAGATTCCGAGACATTTTTTACATTCTATATGTGATCTAAATAGACTAGGGATGTCAATTAACGATATGAAATCTTGTTTCAGAAAAATAGGAATGGATGCAGTAGCTGCAAAACTACGAATGGAGTATTTATTCAAGATGCCGTTACCTGCCATATTATTTTGGGAACAGAGACATTTTGTAGTATTATATAAATACAACGCAAAAAAGAGAAAATTTTATATTGCAGATCCAGCTCAAGGAAAGATCACTTATTCAGAAAAAGATTTTATAAAGTACTGGATCCCTGGTGGAAAGGGAACTGGTTTGGTAATCCTTGCTGAGCCCAATGAAACTTTTGATAAGCTTACTTATCCTAAAGAGAATAATATCCGTGATTTCTTAAGATATACACTGAGTTTCTTTAATATTCACAGAGCTAAGTTCTTTATAGCTTTACTTCTTACTTTAGCTATTATGATTACTGACTTCACAATTCCGTTTTTACTGAAAAGTACGATAGATGATGGAATTGGATTAAAGGATCTTAATATAGTAGTGATTTTACTTCTCGCTCAGCTGTGCATTAGTGTAGGAGGATTGGTTGCTTCGGGCGGATTGGATTTACTACTAACCAAAGTAGGTCTAAGAATCCATCTTGACATGGTGAATAGATTTCTTGAGAAATTAGCTAAATTCCCACTATCCTTTTTTGATAGAAAAGTCAGTTCAGATTTTGTTCAGAAACTTAACGATCACTCTCGAATAAAAGATTTTCTATTGAATTTTCCAAATACTATGATTGTTACTATAATCACGGTATCAGTCTTTTCTTATCTTCTTTTTCATTATAGTAAATTAATATTTCTTGTTTTCTTACTAATGTCACTTCTTGAAGTCGGATGGAATGCGTTATTCTTGAATAAACAGAAAACTATTAATTATGCTTATTTTACAAATATTGCGGAAAATAGAAATCATGCTTACGAACTCACAAATGGCATGGCTGACCTTAAGGTTAACAATGCAGAACAAAACCGTATAGCAAAATGGGAGGAAACTCAAAAGTCAATTAATGATGTGTCTATAAAATCATCATGGTTGAAAATTACAAAAGATGGAGGATATGAAATTATTTCCCGTATAAAGGATTTGATGATAACAGGTATTGGAGCCATGCTGGTAATTTCAGGCGATTTAACCATTGGAATATTGATGACTTTGGGCTACATTACTGGGCGCCTCTCTCATCCCTTCTCAGTTCTTGGTGACACAATGAGCACAATTCAAGATGCGATATTATCATATCAAAGAATTGACGATGTAATAAATGATGAGAAAGAACAAAGGGGAAATAGGAAATATGTACAGTCATCTATCGAAATGATTGATGTAAGTTTTAAATATGCCGGTGGTTCCTCTCCATTTGTTATAAAAGATTTCAATCTAAATGTTGAAAAAGGAAAGGTCACTGCATTAGTGGGAGAAAGTGGGTGCGGAAAGTCTACTTTAATTAAATTGATGTTAGGTTTCTATATTCCACAAAATGGGAGGCTGCTGTTATCTGGCCATAATGTGCGTGACATTAGTCATCAAGACTGGCTTCGCCATTGTGGCGTAGTAATGCAAGAAGCAAAGATTTTTTCCGGCTCTATTTTAGAAAATGTTTCATTGTCAGACCAAACCCCGGATATTAATAAGGCAATGAATCTCCTTGAGACAGTGGGATTAAAAGAGTTTATAGATTCGTTGCCGATGGGTGTGAATACAAATTTAGGTGTAGCTGGCATTGAAATAAGTGGAGGTCAGAAACAGCGCCTGATGATTGCTCGTGCCTTGTACAAGAATCCTGAAATACTATTTCTTGATGAAGCTACATCTTCTTTGGATGCCAATAATGAAAGGTTAATTGTATCAAATATAAATAGGCTTCGGAAAGGGAAGACAATTGTGATAGCAGCACATCGACTTAGTACAGTTCAGGACGCTGACAAAATAGTCTTTATTAAGGATGGTAGAATTGTAGAGATGGGCACTCATCACGAACTTGTTAAGCTTAAGGGTAACTATTGGAAGCTGGTTAAAAATCAATTACAACTTTCGGTATAATTTTTTTCAGTATTGAGAAAGGAATTTTATCTTCTGTTCAGTTTTAGGAGTTAAAAGAAATTTTATGAATTAGGAGTTAAAATACAATACTTGCAGAGGCGTGGAAGTTAAGAAAGTATATAGATAATTAAAATGATAGATTATATAAGAGGAGGGGTGGCGGAGCTGACCCCTACGTATGTTGTGATAGATTGTAATGGGGTGGGATATGAGGTCAATATTACCCTCATCGACTATTCCAATATCAATACCGCCGAACCGATAAAGCTGTATGTGCATGAATCCATACGTGAGGATGCTCATGTATTATTCGGTTTTTTGAGTAAACGGAGCCGGGAATTATTCAGACTGCTGATAGGGGTGAGCGGTGTAGGACCTAATACGGCACGACTGATATTATCCTCCCTCACTACAACACAGCTTGAGAGCGCTATAGCTTCCGGACAGGATGCAGCATTGAAGGCGGTAAAAGGGATCGGAGGGAAGACAGCGCAACGTATCATAGTAGACCTTAAAGATAAAATAAAAGTAGAGGAGGCAACGTTAATTACAAGTACGCCTGTAGGAGAATCGTATGATGATTCCGTCGCGGCTCTTGTGATGCTCGGTTTCACCGCCCAGCAGAGTCAGAAAGTGCTGAAGAAGATATTTGCTTCCGAGCCGGCAATTACCACGGAAAAGGCGATCAAACAGGCATTGAAGATGCTTTAAATGAGGGCTTTCCATAATACTGATATTATAAAACGAATTTGCATTGCAGCAGTGTTGGTATCAACACTGCTCTTGTCGCTTTTTGGCTATCCCCAATACCGGAAGAATGAGTTGAATCCTCCTCCGGGGAGAACGGAGGTGGAGAAGAGCGGAAACTCACCTAAGGATTCCTCCGAAACCCGCTTCAAGGTCTCTCCGACTTTCCCAGTATCCTCAGAGGAGATGACAGGAAACAGGGAATTTACGGCTGATCTCCGGCAGCCGGACAATGTCAAGACAGAAGCCATATATGACCCTGCGACAGGAATGTATATCATCCATACAAAAGTGGGAGAGACGGATATCGTCACTCCCGCCATGCTTACCCCTCAGGAGTATAATGAAGCGATGATGAGGCGGGAATTGTATTCATATTTCAGGGAGAAAAACTCGGAAAGCTTCGAACAGAAAGAGAAACAGCCCTTTAATGTATTTGATATGAATTTCGCACTCGGCCCGCTGGAGAAAATCTTCGGTCCGGGAGGAGTGCGTCTTACTACGCAAGGATCTATCCAGCTCTCGATGGGGATAAAGAGCAACAAGACTGATAATCCTTCGCTCTCACTCCGTAACCGCCGAAAGACCTATTTCGATTTCGATCAGAAGATACAGGCTACTGTCAGTGCATCGGTAGGAGATAAGTTGAAATTCAACATGACTTATAATACTGATGCTACGTTTGATTTTGACTCCAAGAATCTCCGACTTAATTATGAAGGTAAGGAGGATGAGATCATCAAGAGTATAGAAGCGGGAAATGTGAGCATGACCACGGGATCGAGTCTTATCCGAGGAGGTACGGCACTGTTCGGCTTCAAGACCAAGCTGCAGTTTGGTAAACTGACCTTGACCGGATTATTGTCGCAGCAGAATTCGGAGTCAAAGACAGTATCGACCTCAGGCGGCGTGCAGACTACGAAATTCTCAATCAAGGCTGACAATTACGATGCCAACCGCCACTTCTTTCTTGCCCAATACTTTTATGATAATTATGATTCGTTTGCCTCACGTCTTCCTCATGTCTCTTCAGGAATAAGGATCACCCGAATAGAGGTATGGGTGACCAATAAGAACAGCAACTTCAATGAAAGCCGAAATTTCGTTGGCTTCATGGATCTTGGTGAGAACAAGCGGCTCGCCAATAATCACTGGATTCCTACCTTGACATTTAATAATCCCTCCAACCAGTCGAATAATCTTCTGGAAGAGATAAAGAACGACTATCCGGGAGCGAGAAATATAAATCAGGTGACACAGGCGCTGGAGCCTCTGAAAGCCTATGGAATAGAGGGAGGAAAGGACTTTGAGAAGGTGGAGAGCGCGCGTCTGCTGAAATCAAGCGAGTATACTCTAAATGAAGATTTAGGATATATCTCACTGAAATCCGCGCTCAATACTGATGAGGTGTTGGCAGTAGCCTACGAATATACCTATGGCGGCAGGGTATATCAGGTCGGGGAGTTTTCTTCCGATGTTACCAATACCTCCGAGTCGCTATATCTGAAGATGCTTCGGAGCACAACAGTGTCAACACAGTTGCCTATGTGGAAACTGATGATGAAAAACGTGTATGCGCTCGGAGCCTATCAGCTTCAAAGCAAGAATTTCAAACTGAATATCAAGTTTCTCTCGGACACTACAGGAACAGAAATCAATTATCTTCCCATCCCCTCGCTGAGCAATATACCGCTTTTGCAGGTGATGAATCTTGACCGTATTGACTCCAATCAGGAATCCAATTCCGACGGCTTCTTCGACTATGTGGAGGGGTATACCGTGCAGTCATCCTCGGGCAAGATCATCTTCCCCGTGGCGGAACCATTCGGCTCATATCTGGAGAAGAAAATCGGAGACGAGGAGATAGCGAAAGCGTATGTTTATAAGGAGCTTTATGACTCCACACTTGTCGTGGCGCGTCAGTTTGCGGATAAAAACAAGTATTCACTCGTAGGTGAATATCAGGCATCCGGTGGTGCCCAGATCCGTCTGAACGCCATGAATGTACCACGCGGGTCGGTAGTGGTGATGGCAGGCGGTGTGGTTCTTACTGAAAATAGTGATTACACTGTGGATTACTCCATGGGTATAGTCACTATCACCAACCAGAGCATTATAGACTCCGGCACAAATGTAAGCGTGACTTTGGAAAATCAGTCCCTATTCAGCATGCAACGCAAGACCCTGATGGGACTGGATGCGCAATACCGTTTTAACAAGGACCTGACGGTAGGCGCCACTTTGCTAAATTTTTCGGAAAAAGCTGTGACAGAGAAGGTGAATATCGGCGATGAGCTGGTAAATAATACCATGTGGGGTGTCAATCTATCCTATAACAAGGAATTGACATGGCTTACCAACCTCCTCAGCAAGATTCCGACAGTGAACAGTGTGGCTCCCTCCACATTCAATGTGAATGCGGAATTTGCCCAGCTTGTGCCTGCAAAGCAGAAGAGCGGCACAAACAAAGGTTCAAGCTATATAGATGATTTCGAGGCTACCCAGACCGGCATCGACCTTCGATCACCTTATTCGTGGTTTTTGGCTTCCACTCCATATGAGGCGGGAGCTGATGCGCTGTTCCCTGAAGCGAGTCTTTCCAATAATGTTGATTATGGAAAGAACCGTGCCCTTCTTGCATGGTATTACATCGACAGAATGTGGACACAGCGTAATTCCTCAATGGTGCCGGGCTATATGAAGAGCGATCCTAAGTTTCTATCCAATCCCTATGTGAGGGAGGTAAAGATAAGCGACCTTTATCCTTACCGCGATCTCGCATATGGAGAGGCGAATTATATCCAGACGCTGAGCCTTTCATTCTATCCCAAGGAGCGCGGACCCTATAACCTTGATGCGGAAGATATAGCCGACGACGGCTCACTGCTTCATCCCGAGAAGAGATGGGGCGGTATAATGAGAAAGATGGATAATTCCAACTTCGAGACCTCGAATGTGGAATACCTCCAGTTCTGGCTTCTTGACCCCTTCCTTGACCCTGAGAATCCGAATACGGAAGGTGGCGATCTCTATTTTAATTTCGGAGAGATAAGCGAGGATATCCTAAAGGATGGAATGAAGAGCTACGAGAACGGTCTGCCGATAGATGGTAATGACCAGTTCATGACAGAGACCAACTGGGGAAAGGTGTCACGCCAAAACTCATTGACTTATGCCTTTGAGAATGCTGAGAATGCACGCCCTATGCAGGATGTAGGTCTTGACGGACTGCCCAACGAGGAAGAGTTTGTCTTCTCCTCCTATAAGGAGTATCTTGATAAGCTAAGAGGCAAACTCCCGGCAGCGACTATAACAGCCATGCAGGAGGATCCCTTCTCAGCCATGAATGACCCGGCGGGAGATAACTATCACTTCTTTCGTTCGCCCTATTATGATGAGACCCACGCCGATATCCTCACTCGCTACAAGAGATATAACGGAGTGGAAGGCAACTCGCTTTCGCCCGACCAGTCCTCCAATCCGTTCTATCAGTCATCCAGATCAGTGCCTGATGTGGAGGATATCAATCAGGACAATACGCTGAATGAATATGAAAGGTATTTCCAATATAAGGTATCCATACGCCCCGAGGACTTCGAGGTGGGTAAGAATTATATTACCGATATTCAGGAGACGGAGGTAAACACCCCTGCCGGGCGACAGAAAAATGTATGGTATCAGTTCAAGATACCTTTGAGTCAGCCTGATAAGGTAGTGGGAGGCATCAATGACTTCACCACAGTGCGTTTTGCGCGAATGTTCATGACAGGATTTAAGGAGACTACGCATTTACGCTTCGCTACCTTGGAGCTTGTGAGAGGGGAATGGAGAGATTATAAGTTTAATCTCAACTCCCGCAATGATTCGCCGGCAGAGGGAGAGCTTGACATGTCAGTGGTGAATATCGAGGAGAACAACGCCATGACCCCGGTGAATTACGTGCTGCCACCCGGTGTGACCCGTATTCAAGACCCCGGACAGTCACAGGCAACGCAGCTCAATGAGCAGTCACTCTCAATGAAAGTCAGCGGACTCCAGCCTGGCGATGCCCGCGGTATATATAAGAATACTCAGCTTGACCTGCGTATATATAAAAGAATGCAGATGTGGGTTCATGCGGAGGCACTTATAAACAACATCACTAATGTCAAGAATGGAGACCTCGCGATATTCGTGCGCCTCGGGTCGGACGTGAAAAATAATTATTATGAATATGAGATACCGTTGCAACTCACCGCACCCGGAAAATATAATAATTTAAGCACCACCGACCGTCAGCTCGTATGGCCTCTAAGCAATTACCTTGACATACCCTTTGAAATCTTCACCGACCTGAAAGTGGCGCGAAACAGAGATAAGAGTGCGCACATGGAGGGGGTAGGGTATGCCATCCGTTATACGGGACATGATCCGAATAACAGTCAGAACACAGTAGCAGTGCTCGGAAATCCCTCGCTGAGCGATATACGTGTGATGCTGATCGGAGTGCGCAATAAGTCGAACAGTGTCAAAGATGGAGTGATATGGGTAAATGAGCTGAAGGTCACGGATTTTAACGAATCCGGCGGGTGGGCTGCAAATGTCAATGCCAACCTCACCTTGAGCGATCTGGCAATGGTGAATTTCTCAGCTCATAAGGAGACAGCCGGATTCGGAGCCGTCGATCAGTCACTCTCGGAAAGGAGATTGGATGAATATGACCAGTACACGGTAGCCGTAAGAGGAGAGGTAGGTAAGATATTACCGGAAAAGGTAAAACTCTCCGCTCCCGTATATTATTCACGCTCTCAGGAGACAACTACTCCCAAGTATAATCCGCTTGATCAGGATATCCTCTTGAAAGATGCGCTCGATGCAGCCGTGAATAAGACAGAGAGAGATTCAATAAGAAATTACGCCGTGACAAAGAAAGTGACGGAAAGTTTTTCTCTGTCCGGTCTGAGATTCAATGTATCGAGCAAGAATCCGATGCCATGGGATCCCGCCAACTTCCAGCTGGCATTCTCATTCAACAAGCAGCGGAACATGGATCCGACAACAGAGTATCAGAACACAAGTGACTACAAGGGTAATTTCAGCTACTCATATTCTCCTTATATCAAGCCCTTAAAACCCTTCTCATTCATAAAGGGGAACAGCAAGACCGCAAAATTCTTTAAGGACTGGGAGCTTAACTGGCTTTTCAATAATATCACATTCTACACCGGGATGCAGCGATATTATTATGAGGAACAGACTCGGAGCGAAGTAGATGTCGATTTCCGGATGCCGGTGCAGGTGAGCAAGAATTTCACCTGGGACCGCCAGCTATCCATCACATGGAATCTTATCCAGTCGCTTTCTCTTTCTTTCTCAAGCAACACTACGGCAAGAATCGAGGAGACAGTAGGAGCGGTAAACAAGAAGCTCTTCCCGGATGAGTACAGAGAATGGAAGGAGACAGTGATGTCATCCATCAAGCACTTGGGAACACCATGGAATTATAACCAGACATTCACGGGGACGTACCGCGCTCCCTTCAATCGTTTGCCCTTCCTGGATTATCTTACGGGATCGGTGACATACAATTCTGTTTACCGCTGGGATAAAGGGGCTACCGTAGATGACCTTTATTTGGGCAACTCCATTCAGAATCAATCGTCATGGAATGCCGATGCGAGATTTAATTTCGAGACTCTTTACAATAAGTCAAAATTTCTTCAGAATATCAACAAACGCTTCTCCACATCTTCCAGCGCAAGAAATAAGAATGCGGGTAGAAATAAGGAGAAACCTCAGAAGGCAAGAAGATTTCAGCGTGCTTTCACGCTCAACCCTGATACATCTACCTTCATCAAGCATAACCTGAAAACAAAAAAAGTGAATTTCACCGCAGAGATTGGAAATAAGCCCAAGAAACTGAAATATAAGGTGATAGATGAAAATACGATCGAAATTCTTGATCGTGGGGAGGATAATATCAAAGTGACAGTGAGAGAGGTCTTGAAAGATGATAAGCGAAATATAGGGACAGAGATTATGGAATATGGACTACGTTTCCTGATGATGCCCCGTTCTTTATCTTTCAGATGGAAGAGTTCTCACTCCTTGAATCTTCCTCTGTTCTCGCCCAATATCGGCAATCTTTTGGGACAGTCTACCAGTTACGGACCCATGTCTCCCGGTCTAGACTTCGCTTTCGGTTTCTACGGCGAGGATTATGTGGATAAAGCAAAGGAGAGAGGTTGGCTGATTACAGATAGCGAGCAGATTTCGCCCGCACTTTGGACAAAAAGTAAAGAATTCAATTTCGAATTAAACCTTGAGCCGATCAAGGGATTGAAGATATTGCTCACTTCCAACCTGACAGATTCAAGGACAGAACAGATGCAGTTCATGTATACCGGCAATCCGACATCATATTCCGGTTCATACGTGCGCACTCACTGGGCATTCGCGTCAGCGATGCGCAATGCGAAGGCGGATGACGGATATTCATCCGAAGCGTTCACAAAATTTCTGGATTATCTCCCCATAGTTGCCTCAAGAGTGCAGGCTCAGTATGCAGGCTTAAGATATCCGGATATGGGCTTTATAGAGACAACACCGTATGGCGGAGCAGACTTCAACCCGGAGGTAGGAGTAGTGAGCCCGACAAGTTCGGATGTGATGATACCCGCATTTCTTGCCGCCTACAGCGGACGCGATCCCTATAAGATCTCACTGAATCATTTCGAGGGATTGTCGGCAATGCGACCCAACTGGAGAGTGACCTACGACGGATTGATAAAGATGGGAAATATGAGTAAATGGTTTAAGTCATTCACACTTACCCATGCATATCAGTGCACATACTCCGTGGGCTCCTACTCAAGTTATATGAATTGGGTTAGAGCGGAAGGTAATTTGGGATTTATCCAGGATGCTCAGACACTTAATCCTATACCCTCCACTCCCTTTAATATCACATCAGTGGCGATCACCGAGAAGTTCGCGCCGCTAATCGGAGTAAAGCTCACTCTCTTCAACGATCTCTCCTTCAATGCGGAATATCGGGATGCCCGCACGTTGAACCTCAATAGTTCGGCGGGTCAGATCGTGGAGACAACAAGCAAACAGTTTCAGATTGGAGCCGGATATAAGATAGCCAATTTCAATAAGATTCTGAAGATCGGAGGTCGTCAGGGAGGAGTGTCAAATGACCTTTCCATCAATCTTGACCTTTCACTTTCCAATAATCAGAGTCTGATAAGGAGAATAGAGACCGCCTTTACTCAGGCTACTCAAGGTACACAGACCTTCTCTATCAATTTCATGGCTTCCTATATCCTGAGTAAGCGCGTCACACTTAATGCTTTCTTCGATCATCAGGCGAATACGCCTTTAGTGAGCAATACCTCGTATCCGACCAGTAACTCCAGCTATGGCGTGTCGGTGAATGTTTCATTAGCTCGCTAAGAGGAGAGGGGGGTAGTGAATATAGAGACCAAATGGGAAAGGTGAGGCGGGGGAGTTCGCTTAGAAGATAATATTTAATAAACTAAACATAAAACTATCATGATTTCATTTTTAATTGCCCTGATTGTGCTAATAGCCGGGTATTTCATTTACGGAGGATTTGTAGAGAAGGTGTTTCGGGTAGATTCCTCACGGGAAACGCCGGCATCGACTATGGCAGACGGTATCGACTATGTAGCTTTACCTACATGGAAGGTCTATCTTATACAGTTTCTTAATATCGCAGGAGTAGGACCGATATTTGGAGCTATAATGGGAATAATGTATGGTCCGGCGGCGTTCCTCTGGATCGTATTAGGTACTATTTTTGCAGGTGCCGTCCATGACTTCATGTCCGGAATGATCTCCCTGAGAATGGGAGGAAAATCTCTTCCGGAGATTGTAGGTTCGGAATTAGGTAAGAAAGTGAAGGTGGTAATGAGTATCTTCACATGTATTCTCCTGGTGATGGTGATAGCGGTATTCGTACGCACGCCCTCCAATCTGCTCGCCACTCTCACACCCGACAGCCTTAATGCTACGTTCTGGGCTGGATGTATTTTTACATATTATATTCTTGCCACCCTTCTTCCGGTAGATAAGCTTATCGGCAATCTATATCCGGTATTCGGTTTTGCACTCCTATTCATGGCAGTCGGTATAATGGGCTATATGATAATAAATGGGGTGGAGATACCTGATGGGTTTGCCGAAGGTCTATACAATCGTCATCCGGCAGAAGAGGCTGCTCCGATATTTCCCATGATGTGCATTTCTATTGCCTGCGGGGCGATTTCAGGATTTCATGCCACGCAGAGCCCGATGATGGCACGTTGTCTGAAAAACGAGAAGCATGGAAGAATGGTATTCTATGGAGCGATGGTTTCGGAAGGTATCGTAGCATTAATCTGGGCGGCAGCCGCTATAGCTTTCACTGGAGGTTACGATAAACTTGCCTCTTATATGACAGCTAACGGAGCCGATGCCGGCATCCTTGTGCATGAAGTCTGTGTGAAATGGCTGGGAGCCTTTGGCGGTATCCTGGCGATACTGGGTGTTATAGCCGCTCCTATCACTACGGGGGACACAGCTATGCGCAGTTTGCGCCTGATTATCGCAGATGCTATCGGGATAAGCCAGAAGAAATTCGGTAAGCGTCTGTTGGTCACTATTCCCATTGTAGCGGTAAGCTATCTTCTCCTTAATGTCAATTTTGATATTCTCTGGAGATACTTTGCCTGGAGCAACCAGACACTTTCCATATTTACACTTTGGGCATGCAGCGTCTATCTTGCAAAAAGCAAGCGAGCTTATCTGATCACGATGATTCCGGCAATGTTCATGACGGCTCTCTGTGTGACATTTATCTGCTTCGCTCCTACGGGTGCGTATGTGGAAGGAGTCGGACTTCCTTTAATCTATAGTGAGGTAGTAGGATTAGTGGCAATGACTATATGCACGTTCCTATTTATTAAATGGAGAAAGGCACTCCCGGAGATGGAAAATGTTCCCGCATAGACTCCGGTAATATAAATATAAATCAGGGTCGGCTCAAATTACTGAGTCGACCCTGATTTTTTTATACTGTTTCTAAAAATAGAGTGTTTCTGTTTAGTTATTTTTGAAAACTAACTCATCGCCCTCACGGTCAATGATGATAGCCTTCTCACGATCCACCTTCTGAGCGAGGATATCCTTAGAGAGCTGGTTAAGTACCATTCTCTGGATAGTTCTCTTCACAGGACGTGCACCGAATTCGGGATCATATCCGTCGTCGGCGAGAAGTTCCAGAGCCTCTTTGGTCACCTTGAGAGTTATACCGTTTGAAGCAAGCATTTTCTGAACGCTCTTGACCTGAATCTCGACAATCTCAAGAATCTCCTTCTTATCAAGAGGTGTGAACATCACGGTCTCATCGATACGGTTAAGGAACTCAGGACGGATGATCTGTTTGAGTCGATCCATTACATCCTGCTTGGTAGTGCTAATAATCTCCTCCTTCTCATCTTCCTTCTTATCCGCAAAACCCTTGAAGTTATCGCGGATAATGTCAGAACCCATGTTTGAGGTCATGATGATGATTGTGTTCTTGAAGTTGATAAATCGACCCTTGTTATCGGTAAGACGACCATCATCAAGTACCTGAAGAAGGATATTGAATACGTCAGGGTTGGCTTTCTCAATCTCATCGAAAAGCACTACCGAGTAGGGTTTACGACGAACAGCCTCAGTAAGCTGACCACCCTCATCATAGCCGACGTATCCCGGAGGCGCTCCGACGAGACGAGACACTGAATGTTTCTCCATGTACTCCGACATATCGATACGTGTCATCATATCCTCATCATCGAAGAGGTATTCGGCAAGCGCCTTTGCAAGCTCAGTCTTACCGACACCGGTTGTACCGAGGAAGATAAATGAACCGATAGGACGTCTCGGGTCGTTAAGACCGGCACGTGAACGGCGTACTGCATCAGATACGGCACGGATGGCATCTTCCTGACCTACGACGCGCTTGTGGAGTTCCTCCTCAAGGTGGAGAAGTTTCTCCTTCTCACTCTGCGCCATCTTCTTGACAGGTATTCCTGTCCAGCGGCTTACCACCTCGGCGATATCCTCGGCGTCAACTTCCTCCTTGATCATTGCGCCTTCGCCCTGGAGAGTGTGGAGCTTCTCCTGAATCTCCTTGTTCTCATCCTCTTTCTGTTTGATCTTAGAGTAGCGGATCTCGGCTACCTTTGCATAGTCGCCTTCGCGCTCCGCACGGTCAGCCTCAAGCTTGAGCTGCTCGATATCAATCTTATTCTGCTGGATCTTGTTGATCTCAGTTTTCTCAGCCTGCCATTTTGCACGCAGAGATTTCTCAGTGTCGCGGAGGTTGGCAAGATCCTCATCAATCTCCTTGAGCTTGTATTGGTCATCCTCGCGCTTGATAGCCTCGCGCTCGATCTCAAGCTGTTTGATCTTACGGGATGCCTCATCAAGAGCCTGCGGCTGTGAATCCATCTCGAGACGGAGCTTGGAAGCCGCCTCATCCACAAGGTCAATAGCCTTATCGGGGAGGAAACGATCAGTGATATAACGTATACTCAACTGCACTGCAGCGATGATAGCCTCATCTTTGATACGTACTTTATGGTGGTTTTCATAACGCTCTTTCAAGCCTCGGAGGATAGAGATAGCAGCCATCTCATCAGGCTCATCAACCATTACCTTCTGGAAACGGCGCTCGAGAGCCTTATCCTTCTCGAAATATTTCTGGAACTCATCCAGTGTGGTAGCACCGATTGAACGGAGCTCGCCACGTGCCAAAGCCGGTTTAAGGATATTGGCAGCATCCATAGCGCCCTCGCCCTTACCTGCGCCGACAAGAGTATGGATCTCATCAATGAAGAGGATAATCTCGCCGTCGCTCTGAGTCACCTCGTTAACGATAGCTTTAAGACGCTCCTCAAATTCACCCTTATATTTGGCACCCGCAACGAGCGCACCCATATCAAGTGAATAGATCTGTTTTGACTTAAGATTTTCAGGCACATCGCCGCGCACGATACGCATTGCCAAACCTTCAGCGATAGCTGTCTTACCGGTACCGGGTTCACCGACAAGCATCGGGTTGTTCTTGGTACGGCGAGAAAGAATCTGAAGCACACGGCGGATCTCTTCGTCACGACCAATCACCGGATCAAGCTTGCCGTTACGGGCACGGTCGTTAAGATTGATGGCATATTTGCTAAGAGCCTGATAAGACTCCTCAGCACTCTGGTCTTTAACGGTGTTACCTTTTCTAAGCTCGGTGATAGCGGCTTTCAGTCCATCTTCGGTGATACCGTTATCCTTAAGAATCTGTGAAGCCTTACTCTTGGATTTAAGAATACCCATAAGCATAGCCTCGACAGAGACATACTCGTCTCCCATGGATTTGGAGAACTCTACAGCTTTCTGGAGAGCGTCGTTAGCCTCACGGCTAAGCATCACGTCGCCACCGCTGACCTTGGGGAGAGATGAGATGGTCTGATCCACAGCCATCTTCACTCCATTGAGATTGGCGCCAAGCTTCTGAAAGATGAAATTGACAATAGTCTCACTCTCAGAAATAATCGCCTTAAGCAAATGGACAGGCTCAATCTGCTGTTGTCCCGCCTGCTTTGTAAGATCAATGGCTTTCTGGACAATCTCCTGCGATTTGATAGTGAAATTGCTAAAATTCATATATTAAATTCGATTAAGGACTCCATCTGAAAGAGGGGAGATTCCAACTTCACTCTTCTCAATAATGATGGAGACATCAGTTAATTTCTATTTTGTAATATTAACAAGAAAGTGTTAAAATGGGTTCGATGATTTCTGTAATATTATTTTGCAAAGTCAGAAATTATTAAAGAAAGAGTCTGATATTATAAAGGGAAGAGTCTAAATACATTTGAAAATGAATTAAAAAGTCTTATTTTCCGCTCTTTTCTTTTTGTAGTTAGAGGATTATTTGTAAATTTGCAATTATAGATAAAGATAACCCTCTCCCGAAAATAATCAAAGCCTGGAAAAGGCGCGAGAATCAGACAATTTTATTAACCTATAAAAATCTATATAAAATGACTATGACCAAACCTTTTGTCATGGGTATCGATATAGGTGGCACTAATACAGTGTTCGGTATCGTTGATGCCCGAGGCCATGTAGTGGCAAGTGATAGTATCAAGACTCGCAAACATACCAATTTCGAGGATTATATAAAGGAGCTTCACGAAGGTGCGGAGCGTCTTATCAAGCTTAATGATGCAGAGGGTAAGATTCAGGGTATCGGTATCGGTGCTCCTAACGCCAACTATTTCACCGGTGAGATTCTTAACCCGCCAAACCTTCCCTGGGGTAAGGTGATTCCTTTGGCAGAGACTGTAAGCAAGGCATTCGGCGGAATACCCGTAGCCATCACTAACGATGCGAATGCAGCCGCTCTCGGCGAGATGACATATGGCGCAGCCCGTGGACTTAAGGACTTTATCATGATCACACTTGGAACAGGTGTCGGTTCAGGTATCGTTGTCAACGGTCAGTTGGTTTATGGACATGACGGTTTTGCCGGCGAGCTCGGACATGTTATCATGAAGCGTAACAATGGTCGTGTCTGCGGATGTGGTCGTACAGGCTGTCTTGAGGCATACTGCTCCGCAACAGGTGTGGCACGCACAGCAAGAGAATTTCTTGAGATACGTACCGAGCCTTCACTCCTCCGCAACATTGCCTTGGAAGATATTACATCTAAGGATGTGTATGACGCAGCTATGGCAGGCGATATGATTGCAAAAGAGGTGTTTGAATATACCGGTAAGATTCTGGGAGAAGCTATCGCCGACATGATCTGTTTCTCATCTCCGCAGGCAATCGTGCTCTTCGGAGGTCTTGCAAAGAGTGGTGATCTTCTTCTCCGTCCTCTTCAGGAGTCGCTTGAAGCCAATATCTTCCCTGCGTTCAAGGGAAAGACTCAGGTTATCCTTTCTGAGCTTAAGGAGAGTGACGCGGCAGTCCTCGGTGCATCAGCCCTCGGTTGGGAAGCCAAGTACAGATATGAGGCTCCAACAGTGCCTGTAGTTACTGAAAATGCTTGATTCTATAAATATAGATGAAATATAAAAAAAGATGAGATTCTTTAATCTCATCTTTTTTATTGTTACTGCCTGCTAAGCCATAGTTGTAAAGTTAACTTGCAACTGCAAAATTAGCTGATGCGGGAGGTTGAGAGTTTCAACGTGCATTTAACAATTAATCAATATCATTTAAATTTTTACGGGCATCGAGCCTGTAAAAATTTAGCGGAAGCCGGGAGGCTCCCGCCCCCAGTGCGCCGCTGAATCCTTCCTCTGAATGTTGGAAGACCGACGGCTCCGCGGCCGCTGCAACGCGCGAGATAAAGTCCGGGGGCTGCGGCGGAACGCCTTACCCCCGGTTTAACAATGACACGCCGCTCCGCGGCTACCATCCGGATCTTCCTGTTCTCCTGTCAAAAAAATATGCTTTCTTTGGATAGGTTTGTGGGATAGTCATTGATTGGATAGGTTGAAGATTTTAAATCCTTAGAAGGATTCTGAGATGAGACACGGAGCGCATCCGGATGGTGTCTGTGTCAAATCCTAATCCTTTGAAGGATTAAAAATCTCTTGGCGTTATGAAAAAATCTAAAAATCTGTGAGCCATCCGTGTCAATCTCTTAATCATCTGTGATATAAATAATAATATAAGCCAGTTTAAATTTTTCAGGGCATCGAGCCCTGAAAAATTTAGCGGAAGCCGGGAGGCTCCCGCCCCCAGTCCTTTCTAAAAGACTTTCAGTTCCTGATAAAGCTGATGGATGGGAAGCCCCATCACATTGTAATAACTACCATTTATCCATTCCACTGCTACAAAACCGAGCCATTCCTGAATACCGTATGACCCCGCTTTATCGAAAGGGTGATAATTGTCGATATAATAGCGGGCTTCCTTATCAGTGATTTCTCCAAATTTTACCTCCGTGATATTGGTGAATGAAGTTCTTTTCTTTTTTGTAAGAAGACATACACCGGTCACAACCTTATGGACTGAATCAGACAACTCTGCCAACATTCTGAAGGCGTCCTCTTCATTATTTGGCTTACCGTATATTTTGCCATCCTTAATCACTAAAGTATCGGCGGTAATGACAAGATCCTTATCTTTAATAACTGACAAATAGGCATCTGCTTTTCTGTCCGCAAGATATTGAGGTACATCCTCCGCAGGAATTGAATCAGGATAAGACTCATCAATTCCACCCAAAAGGATAGGGGAGAAAGGTATGCGTAACTCCGCCAAGAGTTCTCTTCTTCGAGGTGACTTACTCGCCAGAAGTATATGATAATTTTTTAAGTGTTCAAGCATATTCTAATATTCAAGATTTTCAATAATTCTATAAAAACAGACCGGTCAGGTAACCGAGGATTTTCCCTATAAATTTCTACTGTATGGCTAATCCTACCAGATAAAATCTTTTTCAGAGACATTCCAAACGCCCTTCGCCCTTAATATTTGTTCCAGAATATCTCGGACGCAACCGTATCCTCCGTTGAAACGGGAAACGTATAATGAAGTTTCTCTTGCCTCGTAAGAGGCATCATATGGAGAGCAAGGCAGACCTACTTCCCGCATACATTGGAGATCCGGGATATCGTCACCCATATAAGCAATCTCCTCAGGAGAGATGTTTTCCCTGACCATCCATTCGCGAAGGACAGGGAGTTTATGGGCGGTATTATAATATTGATCTTTCACTCCTAATGAAGCAAAGCGTTTTTCAACTCTATCCGGCGAACCACCTGATATTATAACGATTTTAATGCCGTTTCTGATTGCCTGAAGCAACGCATATCCATCTTTTACATTCATCATCCGCGCAGGGTGTCCATTCTCATCAATGGGAATGACAGTAGGAGAGAGGACACCATCCACATCAAACGCCACAGCCTTTATTTTATTTAGATCGTATGCAATTCCGCTCATTTTTATAATAATTAAATATTGACTTAGAGAGTAAGGAGTAAATATTTTTAATGGAAGGGTAGGGGGTTAGGCTATCCAAATGCTTCTCCACGATTCCGCGGTCGCCACGGGAGGCGGGGCCGGTCTGAGCATCGGATGGAGAGATTACACTCACTTTTTTTACAGTCTCATTAATCAAAGGGAGGAGAGCGCGGAAGTCCAGTCCTGCATCTTTAAGATAATCCTCCGATAAAGTCCAGAGATGATTGATAAAATTACTTGACAGGACAGCCGCCACATGCAATCTTTCTCTTTGAGATGAATCAGCTGATTGCACTGATTCGGAAATCTCTCTTGCGCAACTCATAAGTCTCTCCTCGGTCTTTTTATCGTTCCCTTCAATAAAAAATGGTATGATGGAATAATCCAATTCCTTATTTTTTGAGAAAGTCTGAAGGGGGTAGAACACTCCATACTTTGTGAAAGGGAAATTATTAAAAATGTCTATAGGTGTGGAGCCGGAAGTATGTGCCACAATTCCTAAATCATTTCTCTTTTGAGATAAATTTTCCAAAACACTTCCAATGGCGGAGTCCGAAACAGATATCAAAGTGAGATCGGCTTTATCAGCCAGTCCTTCCAAACTACGCGGATTGACATAATGTATCTCTCCCTTACCATAAAATGCTTTATTTAAGTGGTAAGCCACATTTCCGCTCCCTATTATATTTATTCTCATTGTAATTTTTGTGTTGTATTTATTAATTAAATGTACTGTACGGCTCGATTGTGAAAATATCATTGGGGAAAAGTCTGAGCAACTCATTCCTGACCTTTTCATTTGTCGGATTATAGATGCTGTCCGCAACCTTTAGAGCTACGTGTCCCATAGTGCGTCGTATGTTTATCTCTACGCATGGATTTATTTCTCCGTTACTGAAGGATAACATATCAATACCAACCGGTCCGCTGTAATATGGAGAGATATTTCTGTCGATAAAATTACGCTGAATGGTCAGGATATCATCACTCCAGCGGGTTGATTTTCTTAAATCTTCAAATATTAAATTTTGAGGGAGAAGAAGATTACCGGAATATTTACCCTTTTCAGAAGTCTTGAAGAGTGATATACCTGCAAATTCAGCTTTACCATCTTTNATTATCCATTCAGATGCAAAATCTTTTTCGCGAGGATANACCTTTTCCGCCATCAATCCTCCCTGATTCCTAATGATAGCNTCNCCCCACCGCATGATNCNTTCCGGCTCCATAGAGTTAGAGAAAACGACTCCACGCCCTGAGCTGCTCCAAGGGGNTTTAAGACANACATTNTTCTCNTTCGNNNATAACNNANTTCTAATTCAGATNNAGNTGTNAANATNNGGGGAGAAGGAGCANTGTGGNAANNATTCNNCATACTGCTGAAAAAATTTNATNGTCNGNGANCGATGNGCCANNANNCGNATNNTNTCTANCATNTTNTTATCNGGCANNNNATNCTCCGGAACGCCAAGNCGNNNGAGTTTATGNANNANNGCNTTNTTCCANCCCCANGGNGANANCTTATGNTTNTCTCCNG
>JAAVFG010000020.1:27185-125824 GCA_014800895.1 Bacteroidales bacterium
TCNTNNTNNCAGCNGCTANNGANTTNANNGGTATNACCTCNANTNNTTTTAAATTGCAAAGAGCATAAAAAGGCAGCGAAGNTGGGTCCGGAGAANGNCCGTCATAATCAGGGAGGATNATNCTGTCGCCTTCCTCTNCATAAAGAGCCGGGAGGAGAGCGAGCGAGTATATGAAATTNACTATAGACTTCCCCGGANTGAAANTCAGAGAATTCTTCTCAAAAGTTAATTCTGTGTCCGGATTGAAAATATGTATCATCAAGGTATNTGAGGAATATGAAAAATGCCGTGGACTGCCACGGCATTCAAACTCTTATGTTGTCTCTATCGCTCGAATTTGATAAAGAATCAGTCGATATGGAGTTTATCNTTCTCCTTAAGAGGATTGGAGAANTAAAGCTTGTGTTCGATATATTCCTGAGTAGCGATCAATGTNGGCTTGGGGAGCTTCTCATAAAAGCGAGAAATCTCAATCTGCTCACGGTTTTCAGAAACCTCCTCAAGATTGTCAGTAGATGCGAACTCCTGAAGTTTCTTTTCAAGCTCCTTTTTGAGCTCTATTGAAATCTGATTTGCACGCTTACCGATGATGCAGACTGTTTCATATACATTTCCTGTCTGCTCCGCCATAGCGATCATATCGCGGGTAACGGTGTTAAGGGGTGCGTTTGTCTTCTTATAATCCATAACTTCTATTATGATTTATGTGCTTGTTCTTGATAAGTTATAACAAGGAGAGATGTTAATCAGTTGCCGGCATGTTTTGAGGCTATCTTAAAGATGGTCTCAGCCTCCTTCTTATGTTTTGAGTCCGGATTGTTATTGATAAATGAATAATATTCATCCACCACATCACGGTATCTGTCAGCCTGACGCTCGCTTACGCTGAGTTTCGCTTCCTGAAACTTTGACTTCAAAATCAGGAGCTCGAAATCCTCCTTATATTTTGAATATGGGTAATCCTTCAACGCATTCTGAGCCACAACAATGGCAGATTCGTAGTTATTACCCATATAGTTGCCGAGNTTGTAATAGAGCTGTGCGTTCTGAAGCTGCTTCAATGTCAACTTGTCCTGCATCTCAAACATTGCGTTCTGAGCNATGGTGACCTTGTCGCTTTTAGGGAAATAGTCAAGGAACGCCTCAAGCTCCTGAATGGCTTTAATTGTAGCGGTCTGATCGAGCTGGGCGTCGGGAGAGTCAAGATAATAGCCNTANCCGCTGTAAAAACGCGCTAACTCTGTGTATTTCCCTTTNGGATATCGGGTGTAGTAGGTCTTGAAATAGACGGCGGAATTCACATAGTCCTGATTCTCNTANTGAGACATAGCCAANAGGAACAGAGCTTCCTCGCCTTTCGGACCTCCTCNAAGGGGAGTGATCAGATCGGTCAGAAGGGTTGTTGCCTGCACATACTGTTTATTCTCGTATGCTTTTTTCGCATATTCAAATTTATAGTCGTTATCCCGGCTCTTCAGCACTTGAGTATATTCACTGCAGGCGCCTAAAAGCAGGACAATCGGGACAAGGAATAAAGATTTACGCATATTGAAGAATAGTATAGTATGTTGCCTTTAAAATTACCCTTTTACACTTCGAAACGCAAATTTACAAAAAAATATCCGATTTTCAATTTTATTTNTCCTTAAAATAGAAANTTTTTTATTATGGAGCTTAATTTATTTGGATAACCTTTNAAAATAGGAGGAAATGACCTGCTTATATTTTGTTAAGCTCCATAAAATGTATTAACTTTGCGTAGTAAGCGGTAAATGATGATAGAAACTTGAATCAGAGGTTTCCATCAATCATAAAATGTATGCAACAAAATTTAGAAACAATATAGGAATATGGCTACAACTTTAGTAAAGACTGACTATCAGTTTCCCGGTCAGACCGGAGTATATCATGGCAAGGTAAGGGATGTTTACAGCATCGGCGAGAATCTGTTGGTGATGATNGCCACAGACCGTATNTCNGCCTTCGATGTGATCCTTCCCAAGGGAATACCTTTCAAGGGTCAGGTCTTGAATCAGATAGCTGATTACTTTCTCGAGTCAACATCCGATATCGTCCCCAACTGGAAAGAGGCAGTGCCCGATCCNATGGTGACAGCAGGAAAGCGTGCCGAGGGTTTTAAAGTGGAGATGATCGTTCGNGGTTATCTTGCCGGTAGCGCATGGCGCGATTATGAGAANGGNGTAAGAGAGATATGCGGCGTGAAGCTTCCGGAGGGTATGAAGGAGAATGAGAAATTCCCCGAGCCTATCCTNACNCCNACCACNAANGCNGACGAGGGNCACGANATGAATATCTCNCGNGANGAGATNATNGCNCAGGGCATCGTTGACAAGGATGACTACGAGCAGATGGAGAAATATGCACTCGCTCTCTTCAAGCGCGGCACTGAGATGGCTGCCGAAAAGGGTCTTATCCTTGTTGATACAAAATATGAGTTTGGAAAATATGACGGCAAGGTGATTCTCATTGATGANATTCATACCCCNGACTCCTCACGCTATTTCTATGCTGACGGATACGAGGAGCGACTTAAGAAAGGGGAGCCTCAGAAGCAGTTGTCAAAAGAGTTCGTGCGTCAATGGCTCATTGAGAATGGCTTTATGGGTAAGGAAGGTCAGAAAGTGCCTGAGATGACTCCCGAATTCTGTGAGAGCGTTTCNCAGCGNTACATCGAGCTCTATGAGCATATCACAGGAAAGAAGTTTGTCAAGGCAGACGAGTNNGACCTTTCCAAGCGTATCGAGGATAATATCAACACTTATCTTGCAAATAGATAATATATTACAATAGCATTGGGAAAGAAAGATAGCGGGTTGCCGGAGAAGAGAACACTACTCTCCCGGCATCCTGTACTGTTCAATATAGTAGTGATCGCGATAGTGGCTTTTACGGGTCTCTACATGGTGTATCTTGCGCTTGCTATCTTCACAAAGCATGGCGAGCATGACACGGTGCCGAGTGTAGAGAATATGACTTATACCCGTGCGCTTGAATTGCTGCATGAGAAGGGCTTCAGNGTGGATATTCGNGATTCNGTGTATNGGGATGACGTGAAGCCGGGATTGGTGATCGAGCAGTTCCCGAAAGCNAANTCNGANGTAAAACCNGGNCGNAAGATTTTTCTCTATATCAATGCCGTTCATCCGAAGGAGGTGATTCTTGACGATGTGAATCATCCTAATGAATTTGCCATGAAGGGGGTGTCATATCGTACCGCCATGGCGAAGTTTGAGGAATTGGGCTTTAAGAATGTCAGGGTCGTCAGAGTGCTTGGAGCCACTGACCGCGTAGTGAAGGTGCTTGCCAACGGTCGCCCTGTGAGGAAGATGCAGAAAGTGCCTGTAAATGCAGTCATCGTACTTGAGGTATCAGACGGACGTTTGTCGGCTTTGAGCGACTCGTTGCAGAATGAGGAGCTCCGTAAATCATATGAAGAAGGAGGCGACGNATATGGCGTGAACCTACCGACGTATAAGGAGCCGGAATATGATGAGGAGGAAACTTCCCAGAGCAATGGAGGTGCCGCTCAGTCCGAACCNGAGTCCGAGCCGGAGCCGGAGCAAACCAATCAGTATCTTGAATAGTTTTAATTCAAGGGAGTGTATCTCGAATAATTTCTTTTAAGTAGAGCCTTACTGAATGAATTTAATTCGAGAGAAATCAAGGAATATGAATAAGAAATGAATCCGACAGAAGAAAATATAGCTAAGGCATCTGAAGAAATCCTTCCGCTTCCTGATCCGGAAATGGACAAGGNAGCGATTGGAGAATCAGAAGAGGCTGAAAAGGAATATGAGGCGCTCTTTATAGCGGAAGACGGAAGGGAGATGTATGAGCATTTCCGTTTCGTTGCCGATAAAGGGCAACAGCTTCTTCGTGTGGATAAGTTTCTTACCGACCGTATGGAAAAGACCTCGCGTAATCGAATTCAGCAGGCAGCTGATGCGGATTGTGTNGTGGTCAANGGCAANCCGGTAAAGAGCAGNTATAAGGTNAAGCCCGGCGATGTGGTNAGNGTNGTNATGGACCGGCCGCGTTATGATTTCGAGATTATCGCGGAGGATATACCGTTAGATATCGTTTATGAAGACGCCGACCTGTTGGTGGTGAATAAGCCTGCGGGTCTGGTGGTGCATCCCGGTCATGGAAATTATAGCGGCACATTGGTCAATGCTTTAGCATGGCATTTCAAGGATGATCCGAATTATGATGTCACTGACCCGCGGCTCGGACTGGTGCATAGAATCGATAAGGATACCTCCGGTCTGTTGGTAGTGGCTAAGACTCCCGAGGCAAAGACTGATCTCGGAGCTCAGTTTTTCAATAAGACGACACGCCGTCAGTATAATGCTCTGGTATGGGGTGATTTTAAGGAAGATTCCGGCACAATCAGAGGGAATATCGGTCGCAATCCGCGCAATAAACTCCAGATGGCGGTGCTTGANGACCCCGAGCAGGGTAAGCCGGCAGTGACCCATTTTAAAGTGTTGGAGCGATTCGGACCTGTCACTTTAGTAAAGTGCGTGCTTGAGACCGGGCGAACCCACCAGATACGTGTCCACATGCTTCATACTGGTCATCCTCTTTTCAATGATGAAAGATATGGGGGCGACAAGATATTGAGAGGNAATACCTCCACGCGATATAAACAATTTATAAATAATTGTTTTGAAGTATGTCCGCGTCAGGCACTTCATGCACGCACTTTAGGATTCCGACATCCAAGAACGGGTGAGGANATGGATTTCGAGGCACCGATACCGGAGGACATGTCACAACTTCTTGAAAAGTGGCGCGATTTCAGGGGGAGGGAATAACAACTTAAGANAAATTACTTATGAATACTCAGGAAATAAATTTTTCAGATATTTCTCCATACGATGATTCGCAATTTCATGAGAAAATCGAGAGCCTTATAAAAGACCCCGGTTTTCTTCATGCGATCAAGTATACCATGCCCGAGGAGGACATTCCCCATCTTTTGGCTGAATTGGAGAAGATCGATAATAAATATGACTTTCAGCATAAGATAATGTTTCCTTTNCTTGAGATGCTTGCGAATACCACTACATCNGGCATTTCTTTAGGTGGAGTGAAATATTATAATCCGGCTCTGAATTACGTATTCATCACTAATCATCGTGATATAGTGTTGGATGCCTCCTTCCTCAATTTAGCTTTCCTGCGTCGCAANATGCCTACTTCAGAGGTAGCTATCGGCAACAANCTTTTGGTCTTTGACTGGATCAATGATCTCGTNNGGCTAAACAAGAGCTTTATCGTGAAGCGCAACACCGGTCTGCGTGAGGGTCTTGAGGCAGCCAAGAAATTATCTGCATATATCCGCCATGCTATTTTAGATAAGCATGAGTCTATCTGGATAGCACAGAGAGAGGGCAGGGCAAAAGACTCCTCNGACCANACACAGGAATCCTTATTGAAAATGCTTTCAATAAGCGGGACCGGTACATTCAATGAGAAGCTTGAGGAGCTTAACATCATGCCTGTATCCATATCGTACGAGTTTGATCCGAATGATTATCTTAAAGCGAAAGAATTCCTCATGCGCCGCCGCGATCCAAATTTCAAGAAAAGCCAGCGCGATGACTTGTTCAGTATGGAGACCGGAATGTTGCAATTCAAAGGGAAAGTNCATTTCCAGATGACTCCCCGCATCAATACCAAGCTGGACCAGATAGGAGATATGCGCGACACAAATACGGCGGCGAAATATGTNGGTGCGCTGATAGATAACGCCATCCACCGCAGTTATGAAATATTCCCCATCAATTATGTTGCATACGACATGCTGCATGAGAGCGAACGNTTCAAGCGCAAGTACACTCCCGAGCAGAAAGAGGAGGTNACAGCCTATTTCAATCGNCAGCTGAATAAGGTAGAAGTTGAGGATGTGACCGANGAGGAACGTAACTATATGATGGAGATGATGCTCGTGATGTATTCCAATCCATTGAAAAATAAATTGAAAACCTTGTTAGGCGGAATCGTGTGATGTAATGCGTCAGAGAGGAAATTGAAATAAAATAAGAAGTCTATGCGTCTCCCGTTTATATTTATTATAGTTCTGTTTGTCNTNGCNCTTTTNGAAGANCTTTATATCCTNAACGATATAAAGAGNTATCTNAGCGGCAAACGCAAACAGCGAGCGAGGATTTTTCAATTCGTGCTGATGGGTATCGGCTACGGACTGCTGATTACAGCCCTTTGNATCCCCGTGCGAGGAGAGAATTCAAACATATTACCCGTGATGTGGGTGATATATTCCTTCCTCTCCATCTATTTTGCNAAGACAATCTATATTCTTTTNTCTTTGGCAGGTCTGCTTACAGCTCTNTGGCGCAGACATGCGAGAAGAGATAAAAGGAAGATTCTTCACAATTACGGTGCTTTGGCTGCTCTTCCTGTATGTCTTGCCGGATTTGTGATGATGTGGGTCGGAGTCTTCTACACCCGTTATAAAATCCAGATAAATAAAGTCGATATATATTCCTCCCGTCTCCCCAAAGCGTTTGACGGCTATAAGTTGGTTCAGATAAGCGATCTGCATGTAGGGACATGGGGAAATGACACTACATTCATTGCAAATGTAGTGGATTCGGTCAATAGCCTTAGCCCCGATTTAATCCTCTTTACAGGNGATATTGTCAATCGTCGCGCGGAAGAGTTGAAGCCATTCAAAAGTGTCCTGNGNAGGTTGAAGGCAAAGGATGGNGTATATTCCGTCTTGGGGAATCATGATTANGGTGATTACATTGACTGGAGGAATGATGCGGATAAGGAGAAGAATCGCGCCTTGTTAAGAGAGTGGGAGAAANAGATGGGATGGAAACTTCTGAATAATGATGCCGTCCTTATCTCTAAATCAGGCGAGGAGATAGCCCTTATAGGTGTCGAGAACTGGGGTGAACCCCCATTTTCACAGTATGGGAATCTAAAAGCTGCTTATCCTTCTAAAGCAACAAAGAATGGTAGTCTGAAAGATACAAGGTTCAAGATTCTCCTCTCCCATAATCCGAAGCATTGGGAAGAGGANGTGACTAAAGAAACAAATATAGATCTCACCCTTTCCGGTCATACCCATGCTATGCAGATGGCAATCGGTTCCGGTAAATGGAAGTGGAGTCCCTCCTCATTCAAATATAAGAATTGGGGAGGTCTATATGAGGGAGAGGGTATCACTGGAAAGAAAGTATGGCTTTATGTCAATATCGGAACGGGGGAGGTCGGACTCCCTGCCAGACTTGGCGTGGCATATCCGGAGATAACAGAAATAACCCTAAAGAGTGAAAGATGAAGAGCAAGGTGATCCTCTCTTTTGGAAGTAATTGCGGTATGAGAGAAGAGCAACTCNGTGCCGCAATCTCTTTTTGTCATGAGTTTTTTTATAATATTGCTGTCTCTTCCATATATGAGACTCCCGAAGTGCATGGTCAAGGCGATCCATATCTAAATGCCGTGATGAGAGGGGAGACTGATCTTACGGAGGAGGAACTAAGCAAGGTTCTAAAAGATTATGAATACTCTTCCGGACGCGATGAAGAGGCGCGTAGGAAAGGANTTGTCCCTATAGATATAGATATNGTAAAATGGGAAGATAGGATAATCCGACCCTGGGATTATGACCAGGAATTCTTCAGGATAGGGTATAGGGAAGTATTAAAAGAGGCTGAAAAATGATTTTCAGCCTCTTTATTCAATAAAATTCTGATGCTTTTAAGCTTAGAATTTGATGTACTTTTGCTTAGAAATCAGATACTTTTAAGCTTAGAATTTTGATGCTCTGCGATAGAGATAAAGTCCTATCAGGAGATAGACTACGTTCGGAATCTGCATGGCGATGAAGGGCGTGGTCAGACCATTCACGGCGAAGCTACTTGTGACTGTTGAGAAGAGGATATAGCTGAAGCTCAACGCCAGACCGATACCGATATTCAGACCCATTCCTCCTTTTGATTTTTTTGATGAGAGNGACATGCCGATGAGCGTCAGGATGAAAGCGGCAGCTGTCGAGGCGTAGCGTTTCTCTTTCTCAATTTCAAAAGCCTTGATATTGGCTACTCCACGGAGTCGCTGTTTCTCCACATACTCGGTTAGCTGGGGAGTGGTGAGGGTCTCCTGGTCGTTGACAGAGATAATGAAATCCCGAGGTTCGATGGGGATGACTGTATCGATTGAGGCACCAGACTTTATCCTCTCCTGCTTGCCGTCAAAGTCACGGATCATGTAGTCTTTCACAATCCAATGATACATCCTTGTTGTATCGTAAACGGCAGTCTGACCGGTCATGCGCGAAATGAGTTGCTTATCTTTGAACTTGTCCAGTGAGAACCGATAGCCGGTCTTGATATCATTTTCAAACCTTCCGATGTAGCATACCACTCCGGGGGAAACCATCANCTGNATATCGAGACCGGTATTCACAGCTTTGTTNCGCACATATTTATTGGTATAGTCGATACGGCGCTGGTTGGTGGGAGGGATAAGGTAATTACTCATCACGAAGGTCAGGGCAGCGATTATGGCNGCGCCTATCATATATGGCTTAAGGAGGCGGCGGAAAGATATTCCGCTTGACAGGATTGCAATTATCTCAGAATTTGCAGCTAACTTCGTGGTGAAGAATATAACGGAGATAAAAACAAAAAGAGGGGAAAGCATCAGAGCGAAATAGGGGAGGAATGACATGAAATAGTCAAAAAGAGTTTCCTTTAACGGGGCAGTTAGGAAAGCATCNAGCTTCTCTGTAACGTCAAACATTGAGATGACCGCGAGCATAAGAAGAGTAGCCATGAGGTAAGTGCCCAAAAACTTCTTTAGGATAAACCAGTCAATACGACGTATGGCGAAGATATTGACTATCTTCCGCCATATCCATCGGACAGCTTTCTTCAATCCTTTCCCGACAGGAAAATTNTTCTTTTTNGGGAGTAGGGGAGCGCTCTCGGTTTTTTCCTCGCTAATCATTCTCACCTCCGGCTCTCCATTCTCCCGAATTTCCTCAACGATATCTTTTTCCTCTTGCATCCTATAAAATGTTAGAGTCGGCGAGTGACATTTACTACCATCTCCTCTTTCCAGGTTTTGAAATCGCCTGCAATTATATGTTTCCTTGCCTCGCGCACAAGCCAGAGATAGAAGGCGAGGTTATGGATAGAGGCAATCTGCATGGCAAGTATCTCCTGGCTGACGAAGAGATGGCGGACGTATGCCTTTGAATAGAATTCATCCACATATGAAGCCCCTCCCGGATCAAGNGGAGAGAANTCATCAGCCCATTTCTTATTGCGCATATTCATGATGCCGTTCCTGGTGAAGAGCATTCCGTTACGGCCGTTGCGTGTCGGCATGACACAATCCATCATNTCCACGCCTCGGTCNATAGCCTCAAGGATATTNGCNGGAGTGCCGACACCCATCAGATAGCGCGGACGATCCTCCGGAAGAATATCATTGACAATCTCGATCATCTCATACATCTTCTCCGTGGGTTCGCCGACGGCAAGTCCGCCGATAGCATTTCCTTCCGCACCCAAGTCNGCAACGAATTTCGCTGCCTCACGACGNAGATCAGGATAGACACAACCTTGCACGATNGGGAAATAAGCNTGNTTATATCCNTANAGTCCTTCNGTCTCATTATATCTNTTCCAGCCCCTCTGAAGCCAGCGCTGGGTCAAACCGAGAGACTTCTTGGCATAATCATAATCGGCAGTGCCGGGAGGGCATTCATCAAGAGCCATCATTATGTCACCTCCTATCACTCGCTCGATATCCACGACATTCTCCGGAGTGAAGAGNTGCTTNCTGCCATCAATATGAGATCTNAACCATGCGCCCTCCTCTTTCAGTTTGCGATTGGAGGAAAGAGAGAANACCTGAAAGCCTCCCGAGTCGGTAAGGATAGGACGATCCCATCCGTTAAATTTATGCAGACCTCCGGCAGCCCGGAGAATATCGAGACCCGGTCGCAGATAAAGGTGATANGTATTGCCAAGAATAATCTTGGCATCAATATCCTCCTTTAATTCCCGCTGATGCACAGCCTTCACACTTGCAACCGTGCCGACAGGCATAAAAATCGGAGTCGGGATTTTGCCGTGATCGGTAGTGATTTCGCCGGCTCTCGCATTAGTATATGGGGCTGTAGCCTCTACTTTAAAGTCCATAATCTATCTTTGATATCTTTTAAGAATACAAAATTAGTAATAAATCAAGGAAAAAGCAAAATCAGGAATTATTTCAGACGTATGTTTACTTTTATACGCTTTTTTCAATAGTGTCTGATAATAAGGTCCATAACGGTTGCTCTTCCCAATTATCTTGAAATCCCATTGCCTTGGTATCAATTTCAGGATGATTAGATATCAATTCAAGGATATTGACTCTCAATCGACTATTAGGATTTATAGATTGTTCCAGATATGCAAGACAACACAACTGTCCGTATAATTTTTCAGGTCTGCGAACCGGCANNGAAATCCATTTTCCAGGAAGATTAGCCGGGTACTTTGGTATTACAGAAAATCGCCTGTTCCACAGACGTGCATGATGAGCACAGCAGTTGCGCAACACAGCCGTACATTTCATCCAATTCTCAAGGAATGTATAAGTTGGTAATTGAAAACTTCGGGATATTACTTTCTTAATGTCAGTGTCTGCCAAATTGCTATAGAGCTTAGANAGNGTTCCGAAAGATGCCACTTCCATAGTTTTCCATGATGGTGGGCAATCAGGNGCATCATATTTGTCCCAGTGTTCCTTGATGAAGTCTTCGTGAGACCGACTTAATTCTTCTTTTAATTTAGCGATGCAAGATCTATGGATCTCCTCATTTTTGAAAAGTGCAGGATTGAGAAACCAGAATGCACCATGTCTCATTGAGAGGTAATGACTTAATCTTGTGCGAAAGGCAATCTCAATACTTTGTATTGATGCAAAAATTATATTTCTTAGAAGCTGATCAAATGTATATAATGAAATTATATCTTCAAATTTACTACCTTGCTTGAACTTACCTGAATGCCGTGATTCCATATGCTTCCAATAGCTTGCAAGACGAAAGAAACTTATAGAATACAGCCCGTCAACAGCGTTTTGCTCATTAGAAAATGTCATTCCTCGCTCTTTGAGTAAAGCAATCTGTTTGGCGAAATCTATGGGTGGCTTATTGTAGTGCATATGTATATAAAAACCGAAGTCCCACCGTGGTACGCATCGTTGAGAGGCGTGGTGGGAACTATTGCAACAAAGTTAATCAAATTTTTTCATACGGCAAAATTCTCAATGGTTAAGTTCCTGAAAATTTCTTAAGTAGATGAAAGAATATCAGCGGATAATCACAAAAAATGGAGTGTAACCTTTTAAGNTACACTCCATTAATATGTATTTTGATATTTCTAAAGTGATGTATTTACTTCACTTCCTCNAAATCTACGTCAGTGATGTCTTTCTCTTCGCCATGCTTGGGCTCCTCAGGAGCTGCCTGAGCNCCNGCTGCGCCNGCTGCCTGCTGNGCNTTGTAGATGTCCTGAGCGGCAGCCTGTACAGCATCTGTTACAGCCTTAACNGCTGAGTCAACATCCTCAACNAGCTGGTTCTTGTGAACCTCCTTAAGACGCTCGACAGCTGACTCAATGGCAGACTTCTTGTCGGCAGGGATCTTGTCGCCCCATTCGCTCATCTGCTTCTCGGTCTGGAAGATTACAGAGTCTGCATGGTTGAGTTTATCGGCACGCTCCTTAGCTTTCTTATCAGCCTCTTCGTTAGCCTTAGCCTCATCACGCATACGCTGGATCTCTGCATCGCTAAGACCGCTTGAAGCTTCGATACGGATTGACTGCTCCTTACCGGTAGCCTTATCCTTTGCAGTAACGTTAAGGATACCGTTNGCATCTACCTCGAATGTCACCTCAATCTGAGGAACACCACGGGGTGCGGGTGCGATACCGCCAAGGTTGAACTCACCAAGGAGTTTGTCATCTGCTGCCATAGGGCGCTCACCCTGGAGGACACGTATTGTTACCTCGGGCTGATTATCAGCTGCAGTAGAGAATGTCTCGCTCTTACGAGTCGGGATAGTAGTGTTCGCATCGATAAGCTTAGTCATCACGCCACCCATAGTCTCGATACCGATTGACAATGGAACGACATCAAGAAGAAGCACATCCTTCACATCACCACTGAGGACACCGCCCTGGATAGCGGCACCGATAGCAACAACCTCATCAGGGTTAACACCCTTGTTAGGCTCTTTGCCGAAGATCTCTTTTACCTTCTCCTGAATAGCGGGGATACGGGTAGAACCACCTACGAGGATCACCTCGTCAATCTCAGATGCTGTAAGACCTGCATCCTTAAGAGCGTTGACACAAGGAGCAACGACTGCATCGATGAGCTTATGAGCAAGCTGCTCGAACTTAGCGCGAGTAAGAGTCTTGACAAGATGCTTCGGACCTGAAGCTGTAGCTGTGATATAGGGGAGGTTGATCTCTGTAGAAGTAGAGCTGGAAAGCTCGATCTTAGCCTTCTCGGCAGCCTCCTTGAGACGCTGCATTGCCATAGGATCCTGACGGAGGTCTACACCCTCCTCTTTCTGGAACTCATCAGCGAGCCAGTCGATGATAACGTTATCAAAGTCATCACCACCGAGGTGAGTATCACCGTTAGTAGACTTAACCTCGAAGACACCGTCGCCGAGCTCAAGGATAGAGATATCGAATGTACCGCCACCAAGGTCGAAGACCGCAATCTTCTGCTCCTTCTCTGACTTGTCAAGACCGTAAGCAAGAGCGGCTGCGGTAGGCTCGTTGATGATACGCATTACTTTAAGACCTGCGATCTCGCCGGCATCCTTTGTAGCCTGACGCTGAGAATCGTCGAAGTAAGCAGGAACTGTGATGATAGCTTCAGTAACAGTCTGACCGAGGTAATCCTCAGCTGTCTTCTTCATCTTCTGAAGAATCATTGCAGAAATCTCCTGCGGAGTGTAGTCACGACCATCGATATCCACTTTCGGCATATCATTCTGGCAAACTACTTTATAAGGAACTCGCTTAATTTCATCCTGTACCTGATCACACTTCTCACCCATGAATCGTTTGATAGAGTAGATAGTGCGGGTAGGGTTGGTGACAGCCTGACGTTTTGCAGGATCACCTACTTTTCTTTCGCCGCCGTCAACAAAAGCTACGACGGAAGGAGTAGTATTACGACCTTCGTTGTTAGGGATCACTACAGGATCCTTACCTTCAAGAACGGCAACACATGAATTTGTTGTACCTAAGTCAATACCAATTATTTTTCCCATGATATTTATAATGTTTTAAAATTTAATTTCTATCGTTTTTTGTGTTTCTCACGTTTCCTTTCGGGGCTTGCCCGAATTAGTTTCATCGTGCTTTCACTATTATAAACAAACAATATGCTAAATGGGTCATTTGTGTTGATTTTTTCTTTTCTTTTAATAGTGAAAAAATATTAAAAGTGGCTTAATGCAAAGATTAGCAATTATTTATAGTCATTTTTTTATAATGTTATAATATTTAAGTAGTATATTTCCATTTTGTCAAATGTTTGACAAAAATGGCAATAAACAGGAGTTTAAGACAATTCAAAAAGATGCATGAGCCATAAAAAGAAAGTGGCGGCACGTAAATGCGCCGCCACATATGATCAACTATATAAAGAGATTTGCGATTCTCCTGTAAGATATGTCGATATATAGGAAATCAGTTCAGTTTTATAAATGCCGGCACCCATGCGCTTACCGACACATTACCGCTAACATTATTACCTGTCAAGAGGTCTATTCCGGAGCCTCCAATTGAAATGTTGGCATCAGAGGGACTGAAGATGACCATAACCTTGTTACCGGTCTGAGCATCTGTCTTGGTAATGATTTCCATATTCCCTTGGGTTCGTCTCTCGACAGTACCTCTCCAGAGAGCAGGGTTTTCCGCACGCGCCTTGAACACTTTTGCCACATAGTCATGCACCATCTGTTCGTTTGCTGTGAAGCCTGAGAGGCGTCCGGAGGTACGAGCCCAGTTGTCGGGATTACCGTTGCCGGTTGCCTTACCACTTTTATCTCCGATTTCATCGCCATAATATGTGCATGTAGGACCTGAATAAGCCGCAACCGCCGCATGACGAGCCATCAGTCCTTTGGGATTACTGTTCACGTCCACATAGTCGCCGATTCGGTCGGTGTCATGATTTGAAAGGAAGAGGGTAGGATTGACTCCCGCGTCACGGTAGCCCCTCGCGGCTGCGTCGCTTGCAAGGAATGAGCCGGCAGTCGCCATATCATTCATCCATACGAAACGGTCTTTGCCATCAAAATCCATCACACTCTTCAGGCCATCCTGCTGTGTTGTGGTAATATTTCCGGCACTGGTCCAGTCTTCGCCCACCATATATGCGAGTGTGCCCCACTGTTCGCCACGAGCCTTGCGCTCCGCCGCTACTTTCTCAGCCTCCGCACGCAATTCTTTCCAATAGTTATGACCACCCTGATACGCTTGATAACACTGGTCGAGACGCCATCCATCCACGCCACGCTCCATCCAGTAGCGGATCACCTCCTTGAAATATTCAAGAGAACCGGGGAATACGATATTTCCGGCTTCTGTGCCACGAACATTGGGGGTATTAGCCTGAGTCTGGATTGTCTTCCCATTAGGAGAAGGAGCAGTTACGCCACCGTGATGACCGAACACGCCATCAAGAATCACATAGATGCCGCGATCATGGGCTTCACGGATAAGTTCGTCAAATTCAGCTTCGGTGCCGAATTTCGGATCAACCTTGAAATAGTTGGTGCAGAAATAGCCGGTAGCCTGAAGTTTTTCGCCGCCCTGACCGTCTGTAGAGTCAAAGATAGGAGTCATCCATATGGCGTTCATTCCAAGCTCCTTGATATAGTCAAGAGAATTGATGATACCACGCAGATTACCGTTCTTGCGATGTCCCGAGGGACCCCACATATCTGAATAACCGGTTGCACCTCCATCACCATGCTGGAAAGAGGCAACCATTATCTGATAGATGGAGAGTTCGCGCCAATCGCCGGTGAGCGATACGACGGGAGTGGTGTCATCGCGGGTAAAAGATGTATTGACAGTAGTTGAGCCTACAGAGTTAGAGGCGGTTACCGTCATATTTCCGCTTTGTCCCTCATTGAGATAGCCTGCCACGGAAATGTTATTTACTCCGTTTGAGAGAGAAAGAGCCTTACCGTTAAAAGAGCCGTTAATTGACGTGGCGGAGTTTGCGATAGTCACTACGATATTCGCACTCCCTTTCACTTTCCCTTCTGCCGGAGAAATAGAGATAACAGGCTTTTGAGGACCATAAGAGATTAGAGAGTGTGAGCCATCAGCTTTGTAAGTATGCTTATTTACAAAAGCAAGATCTTTTCCGCCCGCTCTCTCGTCATCGGAATGGCTTCCCCAGCTTATGATGATATTTGTCGGCACCGGTTTGCCGGCAGGCATAGACCAATAATACTTACCATTTTTGAGAGTCATAGGATCGCCCGGCCATTCGCCGGAAGCCGTACAGTTGACATCGCCTGTCCCCCAAGCCCAAACAGACACATTCTGTTTGGAAGTATCATCGAAATAGATGTAGTATTCATCCTCCGGCTCAACCGGATCAATTATAACATTCTTCTTGGTATAGGTGAAGTTCTGAATATTTGATCCGCTTTCGTTTTCAATGTATGTTGAAAGCGTGGTTGTTTCATTGAATGTGAGAGGAGCGGAATACACTGGTGAAGCAGCAGAGGCAGTTCCGCTGACAGAGTAGTGGATAGGGAGTCCGGCAGGGTTAGCGCTGAGACTGACAGTCACTTTGTCTGTAAATTCGGAATTAGCCGGAGTCGCCGTAACCGTCGGTTTGGATGGTCGGGGAGGAATGGGAGGCGTGGGGTCGTCACTAATCGTGCCGAACTCCTCAATGAGGAGAACAGGTCCGGAAGCGGTAATCGAAACTTTCCCGCCGGTGACTGTAGCCGTGTTGGAGGTGTTATAACCATCCATCACTTTTGTTCCATCAGCAAACGCACTACCTACATTAAGGGTATAGCTTTGACCTGACTGAGTGTCAAGTTTAATTGCCACAGCATTGTTATATCCGTTTTCAGAGAATTTACGGATATAAGTACCGTCTGAAACAGTCTGCGTTCCAGCGCCGACAGCCGGGTTACGACGTCGGAATTGACCGACAAGCTGCCAGTGTTTGTTGACATCATTATCAACGGCATCCCAGTTGAAGTCGCCTCGGGTAGCCATTCCGGCATCCCCCTTGCCATCCACAACGGGACGTGAAGTCTCGTCGCCATAATATATCTGTGAGCCGCCGGGACAAAGAAGGAGCATAGTGCCGACTTTCTTCTGATCCCCGGGACGATGCAAACCGGTGTCATGGCTCGATACATAATTAAGCACCTGCTTGCCGTTCGTGCCGTTACAGAAGTTGGCGTAATATTCCCAGTCGTTGACAGTAGGCGTGCGACCGGTGCCACCTTCCGTGCCGTTGAAGGCAAAGTTGATCATAGAGTCATATCCGCCCTGAGAGAAATAACCGGTGTCTCCATGATCCCAGCCCCAAGCCTCGCCGGTCATCCAGAAATCATCAGTCCAGTCTTTAGCATATTGGTCGGCGCGGTCGCTCTGACGCCAAGCGGCGAGGGCTTGCTTACACGCCTGCTTCAGCTGATTCCAGCGGTTGAATTCCACATGCTTCGCAGTATCGCAACGGAAGCCGTCAATTCCAAAATACTCCACCCATGCGGCCAGCCAATGAATGATATAGTCGGCGGGAGCTCCTTTGCCATCCGCGCGCCATGCCTCTGCCGTAGGAATACGGTAATTGTCCCACTCGCCGCCTTTCTCGGCAGCCCATTTCTTTTTAAGGAAGGGAGGAATATTGACCGACTGAGTCTTCTCGGTCACAACATCGGGCAGACCGGAGAGAGACATAGTCTTGTCATCGCCGCCGGGCACGGCAAATCCGGCGCTCGTACCCCAGCTTCTATCTCCGAAAGCACGAACGAAGCCGCTCCACCAATTACCCCATTTGCCTTGGGTGTCGGCATTAAAGCTTACCGGATTGGAAGCAGACCACATTGTAAAGTTGGAGGTTGGCACCCATCCCGCCTGAGGATTTCCGTTAAAGTTTCCGAAGTCGTAATCCACGCAGTCGTCAAGTGTGCAGTAGCCGGTATGGTTGAGCACTATATCCATTACAACCCTAATGCCGCGACGATGCGCTTCGGTCACAAAATTGCGCATATCTTCAATGGTGCCCATATTGCGGTCCATGAAGGTCCAGTCAAGGGTGTAATATCCGTGGAAGGCGTAATGGGCGAACATGTCATTCTTTCCGCCCGTCCAGCCATGCATCTGCTCATAGGGAGCAGTTATCCAGATTGCGTTTACTCCAAGCTTGTCAAGGTAATCAAGTTTCTCGGTCAATCCTTTGATATCTCCACCATGGAAAGTGGCTACGTTTGAGCCTCCTGCTGATTTATGACGATGGTAGCTCTCGTCGTTGGATGTATCGCCATTATAGAAGCGGTCGGTCAGAACGAAATATATATTAGCATTCTTCCATGTGAAATACTCTCTGCGTAACACTTCCGGAGTCGTTACCGTGATAGTATATATATCGGTAGCCTCCCCGTTCTTTACGGTATAAGTGATGATATTCTCTCCCGGTTTGAAATTGCCGAGAGAATGATTAGTGTACAGCTTCCCGTTTACATGTATATCCACTACAGCATCCGGAGACGTAGGGGCGGCGGAGAATGTAGCTAATGAAGCGGCATCCTCACCCAGCTCGACGGTATAATTTTTAGTCTGCTGATTGAATCCCTGAAGGATATTCCTTCCATCTACTTTAATCTCAAGGCGATTGAGAGTCGCCTCGCCGGTTGCCGATGCGCAGAGTGCGCCCGAAGCAACCAAAAGAGAGGAGAGGGCTCCGCGAAGCTTACGTTTCTTATATATTTTCTTTTTCATTTTGATGCGTGGTTAGTTTTTAATGATCTTGAAGATTTCCTTATTACCTTGCGAGTCGCTGACCATCAGGATATACAATCCTGAAGGAGAGCCGCTGAAATCAATGGAAACAGTATTATTGCCTGTACCATTTCCCTGCGCGATAAGCTGACCGTTAACACTATACAGCGTATATGAGCCTACCCCTGCCACACCGCAAATATTGATTAGTCCTTGTGTCGGATTGGGGGAGACATTGATAATAAGGCGCCCTTCTGTGATTTCATCAATACCCGACTCAAGAGTGAAGTACCTATCCGAGAGATAACATTCCTGATTGGAAAGATTGCGAAGCAGGGGATAGCCCACATTATTTTTCATTACCCATTCCCAAACGTTATCAAAATCCCAATGTGAAAGCGTGCGAAATTCCGGCTCGTTAGCGAGGCTCTTGCTCTCTTTCAATATTCCGTGGTCGCCGTGGTTGGTCCAGTTTACATGTCCGGCTACGATATTTTCCCAGCTGTAATTGCCATCAGCAATATTTCGCGTATTATTATTTCCTCCGAAGCGAGCTGTAAAATCATAAGGAGCGGTGACTTCATGATTAAGAGCAATAGAATTTTTAATAGTTCCGAAATTTGCGCCGATGAGACCACCTACATAATCATAGCCCTTTACTTTGCCGGCGGAGTATGTGTTTTGTATCGTTCCGCGATTTTTACCCACAAGTCCCCCGGTGGCATAGTCAGAGCTGTTTTCAACATCAGCTCCGGAATAGCAATTTAAAATTCTGCCCGAGACATTCTCACCGACAAGTCCGCCGACACAGATAGACGAGCCCGCAACAGAGCCGGAAGAGAAACAACATTCGATAATTCCCGAGGTGAGTTCGCCGGCTATGATGCCGACAGAATTAGAGCCGGAAATCATAGCATTGACTACTCCGAGATTCTTCACTTCGCCCCCATTGATCACAGCAAAAAGACCGGTAGGCATACCCAGTGCATTACCTGAAAGGGAGAGATTTAAGACAGCATGACCGTTGCCATCAAAAGAAGCTGCAAATGGAGCAGAGGCAGAGCCTATGGAAGAGGTCAGTCCGGATGCATCAATATCATCCTCCATTCGGAAATAATTTCCTGCACTCCAATCGGAAGATGTAGCAGCCAGCATTTTCAGATCATTTGCAGTCTTAATAATAAAAGGGTCATTTAGTGAGCCTTCACCTCCGGAGTAAGCATCGCGGCGACCTTGCACCACATCAATGAAGAGATCCTGAGTCTGATTGCCGAAAGAAGTTTTGGCGATAAAACCGATTTTCTTCAGATTAGCAAGTTGATCATCAGTTAAACCGTAAAAAGCCTTGATATCCGAGATTTTGAAAGTATAAGTCCCTCCTGAGCCTGACATCCGGAAGTCAGATGTATTCACATCATCCCATCCCCAGGAAGGAGTAAGGGAAACATCGCCGGTATTCTCTACCCAGGAATAGCAATACACAGTCGACCCGAGGTCACCGGTAGTGATAGTTACCTCCAGCGGTTTATTCGAAACGGCAGGGGAGGGTGTTGACGAAATCCTTGCATTCTGACCATCTGCGAAAGAGAGCAGGGAGCAGGATAAAGTCAACAAAGAAAGTAAAATCTTTTTCATTGAAAAACACATAATATAATTAAGTAAGGTGGTCCCGGCAGAGATTTTACAAAAGAAAATATCCATTCATGCCGACAACCTTACCAATAGAACAAGCGGCTATTTAGTAGCCAATATTTTGTCAATTACAAAATTATTACTTATTTTCCTAAGCACAAATTTCTTCCGTATGTTCTTAAACATATCTGTATGTTCATATACATAAAGGAGAAGAAAAAGGTGAGCCAAAATGTGATTTTATGAAGAATAAGGAAAGAGAAGGATTAATAAGCAGTAAAAAAATTCTCCAAAATATGTAAAATTAATTAAAAATTGTTACCTTTGTAGCCTAATAAAATCTATCACAGTAGAGTGAATCCGAACAAAATCTCCCTAAAATGCTATATAAAGGAGTAATCTGAGGGAGCGGCTCTTCACTTCAAGCAAGAAAATAGAAGCAATAATGAAGCCCTTACAGACTAAGTTATCGGCATACGATGCTCCGCAGCGTGCCAAAGCCGCCGGGATTTATCCTTATTTCCGCCCCATTTCAAGCGAGCAGAATACAGAGGTGACGATGAACGGCAAAAAAGTTCTTATGTTCGGTTCAAATTCCTACATGGGACTTACAAATCATCCTAAGGTAATTGAGGCTGCAGTAGAAGCAACAAAGAAATATGGCACCGGTATGGCCGGCTCTCCGTTCCTAAACGGCACACTGGATATTCATAAAGAATTTGAAGCCAAGATTGCCGACTATGTAGGGAAAGAGGATGCGATGCTTTATTCCACCGGTTTTGGTGTAAATCTCGGTGTTGTATCCGCTCTTACAGGTCGTGAAGATTACATCATACTTGATGAGCAGGATCATGCTTCCATTATCGAGGGTCGACGTCTCTCCTTTTCCAATTATCTGAAGTATAAGCATAACGACATGGCTTCTCTTGAGGCACAGCTCAAGAAGTGCGATCCGGATAAAGTGAAGCTGATCGTTACAGACGGTGTCTTCTCAATGGAGGGCGATGTAGCGAATCTCCCCGAAATGGTGCGTCTCGCCAAACAGTATAACGCCACTTTGATGGTGGATGAGGCTCACGGTATCGGCGTGTTCGGCGAAGGGGGTCGTGGCACATGTAATCACTTCGGCGTAACAGACGATGTTGACTTGATCATGGGTACATTCTCCAAGTCGTTCGCTTCATTAGGTGGATTTATCGCTACTGATAAGGTAGTGACCAACTTCCTCCGTCATCACTCACGTTCTTATATCTTCACCGCCTCTATCACGCCTGCAGCAACAGCTGCAGCGAGCGCGGCAATGGATATCATGCTTGCCGAGCCCGAGCGTCAGGAACATCTCTGGGCAATCACCAACTATGCGCTTGACTCATTCCGCGAGATGGGGTGTGAAATCGGTAACACTTCCACTCCGATTATCCCTCTCTTCATCCGTGATGACTACAAGACTTTCCATGTGACCCGCGACCTTCTTGACGAGGGTGTATTTGTGAATCCTGTTGTCACTCCCGCCGTTGCGCCACATGATACTTTGATTCGCTATTCATTGATGGCAACCCACACAAAAGACCAGGTGACACGTTCGCTGGAGGCAATCGAGAAGGTTTTCAAGAAGTATGATCTCTTGAAGAAATAAGAATCTTTCAGAGCTTATATCGTAAGCGTAAAATAAAAATTCAGGGGTAGCAATTATCATCTTTGGATAGTTGCTACTCTCTTTTTTTTCTCTATTCTGAAATTATAGAAAAATAATAGTAAAAGGGAAATATCCTCCCGAAATTAATAGAGTTTTTATTTGAATAATAGGTATAAATGAATTAAATTCGCAATGGAAAAAGAATAACTATTTATAGTAATATGGTATACAGATTCAAATTGGTCAGCGATGAAGTGAATAACTTCTCGCGAGAAATTGAAATTGATTCGGAAAACACATTCTTGCAGTTCCGTAATGCCATTCTCGAGAGTGTAGACTATACAAAGGATGAGCTTGATTCATTCTTTCTATGTGATGAAGAGTGGAACCGTGAGGAGGAAATCACACTTGAAGACATGGGCACATCATCAAGCGATACAGATCTCTGGCTCATGGAGGACACACCGCTAAGTGAACTTATAGAAGAGGAAGGTCAAAAATTAATCTTTGAATATGATTATTTAACCCAACGTTCATTCTTCATGGAGCTGAAGGAGATTATCCCTAACCGCCGTCTTACAGATCCTTTGTGTACAATGAAGCGAGGCAAGGCGCCCAAGCAGTCGGTGGATCTGGATGCGTTTGAAAAGAAGGTGGATTTGGCTGCTCAGAAGAAGGTAGAAGACTTTGATGATATAGAGATGTATTCTGCCGATGATTTCAATGATGAGGAGCTTTCCGAGGGCTTCAGCGAGATGGAAATGTAATCAATATAAATCAAATCGAAAAGATAAAAAATCAGTCCGGAGAATATTCTCCGGACTGATTTTTTTATAAAGTAATTTCAATTTAATTCTATCGGATAAGTCCCGGCTCAAACAAAGAGGAGCATCCCGGTTTCATGTAATTGGGATGGGTTATTCCTCATCATTTCCTCCGAAAATTGAATCCCAGAGAGAGCGTTTTTTCTTTTCCGGACGCATGTGGACCTGCAGAGTCGGTTCTTCTTTGCCAAAGAAAAGAATATGTCCTTGAAATATGAAAGCCACATATCTGTCAAATTCAATAATTCCATGCAGACCTCTGATAAGGAACCGGCGGAAAGGATTGAACTCTTCCAGGTTTTCAACTATGAGCTCGTCATCATCAATCATGCGGATCTTATGGAAATCACCTAACAGATCAATAAAATATTCAAGCTGTAATTCCTCACGATGCTTATGGGGCTTATCGTAAGTCTTATATATTTCTTTTATTACTTCGTCAGTAATCATTCCTTTTAGTCAGTCTTAAGGTAAAAGTGGACGTTGTGTTTTCGGTATAAAATTGAGGAGATTGTGGAGGAGAAGGGGAGGAAATTTAGTGTGAAGGAGAGGAGGGAGAGTGTTTTTCTGATCCATATCAAACCCTAAGAGGTCCATATTTCTGACTATATAACATTCCTTACGGTGATAAGGTTTGCTCATATCAAGAAAATATACAAATTATTTATAAAAAAACTCGTCCTCCCATCAGATGGAAGGACGAGCCTATTAATGAAGAAATGAAGAATTTGATTATCCGAGGAAGCTGAGAAGCACACCTGCGGCAACTGCCGAACCGATTACACCTGCAACGTTGGGACCCATAGCATGCATCAAAAGATAGTTAGAGGGGTCATACTCGAGTCCGAGGTTGTTGGATATACGCGCTGCCATAGGCACTGCGCTCACGCCGGCATTACCGATAAGAGGATTGATTCTCTTATCCTTCTTAAGGAAGAGGTTGAAAATCTTCACGGAGAGCACACCGGCACAGGATGCGATGATGAATGCCACGAATCCGAGTCCGAATATCTTGAGAGTATCAAGATTAAGGAACTTGTCAGCCTGAGTGGAAGCTCCGACTGTCAGACCGAGAAGGATAGTGATTATATCGGTCATTGCATTGCTTGCAGTCTTGGCGAGACGTGTTGTAACGCCGCTCTCACGAAGAAGATTACCGAAGAAGAGCATACCGAGCAATGGAATACCGGAAGGCACTACAAAGCAGGTCAGCACCACTCCCACGATGGGGAAGAGAATCTTCTCATTCTGGCTCACGACGCGAGCGGGTTTCATCTTGATAAGACGCTCCTCCTTGGAAGTCAGCATCCTCATGATAGGAGGCTGGATAAGGGGGATAAGAGCCATATATGAGTAAGCGGATACTGCCACAGCTCCCAAGAGATCCGGATTAAGCTTGGATGTGGTGAAGATAGCGGTCGGACCATCCGCGCCGCCGATGATAGCCACACATCCGGCTGAAAGAGGATCGAAGCCGCAGAGGAGAGAGAGCATATAAGCTCCGAAGATACCGAACTGCGCGCAAGCTCCGATAATCATCAGTTTAGGATTGGCAAGAAGAGCCGAAAAGTCAGTCATCGCACCGATACCGAGGAAGATCAAGGGGGGATACCAACCTTTCTCCACACCGTTATAGAGGATATTCAGCACAGACCCAGGCTCATATATACCGATTTCCATTCCCTCCTGGAAGGGGATGTTACCGATAAGCATACCGAAGCCGATAGGCACGAGAAGAAGGGGTTCGAAATTCTTCTTTATGGCGAGCCATACGAAGAAGCATCCGACAGCCAACATCACCAGATTAGTCCATTCGCAGTTATAGAACCCGGTGAACTGCCAGAATGAATCAACAGTCTGACGCATAAACTCGCCAAACGAGTAATTACAAATTAAATTGAAAAGCATGGTAGGTAGTTTCTAAGGTAAAGTAGGGAGCGAGGTTTATTCAATAATCATGATATCGGTTCCCTCGAGGACAGCATCGCCTACATTTACGAGAATCTTCTTGACAGTACCACCATGAGAGGTCTTGACATCATTTTCCATCTTCATAGCTTCAAGCACACACACAGTGTCGCCGGCTTTAACTGTATCGCCCACATTAACAGAGAGAGATAAGATTGTGCCGGGGAGGGGAGCCTTCACAGTTGAAGCAGCAGAAGCCGCCGCAGGCTTGGGAGCGGGAGTGCTTGAAGTGACAGCGCCGGAGATACCGGCAGTCTTGCCGCTCTGAGAGAGGGCTGGCTTCTGAGGAGCAGCCTTATCGAGCTCTACCTTGTAGGGCACGCCATTCACTTCAACTTTTACCTCATTGTCGATCACGTCGCCGACATTGACAGTGAATTTAAGACCGTTAATCTTATATTTATATTCTTTCATGATAAAATGAAATTACTTTACAGAACGTTTTAAAGGTCTTCTCACAGAAGCCACGGCTGCGCCGCGATCCGGGAGCTGACGTAAGTTATAGATTTTAGAATTCCAGGGAGAATACGCCTTTCTCATGCGCTTGATGGTAAGGATGGTATCCTCCATGTCGTGACCCTGTCCGAAATGCTCGGCAAGCGCCATGGCGATAGCAGCGATCACCTCGCCGGAGTCATTCTCATCATGATGCTCCTCGGCGGTGGTGTCATCCACACCGTGAGCCTCTTTCTTCTTGCGGGTATGAGCACTTGCAGAAATCTTTCCGAAGATAAGGAAGAGGATGGAAAGCACCACGAGCGCGCCTATCACGATACACATGGCGATGATTGTGATAGCGCCGCCTGCGCTGTCATTCTCAGCCGCATTCTTAGCTTTCTCTGCCTGAGTCATCTTACGGGCGATCTTGCTCTCCTGAATAGTATTGGTCTCAGTGCTGTTCACCCAGTTGCCGGTCACTTCAGTCTGTTCGCCCTGAACAGCGACCACTGTATCTTGCTGCGGCTCTGCCGACATCGCTGCCGTTGCGGCAGGAGCCGTAACGAACAACGATGCACATAGAGCGGTAGCCAAAAATGTTTTTTTCAACATCTTATCGACTTTAATATTATTACAGAGGGATATTACCGTGCTTCTTAGCGGGATTCACCTGCTTCTTTGTGGCAAGCATGTTGAGAGCCTTGATCACACGGAAACGGGTGTTGCGGGGCTCGATGATATCATCGATATAACCGAACTTCGCAGCCTGATAGGGATTGGCAAAGAGATTACGGTATTCCTCCTCTTTCTCAAGCTTGAACTGAGCGGGATTCTCGTGAGTCTTAGCCTCCTTGGCATAAAGCACACCAACTGCACCTTCAGCACCCATAACGGCAATCTCAGATGAGGGCCATGCATAGTTGACATCGCCGCGGAGCTGCTTACAGCTCATCACGATGTGAGAACCGCCGTAGCTCTTGCGGAGAGTAACTGTAACCTTAGGAACGGTAGCCTCGCCATATGCGTAAAGGAGTTTCGCACCGTGAAGGATCACGCCGTTATATTCCTGACCTGTTCCGGGAAGGAATCCGGGCACGTCAACCAGTGTAACGAGAGGAATATTGAAGCAGTCGCAGAAGCGAACGAAACGTGCAGCCTTGCGTGATGCGTTGGAGTCAAGCACACCGGCAAGCACCTTGGGCTGATTGGCTACCACACCGACAGCCTGACCGTTCATGCGGGCAAAGCCAACGATGATATTCTTTGCAAAATCCTTCTGCACCTCAAGAAACTCGCTGTCATCCACGATAGCCCCGATCACTTCATACATATCGTATGATTTCTTGGGATTATCAGGCACGATATCGTTGAGTTTATCCTCAAGACGATCGATAGGATCCTTGCACTCCACGAGGGGAGTCTCCTCAAGGTTGTTTTGGGGAATATAGCTGATAAGCTTGCGGATAAGCGCGAGAGCTTCATCCTCAGACTCTGTAGCGAAATGAGTCACACCGCTCTTTGAAGCATGAACGGATGCTCCACCGAGCTGCTCCTGAGTCACATCCTCACCTGTAACGGTCTTCACTACTGTAGGACCGGTAAGGAACATATAAGAGAGACCCTTGGTCATGATTGTGAAGTCGGTGAGGGCAGGGCTATATACAGCGCCACCGGCACAAGGACCGAGGATAGCTGAAATCTGGGGGATAACACCGGATGCAAGAATATTACGCTGGAAGATCTCTGCGTAACCGCCGAGAGCATTGATACCCTCCTGAATACGGGCACCGCCGGAGTCATTAAGACCGATACAGGGTGCGCCCATCTTCATAGCCATATCCATTACCTTGCAGATCTTCTGTGCCATTGTCTCAGAGAGCGAACCTCCGAGAACGGTGAAGTCCTGTGCGAAAACATATACCAGACGACCGTCGATAGTACCGAAACCGGTAACAACTCCATCACCGAGGGGCTGTTTTTTCTCCATGCCGAAGTTGGTGCAACGGTGTGTTACAAACATATCGAGCTCTTCAAAAGAACCCTCATCAAGGAGAATAGCGATACGCTCGCGGGCGGTATATTTACCGCGCTCATGCTGCTTGATGATAGCTTTTTCGCCGCCACCGAGGCGTGCGATATTTCTTTTCTCAATAAGCTCGTTGATTTTTTCTTCTTGCTTGCTCATTTTAATGCGGGTTAGATAGAAAAAATTGATTTACTTTTTTGCGGGATCTTCACAAAGTTCTGTGAGTACAGCCTCGGTTGATTTGGGGTGGAGGAATGCGATCTGCAAGCCGTCAGCGCCTTTACGGGGAGCCTTGTCAATGAGTTTGATACCCTTTTCCTCTGCCTCGGCGAGAGCCTCAGCCACGCCATCTTCAACAGCGAAAGCCATGTGGTGCATACCACCGCGACCACCGTTCTTCTCGATGAATTTAGCGATAGTGCTATCGGGGGAAGTTGCCTCGAGAAGCTCGATCTTTGTATCGCCTACCTTGAAGAAAGCAGTAGTGACTTTCTGATCCTCAACTACCTCTTTCTTGTAGCATTTGAGACCGAGAACAGTCTCGTAATACTTGATAGCTTCCTCAAGATTGGGGACAGCGATACCGATGTGTTCGATATGGGAAATTTCCATTGTACTTTGTAATTTATGTTAATTAGTTTAGATTCAAAGTTGATAGGTAAGTATTAGAAATTATTGAGCGATTGATTCCGCAATTTCAACAGCCTAATTTTAAATACTTGCTTATTCTGTGCAAATATAACAAAATTTAGTCTAACAAACGCAAATTATGTTGTAAAACAAGAGCCAATCCAATGATTGGCTCTTGTTTTATGGTTAACTACAACAAAATTTGACGGGGCATATACAAATAATAGGAATATATGTCAGAGATATATCTTCTTCCCATTGAGAATATAAACTCCGGGGGAAGAGGGGAGGGCGCGAAGACGTTGACCCTGTAGATTATAGACAGTGACCTCTCCGCTACGTATTTTAGCATCAAGTTCGGCTCTGTCAAGCCCGGTCAGCCCATTGTCTCTCTCTATCTCATCTATAGCTGATGAGTTATTCATTGAGAATTTAAATGAGATGGCTCCATCTTTGGGCGTCACTTCCGATATAGAGAATCCGGCTCTTGTTCCATCGCTGTAGAATGGATAATCTTCATCATCTTCAGTGCCGAAACCGAATCTGTTTGTCTCAGATCCTAACGCTGCCTGTCGGATTTTTCCCGGTTTGCTCTGTGACCCTCCGGGGCGGAAGATATACACCTCCTGTTTCGCCCCCAGATTACCTTTCACAGTAGGATTGACACGGTACACAATTATACCTCCCGGTGGAAGAGTCTTATCCCAAATATCCGCGCGGTCACGATATTCAATCATAAAATACTCCTTCTTATCCTTGTCAGGGTATATTTTATATACCACATTTTCCGGAGAAGGAGAATTCAGAGGATTCAGCTCATATACTCCATCCTCCGTAAGCTCTTTTATCTCATCATCCCTAATCCATTCCCCAAAGTTTTTTGAGTATCGGTTACGGATATAGGCAGTGACGCTTTGCGGCACTTTCTGATTATCGCTCATCAGATCCCAGACATTTACCGGATCAATCTGCGGGCTGTTCTTAGAAGTATATAGGTCGTAGGCATCAAGAGTATGCATCATTTCATGACACACGACTCCTGTATTCAGTTCAATCCCATCCAAAGACTTATACCCATTATAGTGGTCAAAAACCTGCAGGACATTCCCGATTCTTTTATTTTTAAGGAGAATTTTAAGATCAGATGCCCAGCCGTTATTTATCCGGAAATTCTGAGGCCAAAGCATCCTTGAAGAGGAAATATCAGACGATCCGTTGAATACTATGGTAAGGTTATCGACCTCTCCATCATTATTCCCATCAAGGTTTATGTCATCAGGTAAAAGAGCATCTATCTCACTGCATATATCCTGCACCAATAATTTAATTCGTGTATTAAGGAGAAGGGTATATTCATCGTAACCCTCCGGATTTGATTCCGATTTGGCAAGATAATAGCTCCGAGGGTGAGCATCGGTATATTCCACTTTTATTATCTGTGACTCCCAATCTGCTCGTCCGTAACTCATCGTGTTGAAATAATTCCGGACGGAGTTTACGCCCTCTTCACGGGAATTGAAGAAGGATTCATACCAATCATACGAAGGGGAGTCCGCATTATCCTCTCCATGATACCATTGAGAGGGCTGGTCGGAGAAATTCACGAAACATACCACATTGGTAAGCTTAACAGGCTCGGCAAAGAGAGCCGAGCCTGTCGTGAGAGCTACCGCTAAAAGCAGTGATTTTTTCATTTAACGATTACTTTAGAAGTCTTAGAGCCCTGACGACGGATATAGATACCTGCATCATCACCGCTCACTTTCATGCCCTGAAGATTATAGAACTCTACAGGAGCATTCTCATCAGCTTCAACTGACTCGATACCTGAAAGGTCATTATATGTCATGACTTTGATTGCCTGCACGAGAAGAGGAGCCTTCATGTTGTTACGGACGATTGCAGTAACGGGGCTCTCAGACTGAAGATGAAGATTGTCAAGAGCTTCATTCTTTACATCCTGAATGTTCTCCCATGTGAACTGCTGTTTGTTAGTGAGCTGCTTTTGAAGGAAGATACCCATGCGGAGATAAGTCTGGATCACCTGCGCATCCACATCCTCGATTTCTCCTGCACCGCCTCTGAGACCGAGACACATATAAGAAGACTCAGTGGAGAGTTTGAGATCAAACTCCGCACAGCTTGGGAGATGAAGCATGAAGCCGCCGCCGTTAGGAGCATCAGAGCCATAAGTCGTGCTTGCTCCACAAAGAGAGATAGCACCGGTCCAAGAACCTTCGCCACCTTCTACACCCTCAAGGTTGTAACCCTGGATATCAGGATCAGCGAAAGGCTCGTCATATTCCATGTCATCATTCTCGAATGTAGCCGAGAGAAGCATGATCTTGGGATTGGCACCCAAACCCTGGAAACCGACATACTTGTCGATCTTCTCCTGAGTGTCAAACCATAACCAACCATCCGCATCACAATCTGCGGGATCGAAGTAGTTGTACACGTCCTGCGCATTCATAGCGCAAGCAGCTGCCATGGCAGCAAAACAAAGTAACGCTTTTTTCATATTATTTAACCATTAAAAGGTGAATGTTACATCTCAGTCAATAGAAACCGTTACATCTCAATCCAGCCGGGGTTCTGCTCCAGTCCATGATAGCGGACATCGTCCCAGTCAAGAGGATAGTAATACTGGATCGCACGGAAGTATCGCACCACTGTATTACGTCCGTTGACAACCGGATTAGTGATGGTGCGAGTTCCATTGGCTTTCTCCACAATCTTCACTCCGAAGAGCGGATTAGTGCTTCCGGTCATGTAGGTTTCGGCAATATTCCAGCGGAGAAGATCCCAGTAAGAGGTTTTCTCGAATGCAAGCTCCACACGACGCTCGTTCATCAGATCCTCCCATGTGAGAGAGCTGAGAGCGGGCATCTTAACACGACGGCGGATAGTATTGACCTTCTCCAAGGCAGCACCGATGCGTCCCTTTTTAAAGTCAATCTCAGCATAATCAAGAAGAAGCTCTGCAAAACGCCATAGGATACAATTCTGTGAACTTCCATAGGTTTCATCAGTATTTATAGCCTGATTCTCGTTAAGGAATTTCGCCATGTAATATCCTGTACGACTCACGGCGGCATTAGTTGACGTGCCATACTTGGTAAGGTCTTCTCCCGGCACTTCCTTTCCATCCACAACCGTGTAATGAAGATCCATCACATGACCCTTCCATTTTGCTCCATCGTAAAGGATGTTGGCATAGAAACGCCAGTCACGATTCTCGTAAGGATTCTTCTTGTCATATCCGGATCCGCTCTCATTGATGCGTTTGCCATTCTCCATGCGGTATTCATCCACATGATTCTGTGTGGGGTTGTATGCTGCAACAGTACCGCCGAAAGAGGGCGCCGCTGCCTCACGGTCCAATTTATGACCGTTGGAATTTGAGAAGTTACCGTCATTTGCATGCTGCACCTCCCAGATGGATTCGCGTGAATTCTTGGTAAGGAAGATATTACGATATTCCGCCACAACCTCATCGCGTGTATTTCCATTGATGGGAATAAGGTCATACTGACCGGTTGCAATCACACGGTCATACTCCTCAGCCGCTTTATCAAGCATGGCGATAGAGCGGTTGTCCGGGAAACCGTGCCATCCTTTCTCCTGATTCTGGAAATGCTCTCCGGCTACCCAGAAGTATGTCTTGGCCTTCAGCATATAGCAAACTCCCTTTGTAGGGCGTCCGACAGCACCATCTGTGTTTGAAACGGGAAGAAGATTAGCCGCCTCCTCAGCTTCATCACAAATAAACTTCACCATCTCTTCGTAAGTGGCACGGGGGAATTTCACATCATCCACCAACGGGTCGTATGTGCGGGTAAGAATCATTACGCCACCAAAACGGCGAAGCATAGTGTAATAATACCAGGCACGGAAGAAATGCGCCTCTCCGAGCACACGGTTTCGGACACTTGCCGGCAACTGGTCCTGATTCTGAAGAAGAGTATTGATGGAATTGATCTGAGTATAGCAGTTGAACCACTCCGTGCGTGCACGAGTAGTGATATCCTGCTGCATGCTCTTAAGGATATTTCCGTAGTCGCCGGAATACCATTCGGAGCGACCCACAGTCAGCTGGTCGGTATACCAAGGCTCATATTCCGAACCGAGGCCCTTCATGATCGTAGTCACAAAGGTATAGAACCCCGGATCCATATTTCGATACCAAGGGAGAACGTACTCATCAAGCAAATGCTCGTCACCCCATATCACAGTGGAGGGGAGCTTGTCGTAGGGCTCCTCGCGGAACATCGAATTACACGAAGAGAGCCCGATTGCCGCTATAGCCAACGGCACAATATATCGTAATGTCTTAAATTTCATCAGAAGCCAAAGTTAAGGGAAACACCATATGAACGAGAGAGAGGATAGCCGCGCAATGACTCGGGATCCATATTATGGAGAGAGGAGATGGTAAAGAGATTGCCACCCTGGAGAGCGATATCAAGATTGGAGATTTTCGCTCTACGGAGCATCTTCGAGGGGAAACGATAACCGATTGTAAGCGCTTTCAGACGAAGGAAGCTACATTCCTTAACCCAGAAAGTCGAGGGGAGACGGTTGTTATCGCTTGTGGATGAAAATTTTATGCGAGGATATTCAGCGCCGGGGTTCTCCGGAGTCCATGAATTATAGTAATGATAATCCTGGAAACGTTGTAGAGAACGATTTTCAAGAGTGTAAAGCTCGTTGATCTGCTGGTTATATCCTGATACCCCTTGGAACTGAGCATTCATATATATACCCTTCCACTGAGCCGATAGCGAGATACCGTAGTGGACGTCAGGCATTGAAGCATTCTTTACATAGACACGGTCGTTTGAAGAGAGCACTCCGTTACCATCCGTATCAATATATTTGATATCACCGGGCGCAAGGGTAGCGTTACCCATGCCATCCTGATCTACAGGCCATGCCGCAATCTCCTCGTAGCTTTGGAAAAGGCCGTCAGCCTGATATAGCGACCATACAAGATTTGCTTTACCTTTGCGGCGCAGTCCGGGGACGTTGGCCGACTCATCACCATAATCCAATACCTTATTGCCTGAGAGGGCGATATTGAAACCGACAGAATATTTGAAATCTCCGATCGTATTAAGATGCTTGATAGAGAAGTCAAAACCCTGATAGCGTATCTTACCGATATTTATGCTTGGCACTGATCCTCCTGTTCCTACGGATGGGGGGAAGAGGTAAGCCGGCGCACCGGTAATCATATTGGTACGGAAGCGCTGATAAAACTCAGCCGAAAGGTTTATACGGTTGTTCCAGAAGCCGAGGTCCAGACCAATGTTCCAGTCTTTTGATTTGCCCCACTGTAAGTTTTCGTTAGGCACAGAACCTGACGCTGTTATGATGCCCGGTGCGAAATTGCCGCCGATAGGATAGCCGTTGGTTGGTGAGAAGATATACTGCTTAAGATAGCTGTAATCGCCTACTGCGCCGTCATCTCCCAAGATTCCGGCAGACAGACGGAACTTTGCAAAAGAAAGGACATTGGGAGAAATATTTCTAAACCACTCCTCGTTGCTGATCACCCAAGATCCGGAAAGGGTCGGGAAGAAGCCCCAGCGGTGACCGGGTGCAAAACGTGTCGAACCATCCACACGGAATGAGAACTCGCCGAAATAGCGGGAATCATATCCATAAGTCGCACGACCCACTACTGAGGCACGCTGGCTATAATATTCCGAGCCGTTGATTGTTCCGGTAGAGGTGTTACCGATAATCTCGGGATATTCACCGGGAAGGTCGTTATTTACACCATTCAGGTATTTATTATTATAATCCTGATAGTTTGCTACCAAAAGTCCGGTCACTTCATGCTTATCGGCAAAAGTGCGGTTGTAATTTACTCCAACCTCTATCAATTTGTTATTTACCTTCTGCCAGCGGTCCTCCATTTTGATTTTGGAAGAGGGATAGACAGTCTTGGGATCAACAGAAGAGGTACCGGTCTCATCATCCCAAATATAGAGAGGCACGGGTTTGCTATATTTCTGCGTATTCTGATGATTCAGGTCAAGAGTGCCTTTAAGATATACTTTTAAACCCTTTACCCCCGGAATCTCATAGCTCAACTGGGCATTCAGTGTGTGGTAGTCGGTATTTACCTTATTATATCCTCCAAGACCGTACACATTAATCAAAGGATTGGAGCCGTCAATAGATGCGAGGTTGCCGTCGGTAAAGCGTAGCACCTGAAGAGGGGAGTAGCTGTAAGCCGCATCAATAGTAGTATAGGAGGAGTTCTTGTTATTGGAAACCGATCCGTTAAGATCGACCTGAAGCATCATTCCTTTAAAGATATCAGCATCCAATTTCACGCCGTAGTTATACCTGTCGCGGCTCACATTAGCATAGAGACCCTTATTGTTGGTGTATCCTCCGGACACAAAATAACGTACAGCCTTTGTGCCGCCTGATACACTGAGCGAATACCTCTGGGAATGACCCCATTTGTCAAGGTGATCAAGGAGGTTTTCATTTCCATAGAGATTGGGGTTAGTGCCTATCAGGTCAAGATCATAAGGGGTATAGATGTTACTTTCGGATGCCTCGACGGCACGGTTGTAAAGCTCGGCAAAACGGTAGGAATCAAGGAATTTGGGGAGGTAAGTAGCTTCCTGGACATTAAATTGTCCGCGGAAATTGACTCTTGCCTTGCCACCCTCCTTGCCACGCTTGGTCTGGACGAGTATGACACCGTTTGCGGCACGCGCCCCATAAACAGCCGCAGCTGCTGCATCTTTCAATACAGACACACTTTCGATATCATCAGGGTTAAGATCGGAAAGACGCATCTCGCCGTCGCTTGTGTTTGTCCCGAGACGGGGCACCCCATCAATGACGAGCAAGGGATTGTTAGTGTTACCGCGAATAGCCATCTTTGCCTCGCTTCCCGAGGAGGGGTCGCCCGATGTGCTCATCACTCCCAAGCCCGGCATAGTTCCGGCAAGAGCCTGATCCACATTCATCGCAGGAATCTTGGTGAGCTCATCGCCGCTGATTACCTCTACGGAGGAAGTGAGCGAGCTCTTCTTAGCTATACCGTAACCGATCACCACCACCTCATCAAGATTTCCCGTAGTCGGTTCCATTTTGATTGTGGCAAGGTTCTCTCCGTCAGTTACTTTCTTTGTAAAAGTAGAGTAACCTACATAGGAGAAGGTCAGCTCACCCTTGGCTTTGGGCAAGATGATGGAAAATTTACCGTCCAAGTCTGTGGAGGTTCCTATTGGAGCTCCATTCACCTTGACAGTCACGCCGATCAGGGGCTCACCCTTTTCATCCACAATTATACCTGTAACCGGCGTGGACTCGGCTGCCGCTGTATATGCAGCGGATATTATCGCTATACTTGTCAGGAAAGTTCTCATTAAAATACAGGAAAATTCTAATTATGCCTGAGATGGATGAAGAGCTCCGTCTCAGGCGTATTAAGGGTAAATAAAAAGCCTATTGCTTGTTGCTCAATACTCTCTCGATTGAAAGAATCTGATAATCATAGAAATCGCGTGTGGAAGCATCAGTAGCTGTCGCACGGCGTGATTTGTAGAGATTAAGAGTCTTGCGAAGCAGAGAGGTCATCATCGGACGAAGCTCATTGGCAGGGAGCACGTTCTGATTGATGAGGATACGGAAAAAAGAGGTGTCTCCGTCAGCAAGCACATCATTGCCTTCAAGGAAAGAATGAGAGCCGGCGAAACCGCAAGGGAAGTCCGGAAGAGTAGATTCCGCCATCATAGCGGCATACTCGTCAATAACAGAATAATCCGCATAATCAAGATTATTCAGACTCTTGCTTGAAGATTTCTGCTCTTTCGGTTTCAGACCGGAGTAGGTAGTCATTGCATCGATCGCCGTTGTCTGAAGATTCTTCTCCGTAGAGTCAAGTTTTTTCCCTTTTATTGTTGCGTCGAAGAGACCGTTATAAGCCTCATCAATATATTCGGGGAGGGTATAATTAACCTTCGGATCATATTCGCCTCCCTCCTTGATACGCTGGAGATTGGTAGCTATGAGGAGACATGCCGCCACGTTGCGCTGCATCTTGTCGCGCCACTGATATGGCTCTTCAAATTTGGCGGTAAGTTTGGCGGGTACAAGCCAGTCATTGGTACGCGCCTGATCAAGAAGCCACTTCATAGCCTCTCGTTGCTTCGCTTTAGGGATAAAATTACGCTGCGATTTGTTTTTACCTTCACCCTGACGTATCTCCTTGAATTCCACGCCACCGATATAGGGATATACATGGCCTACATGGCGAAGATATTGTTGACATAGAGCCTTGTATTTGTCAGCCATCGGTTCATAGTCCTCTCCCGGTTCGCCTGCCCAATCCTCAAAATTGTCAAGGATAATCTTCAGGTTGGAGATAGCCATATCTCCGGCTTTTATGTGATCATTACTGAGGTCTTCTGTCTGGTCGGTCGGGTCTATAAGACCAAGGAATTGCTGCGCGCCGAATTCATACATCGGGTCGCCCGCCTTTTCTGCAATCCATTTATTGAGAGTCGGCTTCTCCGCTTCCGGAGTTTCCGCACCCGGAATGAGACGATAGCCCCAGTTGATAGCATAAATATCATATACGCCGACAGGGGGAGGAGTCAGACGCACGCCGCGCTCAAGGTCGCCGGGCTGAGCCACGAAGTTGTTACGGGCATAGTCCATGATTGAAGGGGTCGTACCATGCTTCTGAGTAAATTTCGGATCGCGGAGATTCTCAAGGGTAAAGGAATGAGACGCCCCCATATTGTGCATCAGACCGAGACAGTGTCCGATCTCATGGGCGGCAACGTAAGTGAGCGACTCGTGCATCACATCATCATCAAACACCGGCTTTCTTACTCGCGGATCAACAGCTCCGGTCTGGGTGAAGCGCCAGTTATGCACAAGGTTAAGGATGTTATGATACCATATCACATCAGCCCCAAGAATCTCACCAGTGCGTGGATCAGTATAAGATGGACCCATTGCATTTGCAGTGGGTGTGACGCAGTAGCGCACGCAGGAATAGCGGAGATCATCCGGGTCGAAATCCGGGTCATCCTTAGGATAGTCACGCGCCTCGACCGCATTTTTAAATCCCGCAGCTTCAAATGCCTTGTTCCAGTATTCTATACCTTCCTTGACAGCAGGTCGCCATTTCTCCGGAAAAGCAGAATCAACATAGAAGATGATTTTCTTCTCAGGCTCAACAAGTTCGCCGGCGAAATAACGCTGCATATCCTCTTTTTTAGGACGCAAACGATGACGACTCACGATTTCGTAAGTCTTTGTGCCGTCCAGTTTGGAAGAATAAAGGTTCTTATATTCAGAAAAGAACCCCACGCGCTTGTCGTGCAGACGAATGGGCATCGGGTCGTCGGGAAGACGCACGATGGAGCGTGACATTGTGACGGTATAGGGGTTGGTGGCGGTAGGGGTGGTATAAGCCAGACGGCTCTTTATCTCCACATTTTCGGGAAAAGACTTTGCGGAGATTACGCCCGAGCCGTCAGAATAGAATGTACCCTTAATTCCATCCTTGCCTCCGAGAAGTTTGGTAAGGGGGTTTGATTCCTTTATAGGAGAAATAGCCTTCTCATTGCCGCCGAAGAAGGAAGTGGCGTCAATATATCGAGCCCCGTCAGCCGTCATCTCAATCTTGAAAGATTTAAGGACAGGCTCGGCGAAATTAAGATCAAATGAAGCGGCAATAGGATCGTTAGGATCGACAACGTTTGCCGACTGAGGAAGAGTAAGTAGAATCTGATTATCCTTTTGGGAGAAACGTATCAGGCGTGAAGATACGACCTGACCCGCGACCCAGTCATTAGTCTGGGAGAGGGAGTTGACACGGTTGACAAGCATCATGGGCTTATCAAGCGCTGAGTCCGGAATAGCGAGATAGAGCTTCCCGTTTTTATCCAGATATGATGTAAAAAGACCTTTGCTGACTTTACAGTCTTTAATTTTCTTACGGAACGATGTGCTATCGTTTGCCCCACCTGTTTTGGAAAGCTCCATTTTGGCGAGGTCAACCTTTTTCTTTTTCTTGGCAGCTATATCGGAAGGAGACACAACCGCGGCACCAACAATAAGAGCTGAAATTGTAAAAGGAAGGAGATGTCTCTGTTTCATGCAATATTACGATTTGATTCTTTAAATCCCTGGTAAGGATAGTAAACAAACGGGATTTAACCGCGACATATAAAGAGCCGCATTAAAAATGTTTTGGAAAACTATTAAATGAAGGGAGTATACGCCCTTCTATGTAATACTCTGGAAGCTTTCGCTTCCTTATTATAAGTATAATACAAAGTTAATGAAAAAACATTGAATATAAAAATAATATTGTTTCAAATTTTGAAAAATTAACGTGTGTGATAATTTACCCTATCTAATTAAGAGTCAGATATTTAAAAATAGGGAAATAAAGTGAATTGCAGGTGATTGCTATTGCATTAATATTTATAAATAATGTATGATAGCTATGGCAAAGAGGTATAATTGATGTTCCAACCCTTAAAAAGAAAGCGCTTTAATTGGGGAATTGAATAAAAAAAGCTAAATTTGCGGAATAATCACCAAAAAGATTATAGAATGGAAGTGACACCCGCCGTTATCGCCTCAATAGTAAATGGAGAAATAGAGGGAGATGAGAATGTAAAGATCTCCGGTTTCGCCAAGATTGAGGAGGCAAGAAAAGGAGATATCACATTTTTAGCTAATCCTAAATACACACATCATATCTATTCGACTGACGCTTCGGCAGTGTTGGTGCGTAAGGATTTTGTACCGGATCAAGAATTGAATGTTACTCTTATCAAAGTCGAGGATCCCTATAAATCCTTGGCAGACCTCCTGACGATGGTAGAGAAGATGAAGCCGGCTCCCAAAGGTATAGAGCAGCCCTCTTATATAAGCGAGGGCGCTGAAATCGGGGAGGATGTATATATCGGCGCATTTGCATATATCGGCAAAGGTGTAAAGATCGGGAAGAACGTGAGAATCTATCCTCAGGTATATGTCGGTGATAATGTAAAAATCGGAGATGACGCTATCCTTCGTCCGGGAGTGAAAATATATGAGGGATGTGTGATCGGCAATCGTTGTCAGCTGCATGCCGGAGTGGTGATTGGAGCTGATGGTTTCGGGTTTGCTCCTCTTCCTGACGGCACATACGAAAAGATACCTCAGATCGGCAATGTCGTGATAGAGGATGATGTGGAAATCGGAGCGAATACAACTGTGGACCGTGCTACATTCGGAAGCACCCGTATAGGAAGCGGCACCAAGCTTGACAACCTTATCCAGGTGGCGCATAACGTCGAGATGGGTAAATGCAATGTAGTAGCCTCTCAGGCAGGTTTTGCCGGATCGTCCAAGATTGGTAATTATAACATGATTGGTGGTCAGGTCGGTGTTGCGGGTCATATCTCCATCGGCGACATGAATCAGATAGGGGCGCAGTCCGGTATTCCGAATAATGTTGGCTCCGGAAAGAGGCTCATGGGATATCCGGCAGTTGATGCGCGACAGTTTGCCAAGAATCTTGTATTTATCAAGCGTCTCGAGGAGCTCTTCGGAAAAAAGAAAAATTAAAATAAAGAATATAAACAGTTGACCCTTATCCTGAGAGTTACCATTTACCGTGGAGCAGGGTCTGATAAAAGAAATACAGATATGAATCAGTTGACACTTAACTCAGAATTTACAGTATCCGGGAAGGGTCTTCATTCCGGACTGGAAATTACGGCTACTTTCAAGCCTGCCGCTGATAATTTCGGATACAAATTCAAGAGAGTGGATCTGGAAGGGGAGCCTGTGATAGATGCATTGGCAGAAAATGTTGTGGATACCACCCGCGGCACAGTGCTTGGCAAGAACGGTGTAGTGGTGAGCACAGTTGAGCATGCTTTGGCAGCTCTCTACGCTTCACGTATTGACAACTGCCTGATTGAAGTCAACGGGCCCGAGCTTCCGATACTTGACGGGAGCGCCATAACATATATAGAGAAGATAGAGGAGGTGGGTCTCAAGGAGCAGGATTCCGACAAGGACTTCTACATCGTGAAGGAGAAGTTGCAACTCAAGGATGAGGAGACAGGCTCCACCATCACTGTCTATCCGGAGGATGGTTTCAGCGTTGAGTGTATGGTAGAATATAATTCTCCTGTACTTCCCAATCAGTTTGCAATCCTTGATGATCTTTCCGAATTCAAAAACGAGGTGGCGTCAGCTCGCACATTCGTATTCGTAAGAGAGATTCATCCCCTTCTTGAGAATAACCTTATAAAAGGTGGGGATCTTGATAATGCTATCGTGATCTACGACCAGAAGATTTCTCAGGAGAAGATAGATGAGCTCTGCGATATTGTAAAGGTGCCGCATCTTCACATTGACAACCTCGGCTATATCAATCCCAAACCTCTTACATGGGATAATGAGCCTGCGCGTCATAAACTGATGGATATCATCGGTGATCTCGCTCTGATAGGACGTCCTCTGAAGGGTCGCGTGGTAGCTATCCGCCCGGGACATACTATCAATAACAAGTTCGCGCGCATGATACGCAAGGCTGTGAAGCATAATGATGTTCAGAGTCCGGTCTATAATCCCAACTTAACACCCATCATCGACATCAACGGAATCAAGCAGCTTCTTCCTCACCGTTATCCTTTCCTTCTCATCGATAAGATTATAGAGATTGATAAGAAGCATTGCGTGGCTGTGAAGAATGTTACAGTCAACGAGCCCTTCTTCCAGGGACATTTCCCACAGGAGCCTGTCATGCCCGGTGTGCTTCAGGTTGAGGCTATGGCGCAGGCGGCGGGTGTTCTCGTGCTTAACTTCCTTGAAGAGCCTGAGAAATATTCCACCTACTTCCTGAAGATAGACAATGTGAAATTCCGTCAGAAAGTTGTGCCCGGAAATACTCTCCTTCTCAGCGTAGCCTTGACAACAGAGATACGTCGCGGTTGCGCGGTAGTGAAAGGTTATGCTTTCGTAGGGGAGAAAGTGGTATGTGAGGCAGAATTTATGGCTCAGATCATAAAAAATAAATAAGAGAGATGGCAAATCTATATAGTATCAATCCTGATGCCAAGATTGGCAATAATGCGCAGATCGGCGACTTCACCATTATTCATGAGGATGTGGAGATCGGCGATAATGTGAAGATCTATGGGAATGTCACTATCTTTCCGGGTGCGAGAATAGGTGACAATGTCACGATTTTCCCCGGAGCTGTGATCTCTGCCGTGCCGCAGGATCTTAAATTCCGTGGTGAGAAGACTTATGCCTATGTAGGAAATGGGACTACTATCCGCGAATGTGCCACTATCAACCGTGGTACTGCATCAAAAGGGGAGACCCGCGTAGGAGATAACACTCTCCTTATGGCGTATGTCCATGTGGCTCACGACTGCCGTATCGGTAACAGGGTGATTGTGTCAAATGCCGTGCAGTTTGCCGGGGAGGTTGTGGTAGATGACTGCGCTGTAATCGGCGGAGGTTCGCTTGTGCATCAGTTCTGTCATCTTGGACGCAACATCATGCTTCAGGGAGGCGCGTTGGTAAATAAGGATATCCCTCCCTTCGTGAAGGCAGCCCGCGAACCGATCTCATACGTGGGATTGAATTCAATCGGTCTGCATCGCAACGGTTTCTCGGAGGAGGAAATCAAGCAGATCAGTGATATCTATAAGATTATTTATCTGAGCGACCTTAACGTCACAAATGCCGTTCAGTTGGTTATGGATAAGATTCCCGAATCGCCATATAGAGATGAGATTGTAAATTTCATCAATAATTCCGGCAGAGGTATCATCCGCTCGGCTATTTAAATACTTTTCGTAATAATAAATAATAAGGAGCAGCCCGAAAGGACTGCTCCTTATTATTTACCTTTTACCTTATCTCGTTTTGGAAACATTAACCGAAACGAATTAAAAGGTAAAAATAATATATTGATATATTATCCGAATTTTGATATCTTTCTCAGACCCTGTTCATTGATAATCTTAATTCGTCTGCCATCCACGAGAATCAGCTTGTCAGTTACGAAAGAGGAGAGAGTGCGGATAGCATTTGAGGTGGTCATATTAGAAAGATTTGCAAGATCCTCACGGCTCATATATATCTTGAGGGTCATCTCATCATCCTCATATCCGTAATTATCGGCAAGAAGGAGAAGGGACTCCGCGAGACGTCCGCGAATATGCTTCTGGGTAAGGTTGATGATTTTTGTATCAGAGCCACCGAGATTGCGCGACAGATCATGGATGAAGAACATTGCCACATCATTATTCTTATGAATAATCTCGTCAACCAATTTCATCGGAAGAACGCCGAGAACCGAGGGCTCGAAGGCGGCGACAGAAGAGACGTAAGGCTCACCTGCAAAATAAGCGCGATAACCGAAATATTGCACAGGGCGATATAGACGAAGAATCTGCACGCGATCGCCGATACCGCTTTTATACATCTTTACTTTCCCTTCAATGAGGCAGAAAAGATATTCCGGCTGGTCGTTTTCAGCGTAGATTATCTGATTCTTCTTATATTTCTCATATTTGAAGTTATCAGTGATGAGACGCTTTTCATCAGGACGGAGGGCATTCCAGAGCTCCGCCAGATCTTCGCTGATAACTTGTTCTAAATTACTTTTCCTTAACATGAGTAAAGGGCTCCTTACGGAGAAATATGGAGTGAAGTATACTGAAGAAATTGCGTGTGCAATTTCTCAATGTGGTGTGAATATCGTTTAGTTATGCCTCAAAAAAAGGTATAAACTGTTTTATAACACAAATTTATAACATTTTTTTGAAACAGAAAAATATAATTACTACATCTTAAATAAAAATATATGATATATAAAGCTTCAGAGGCGAAAGGTATACTTACCGGCGTTTAATTTTACCGTTGGAGGTAAGGGGAATCTCGTTAATCCGGATTACCTCTTTCGGACACATGTATCCCTGAAGAGCAGAGCGACATATATCCAATAGGAAGGCATCTGAATGAGTGGTATCGGTAGTGGATAAAACGATTTTCTGACCCCATTTAAGATCCGGGAGAGAAGAAATAAAGAAAGGGGAGGATAAAAGAGGGTTGAGAATATGCTCCACTTCCTCGGGAAATACCTTCTTTCCGCCGGTAATAATTACGTTGTCAGCCCGTCCGAGGATTCGGAAAGTAGTTGGGGAAAGGACTTCAGCCACATCGTTGGTATGGAAGATTTGCCAGCCGTCTATCTCGATTGTCAAGCAGCCTGAGGGGGATAGTGAGACAGAGATACCGTCAAGAGTCTGAAACCATTTATTATCCGGGTCAACTTTCCGCAATGCGATGTGAGATGCAGTCTCAGTCATGCCGTAGGATTCGTAGGCTGATATTCCGGCAGCTGATATCCGCTCTTTTATTTGCTGTGGCAAAGGGGCTCCTCCGATCAGGTAACACCTGACTTCCGGGATAAGATCGGGGTGCTCAAGGATATGGAGCATCTGAGAGGGGACAACGGATACTACATCTATGGCTTTTCCACTATAATCGGAAAAGGGACGGTTTGATGGCTTCTCATAAGTAAATTCTGCACCCGACAGGATAGATCGAATCATCATCATTTTCCCGCCGATAAAATCCGGGGAGATGCAGGAATGAAGGTGAGAATCCTTATCAATATTGAAGAAAGAGCAAGTGCGCAATGCACTTGCCCTCACTTGACGTTTGGGGAGTTCAATATGTTTGGGAACACCGGTTGAGCCGGATGTATGACAGCTTATAAAATCCGATTCACTTTCCCATTCCGATTGAAGTTCTTCGTATGTCATGCTTTATTTCTTCTTTTCTTGAAACAATCAGTCTCTCCAATCCAGGTCGGCTAACTGAGACCGGTCTAAAGATTGGTAAGGATTATATTTCAGCTGATCCTGCTCCAGGTAAATAGGTGAGAAGAAATTATTGGTGAATAATCCTCCTGTGCCTAATCCCTGGGGAAGCTTATTGTCAAGAGTCGCAACCCATTGAGCCAAGGCATTCAATCCAATGTTGCTCTCAAGCGCAGATGTGACCCACCATCCGATCTTTCTCTCAGTAGCCAAGGATATCCATTCCTCAGCTCCCGAGAAACCACCTATGAGCGATGGTTTAAGAACGAGATAATGAGGAGTGACATCGTTTAATAACCGGATCTTATCATCCATAGTGAATTTCCCGATCAATTCTTCATCCAAAGCTATCGGGATGGGGGAATCTTCACATACTTTTCGGAGCAAATCCGGCTGTCCCTGACGAATGGGTTGCTCAATGGAGTGGATCCGAAAGGGAGCGAGCTGATCAAGTTTCTGCATTACGTTCTCCTCGGAGAAAGCTCCATTAGCATCCACACGGATCTCTACTACATTCTCATCATATCTTTGGCGGATTGCGCGGAGGAGGTCCAGCTCCTTAATCCAGTCAATAGCTCCGATTTTGATTTTTATGCACTTGAAGCCATCCTCCAGTTTGCTTTCGAGGCGCGACATCATTTCCTGAAAATCACCCATCCATACGAGACCGTTGATTGTGATGCTTTTCTCCCCCCTGGTGAAGGGAGAGTCGAAGTAAATGCCGCGACAACCGGAGGAGTAATCCAATATGGCTTGCTCAAAACCCGCCTGGATGGATGGGAAGTGCGACAGATCGGTAGGAATCCCTAACTTTACATTAGTCACCAGCTCAACCATCTTATAGAAATACCTCTCATCAGCCTCTGGAGAAAGCCCTTCAAAAATTGCAGCCTCTCCAATTCCAAAATGGTCGGGATTATTTTCATCAAAAATGCGCAGGAACGCAGTAATTTTTTCAAGCATCACACCGCGTGATGTGCCGGCAGGCTGCTTGAATTTGAGCACATAGGGAGCAAATTGAAGACGCATCATCAGGGGAATTTGGGGAACTGCTCGAAATCCGGATCACGTTTCTCAAGGAAAGCATTCTTACCCTCCTGCGCTTCCTCCATGAGATAATACATAAGAGTGGCATCTCCGGCAAACTCCATAATGCCATGTTGCCCATCAAGCTCTGCATTGAGGGCACGTTTAATCATTCGTATAGCAAACGGAGAACGTTTAAGAATAGTGCGACACCATTCCACTGTTGTCTCCTCCAGTTTATCGAAGGGCACTACTTCATTGATCATACCCATCCGGAGAGCTTCATCGGCAGTGTACTGTTTGCAGAGGAACCATATCTCACGAGCCTTTTTCTGCCCGACGCAGCGGGCAAGATATGAAGAACCGAATCCGGCATCAAAACTTCCTACTTTCGGACCGGTCTGTCCGAAACGCGCATTATCGGAAGCTATGGAGAGATCGCATACTACCTGCAAAACATTTCCTCCGCCGATAGAGTAGCCATTCACCATCGCTATCACCGGTTTTGGTATGGAGCGGATGGCATGATGAAGCTCAAGCACATTCAGACGGGGCACACCGTCATCTCCTACATATCCTCCCGCACCCTTGAAATTGATATCGCCGCCGCTGCAGAATGCCTTATCGCCCGCACCGGTAAGAATGATGACACCTATATCCTGGCGTTCGCGGCAGATAGCGAATGCGTCAAGCATCTCCTGATTTGTAAGAGGACGAAAGGCATTATATACTCTCGGGCGATTGATGGTTATTTTAGCTATCCCCTCAAATTGCTCGAATAGAATATCGGTATATTCCTTGATTGGTTTCCAGTCAAACATGTCTATATGATTTATCAGTATTGTTTATTCATTTAATCCGTTAAGACGCATATATTTTCTTAAGATAGAAGCGGAATATTCCTCGTCAGCCCGGACTTCCATTATTATTCTTTCATCAGATGAGAAGAAATGATCCAATGAGGAATCAAGGCTTTCCTCGGAGTCAGCAAGGATATATTCCCATCCGTAAGCTTCCGCCAATCCCTTGACAGGCACTTTAGGATCAGCGCAGAGGTAACGGTCGCGGTGCTCGATATAACGGGTAGGGGAGATGAATCGAAATATGCCACCACCTTTATTATTGAAGACTATAATTTTAAAATCCGCCGGTAATCCCTCGAGACCTAAAACGCCTGGAGCATAAGCAAAGGACATATCTCCGGTTATTAATAGTGTACGACCCTTATAAGCCATCGAGCATCCTGCGGCAGTAGCAGTTGTGCCGTCAATACCCGAAACTCCACGGTTGGAATAGACAGCATGTGGAATATTTTCGGTAAATAACTGTCCATACCGTACGGATGTGCCATTAGAAAGGAAAAGATTGAAGTCAGAGGGGATGGAGGGTAAAATACGGCTAAAGATCTTCAGTTCGGACCATTCACATTCCTCTACAAACTTTTTTCTTATCGACAACTGTCTCTCTCTTGCTTCATTCCATTTATGGATATAACTTCCCGGAAGAGCTTTCAGCTCCGGAGACTTCTTATACCGGGCTGACAGAGTGTGAAAGAGAGCCTTGAAGAAGAAAGCCGGAGCAACTTCGATATTTAGAGATAGAGACTTGAAAGTATCGATACCGAAATAAGTATCACCGAGAGTCCAGACTTCCTTGGAATAGGTACGCAAAAAGTCCTTAAGCATTCCGGAGATAAGAGCACCCCCGATGGAAATTACTATATCCGGCGCTAACTCTCTCTTCTCGCTATCGTCGAGCCCTGCCAATATAGTATCGACAGCATATGGATTGTCGGGGAGATGTAGATTTGAGATAGTCTCGCAAAGCAGTTTTACTCCGGGAAGCGTGGAGAACAGACCTAAATATTTATTGAGGTCAGCATTAGGCTGCATGAAGCCCGCCACGACCAATATTCTCTTACCCTCCAGTCGGGAAGTCAGTTGATCAAGTACATGACGAGAGAAATAGGGGACAGGATTAATTTTCCTAACGATGCGTGGCGACTCGTCGTCTCGCTCTAACGTTCGGCTTAACGGCGCTTCAAACTGTATATTGATATGCACGGGACCGGGGCGACCGTCGGATGCGAGTAGCATTGCCTCATTAGCGAGACGGTTGATACTCCATTCCATATCTTTTGATTGGGAGAGGAGAGGAATATCAAAAGATTTCTTTACTATCTTCTCAAGCGCTCCGGGCTGAATAAGGGTTTGCGAGTCATTCTGGTCTATCCAATGGGAAGGGCGATCTGCGGTAATTACTATCAAAGGGACACCCTGATAATAAGCCTCAGCTACGGCTGGAGCATAATTATATAATGCAGTGCCGGAGGTGCAGAGGATAGCAACGGGTCTTTTAGAGACCACGCTCAATCCCAAAGCTACAAATGCCGCATTCCTCTCATCGGAAATGACCTGAGTCTTGAATTCCTCTCTATAGGAACAAGAGATAAGCAGGGGGGCGTTACGTGTGCCCGGACTTGCCACAATATCTTTCACACCATGCTCCCTAAGCACATCAAGGAGTATGCGACAATAAAGATTATCGGTATCTTTCATATCTCAGTAAAAGAAGCTGGTATTGAGCTTTTTTTATTATATTTAGGCTTAAAGATTAATAAAGCTAAGAGGGGAGTATCCTAAAAGGAAGGCACTTGCTTCCATTCTTTTCTTACCTGCCGGCTGTAAGGATAGAATCTCCACAGCTCCTTCGCCGCAACCGACAAAGAGTTTCTTCCCTTCGACCTTTACCTCACCCGGTTGAAGCATATTGAACTCATCCGCTGGTTTAACTTCAAAAATCTTAACGTCCAATGCCTTCCCGGATTCCATTTCCATCACTGACCATGCAGCGGGATAAGGGGATAAACCGCGGACATGATTGAAAATTTTTTCAGCTGATTGATTCCAGTCAATCCTGCAATCCTCCTTGAAAATCTTTGGGGCAGGAGTAAATTCACCCTCCGGCTGAGGAACTGTCTGAAGACTACCGTCAAGGATGGATTCCACAGTGTGCAACACACACTCCGCACCAATCTCCATGAGCTTGTCATGAATAGTGCCGGCATTGTCCTCGGGAAGGATATCAATCCTGCGCTGTTCGATCATATCACCGGTGTCAATCTCATGCTTTAGGAAGAAAGTAGTGATACCGGTCTCCTTCTCGCCGTTCATAATAGCACGGTTTATAGGGGCGGCACCACGATATTTCGGGAGCAGCGAGCCATGCAGATTAAAAGTGCCTAAATGCGGCATGGTCCACACCACCTCCGGCAACATTCGGAAAGCGATGACAATAAAAAGATCGGCATTAATCTCACGCAGAGCTTCAACAAATGCAGGATCTTTTAATTTTTCAGGCTGGAGCAAAGGGAGATTGTGCTCTACCGCGTACTTCTTAACGTCACTTTGCATAATCTTTTTGCCACGGCCTGCCTGCTTATCAGGCATTGTGACCACAGCTGCAACATTATAGCCGTCATTCACTAAGGCGTCAAGGCTCTTTACTGCAAATTCGGGAGTACCGAAAAAAACTATTTTAAGATCTTTCTTTGTCATGATAAGTATATTAATAAATGTTCCTTTTAGTCTTCCTTAAAGTTTTTGGCGCTTTGACATATGTCAATCCTCCGTGAAATGCTTAAGCACCCTTCGATAAGAGGTGAAGATTTTTGATTTTGAAACAAACCCGACATATCTGCCATTATCCACCACGGGAAGATTCCAGGCATTGGTGCGGTCGAATGTCTCCATCACTTTCTCCATTGTATCAGTCAATTCAATAGTGGCAGGGACAGAAGACATAAATCGCGATACGTGCATCTTCTTATATAGATCCGGACGGAACATTATATTTCTTATTTCATCAAGGTTGACCACTCCTTTAAGCATCCCTTCATCATCCACTACAGGGAAGAGATTACGGTTGCATACGGAAATAGTATTTACCATCGCCTTCAGATTCATCTCGGGATGGACGCATTTGAAGTCTTTTTCAATAACGTTATCCAGTTTCAGGAGCGTCAGCACGGCTTTATCCTTCTCATGGGTGAGAAGGTCGCCCTGCCGGGCAAGACGCATGGTATATATGCTATAAGGCAGAAACATCTTGATAGTCATATAGGCAAGGAGGGATACAATCAGGAGAGGAAGGAAGAGATTATATCCTCCCGTCATCTCGGCGGTAAGGAAGATAGCCATAAGGGGAGCGTGCATGACGCCGCTCATCACCCCCGCCATACCAATCAACGCGAAGTTTTTCTGTGAGAGGTGTATTCCTATATCCAGATTGTTGAGGATGTAGGCGAAAAGGAAGCCGCAGAGAGCACCCACAAAAAGGGAGGGTGCAAACGTTCCACCGACTCCGCCTGCTCCATTTGTCGCGGATGTGGCGAAAGCTTTGAAGAGCATCACCGCCGTAATAAAGAGAGTCAGAAACCAAATCTCTCCACGGTCGACATAAAAGAAAGTGCCGTCCACTACCTTATTTATATCCCCATCAAGAAGGTTCTCGATCGTGCCGTAACCCTCGCCATAAAGGGGAGGAAAAATGAAAATCAAGGAAGCGAGAATCACGCCTCCTATTGTAATCTTGAGAAACTTATTCGGAATCTTGGAGAAAATTGTCTCCATCCAGAACATCACCTTAGTGAAATAGAGAGAGACGAGTCCGCAGACAATTCCAAGGAGAATGGTGTAAGGTATTCTATCAGTGAAGAAGGGCTCGCTCTGAGCGAAGAAGAACTCGGAATTATACCCCTCCATGACGTAAGCCACGGTAGCGCCGGCGATAGAAGCAATTAGCAGAGGCATCACTGTAAGCCCTGTCAGGTCAATCATCAGTACCTCCAGGGTGAAAAGCATTCCTGCAATAGGGGCGCGGAAGATACCGGCGATACCGGCTGCTGCTCCGCAACCGACAAGAATCATCAGCACCTTCGGGGAGAGACGGAATGCCTGACCCACATTGGAGCCGATCGCCGCGCCGGTAAAGACTATCGGACCCTCTGCACCGACCGAACCACCAAATCCTATCGTAATGGAAGAAGCCACCAAGGAGGCGTACATATTCTTCTTTTTCAGGCGTGATTTCCGGCGCGAAATGGCATAGAGCACCTTGGTCACACCATGAGAGATATTATCCTTTACCACATATTTTAAGAAAAGTGTGACAATAAGGATACCTATCACGGGATAGACCAGATACAGCCAGTTGGCGGAGGTGGTCTGAAAACCGGAGGTCAAAGCATGCGCCACAAGATGGATAAGATATTTCAGAAGCTGCGCCGCAAAACCGCAGACAATTCCCACTATCAGAGCAAGGAAGACCACGAATCGGTTTTCATTGATGTGGTGTTCGCGCCATATTACGAAGCGAAGCCACATCTCAGTAAATTTATTATGCCTTTCAGTATAAGCCATTCAGTTTATCTTATGATTTTAATAACCGAGTCATTACCAACTTTTATGATATTGCTCGGGCGAGCCTCCGGAGAATCTTCTCTTCCATATTCCACCACATAATCCACTCCGTTTATAATCTCCGGGTCAATCTTAGAAAAGGATGAGGGGGCGGGGTGTCCGCTGATATTGGCGGAGGTAGAGACTAAAGGATGACGTAGACGCAGACATAGAGATGAAGAAAACTTCTCTTTTGTGATACGGAATCCGGCTGAGCCATCCTCTGCGAGAAGATTGGAGGCGATATTGACGGGATTGTCGTAAATGATAGTCAGAGGGTTGACCGCCGCGTCGAGCAGCTGCCATGCTGCATCGGGAATATTCTGAACGTATGACTGCAGTTGCCCCTCGGAGCCAACCAACATCAGCATCGCTTTGGAATCAGCTCTCTGCTTCAATTTGAATATCTTTTCAACCGCTTCGGGATTAGTGGCATCACATCCGATACCCCATACAGTATCTGTGGGATATAGAATTATTCCACCTTCACGGAGCACAGCTAAAGCTTTATCAAGACTCTCCTTCATAGTAACTGCTCTTAAAAATTTAACAATCCAACGCTTCCGCTTCATTAATCCAAAGCGCGGCAGAGGCATCCGAAGGCATACGCCAGTCGCCGCGGGGGGAGAGACATACCGAACCGACCTTTACTCCGTCAGGCATACATGATCGTTTGAACTGCTGGCTGAAGAAACGGCGATAGAATGTGACAAGCCACTTCTTGATTGTGGGTTTGTCATAAACACCCTCAAAAGCTTTAGAGGCGAGATTGAAGATTTTGGTAGGAGAGAAAGAATGACGGAGCATGGAATGAAGGAAGAAATCGTGCAATTCGTAAGGGCCCACAAAATCTTCTGTCTTCTGCGCTATAGTTCCGTCAGCAGCCGCAGGAAGGAGCTCCGGGCTGATAGGGGTGTCAATTATATCCTGAAGAGTAGCTTTTACTTTCTCATTGTTTTCAGATAGCATATAGCCGCGCACAAGGTCACGGACGAGCGTCTTTGGAATTGAGGCGTTAACGCCATACATCGACATCTGGTCGCCGTTGTAAGTACACCATCCCAATGCCAATTCCGAAAGGTCACCGGTGCCTATCACGATACCACCGGTTTTATTAGCCATATCCATAAGGATCTGTGTCCTCTCGCGTGCTTGCGAATTTTCATAAGTGGCATCATGTTTCTCCGGATTCTGACCGATATCTTCAAAATGTATCTGCACAGCCTTGTTTATAGGAATTTCCATGGGTGTCACTCCAAGTTCCTCCATGAGATTCCATGCGTTATTATGAGTACGGTTTGTCGTGCCGAAACCGGGCATAGTTATACCGATAATCCCTTTTCTATCCAATCCGAGCATATCGAATGCCTTGACAGTGACAAGCAGAGCGAGCGTTGAGTCAAGACCTCCGGAAATACCGATAACAGCCTTGGAGCAATTAATGGCTCTCAGACGCTGCGCAAGACCCCAAGCCTGAATAGAAGAGATCTCCTCGCACCGTTCGCGTAGTCTCGCCTCATTTTTCTCAACAAAGGGAGTGGGGTTGATAAATCGGTATTTAAGGGGCTCGAAAGGATTCTCTTCCATTTTAACAGGATCAGAAGATGTGTCGATGTGAAGCTCACCGGTCCAATCTTCCTCATCAATGAAATTGGAATGACATGTAGAGTGACTCTTCCCTGAATTGAACGGTTGCCCGAATGTGTTATGACGTATACGGTCGGTGCGTAGTGCCTCAACGTCAATATCGGCTATCTCCATCTGAGGGGAGAGTACGAAGCGTTCCGACTCGCAAAGAATAGTTCCATTCTCCGCAATGATACAGTTTCCGGAAAACGCGAGATCAGTTGAGGATTCACCGGTGCCGGCGGAAGAATAGACATATCCGCAGCGGCAACGGGCTGACTGCTGTTCTACGAGCGAAAGGAGATATTTATGTTTACCTGCTATCTCATCAGTAGCGGAAAGATTTACTATGATATCAGCACCGCTTTGCGCCATTTCTACTGCCGGAGGATTGGGAACCCAAAGGTCCTCACAAATCTCCACTCCGAATTTAAACCCGGAATGATTGAATACTTGTCCGGGAGCGATTTTCCCGTTTAAGCTCTCTACCTCGAAAGGAGAATTTTTGTATGTTATGGAAACTTCTTCGTCAAGGTTGATACCGGACTTAAACCATCGTTGCTCATAAAATTCACCGTAATTTGGCAGGTATGATTTGGGTACTATGCCAAGCAGAGCATTTTGCTTTATTACGGCGGCGCAGTTATATAGGGCGTTATTTATGGCAATAGGAAGGCCCACCACAACAACTATACGCGAAGAACGAAGAGCCCGGGCAATGGTCGCCACGGCACGCAACGCTTTATCCTGGAGATTGGTCTGGAAGAAGAGATCCGCACACGTATAGCCGGTAAGGGATAGTTCGGGAAAAACAATCAGTTCCACATGCTCTTCCTCAGCCTTCCTTACCATTTTCAAGATATTATCCAGATTGAAATCCACGTTGCCCGGTTTTACTTCCGGTTTGGCGGCGGCAACGCGCACGAACCCATCTTTCGTCATAATCTAACTATTTTTGTTAATCGATGTCCACAATCAAAGGATATATATATTCCGGTCTGAAAAATGAATGCATATTACAAAGGTAACTAAACATTTTTAGAATTAGAAATGTTAAAAAGGAAAATAATATGTCGTAAGTGTTAAATTTTTTCCACTTTCGCTTCATCTAATTGAAAATATATGAATTTGCAGAAAAAAATTGCAGGATTGTTGCTTGTAGCGGGCACTGTCATTTGTCCTCTTTCCGGACAGGCGCAGACCGGTGAGAAGTCATTGGGATTGATGGGAGGTTATTCCTCTTATAACAACAGCGGATATCTTGGAGTAGATTTCCAGTATTCTTTCGCAAGTCATGTGCGTATTGCTCCTGACATTGCCTATAGTTTCAAGAATGAGGGCAAATCCGCCTTTATCCTTGATGTTGATATGCATTTTCCCTTTGCGCTTGCAAAAGGAGTGGCGATATATCCCTTGGTAGGATTTGCGTTCAACAACTGGTCGTATGAGGGAGGAGGACATGCCAACAGGGCAGGTGCCAATTTCGGAGGAGGTTTTGATTTCAACCTCACATCGGATCTGAAATTGTCATTGCAGGCAAAATACTCCTTGATGAAAGATACCGATGGAGCATTCGTCGGAGTCGGAATCGGGTATAGATTCTAAAAAAGAAAAAATGTAATCAAAAGATATAGCAAATTAGTGCCGTTACTTCGGTAGCGGCACTATTTTGCTATATATTTATATAAAGAAAAAAGAGATAGATAAGTAGCTACTAAAAATTAATCGATATGTGTTTTTAATATAGTTCGTCATTAATTCTTAGTAGCTGCTTAATAATAAATATGCGAAAGCAATGAAAAGAGAGGGGAGATAAGTCGAAAGGGGAGAAAAAATAAAATGGACCTCAAGACTGAGATCCATTTATATTTTGAAAAGAGTGCTCAATTATTTGAGAGCATCTTTCACTGCATCATTAGGCACCATTTCCTCTTTGAACATATAAGCGCCTGTTTTAGGAGACTTCTCCATTTTGATGACTTTGCTGTAAGTACGACCTTCACCTTTCTGAAGAGACGCGACGGTTTTCTTTGCCATTTTTCAGTGCTTATTTAATTTCTTTGTGAACGGTTACTTTCTTAAGGATGGGGTTGTATTTCTTCAACTCCAGACGACCGGTTGTATTTTTACGGTTTTTGGTAGTGATGTAACGAGACATACCGGGCATACCGCTTGCCTTATGTTCGGTGCATTCCAGAATCACCTGGACTCTGTTGCCTTTAGCTTTCTTTGCCATAGATCAATGAGAATTAGAGAGAAAGGATTTTGATATCTTTGAAATCGAGATTGCCTTCAGCCTCAGCTTTCTTGAGGGCTGCGTTAAGTCCAATCTTATTGATAGTGCGGAGAGCTCTGGCGGAGAGACGCAATACAATCCACATGTCCTGCTCAACCCAATAGAACTTCTTTGTGTGCAAGTTTACCTCGAACTTGCGTTTGGTGCGGCGCTTAGAGTGAGATACATTGTTACCCACCTGCGCTTTTTTGCCTGTAATTTGACAAACTTTTGACATGGCTGTTTGTATAAAACTTTATTATTTAACAATTTGGTGTTCAGGCCGCCATCTCATTCTCATATCATCACTGGTTGCATCTTTCCGGTGACTTTTAAGGATGTGCCACAAAACGAGTGCAAATTTACTATTTTTCTCTCAATTATCCAAATTTTTTGTTGATAAAGTTGGAAATTTATTGATTTTCAGATTGTGTCTGGCTGTAATCTATAGGTTTTTCTCTCTAAGATCTCTTTTCTATAGGTTAATCGTCATTTATATCTTCCGAGCCGGAATATGAGCTGCGAAGGAGATTAATAAGCATGAAGAGTCCGTGATTGGTAGCCTGTTCTATCACTTCATGGCGTGAACCATTGAAATGCGTACATTCGCTCACGAGTCGGTCGCCCATTTTTGCTGCTATCCAGACGGTTCCTACCGGTTTCAGGGGTGTGCCTCCCTCCGGTCCGGCGATCCCGCTTGTGGCAATCGAGCAATCTGTATGCATCAGCCTTGATACACCCTTTGCCATCTCCTCAACAACCTCCTTGGAGACCGCACCGAAGCGGTCGAGATTACTTCTTGATACTTTCAATACTTCCGCCTTCACATCATTACTATAGCTGACGACGCTTCCTAAGAAATATGCGGAGCTACCGGGAATCTCCACAATTTTGTGAGCAACATTCCCGCCCGTGCAGCTCTCTGCAGAGGAAACGGTAAGTTCACGCTCTTTGAGCAATTCTCCCAATACCTCCGAAGGGGTCTTGTCTTCAGTGGTGACCACTTCCTTAGAGAAGAGGGAGTTCAGGGAGGCATGGTAACGGTTCATATTAAACCGTAGGAGTTCCAGACCCGAGTTGACTCCTGTAAGCACCACGCGCGTCACAAGATTATCAGTTTCGACCGTGATTTTTACAAACTCCGGCAGTTGCTCTTCAAAATGCCTGAGGATATTAGCTAATTCAGCTTTGGTATATCCATAGATTACTATATGTCGAGTTTCCTGGTGCATAGAAATTTTTGATTAAAGGAGTATTAAAGGGTGACTCTCGCGTATGGGGGCTGATCAAGGGAGCCGAATTCCTTCTTAAGATATTTGAAGTATCCGGCGGTAGCCACCATCGCGGCGTTATCAGTGGTAAATGAGCGTTTGGGAATCCAGGCTTTTATTCCCTCGTTCCTGCATAATTCCTCTACAGCCTCGCGCACTCCGGAATTAGCGGACACTCCGCCTCCGATCGCCACTTCCCGGACTTTAGTCTGCCTGATAGCCTTCTTTAACTTATTAAGGAGGATATCAATGATGGTCTTCTGTAATGACGCACAAAGATCTGCAAGATTTTCCTCAATGAAATTCGGATTCTCTTTCAATCCATCCCTAACAGTGTAGAGAAAACTTGTCTTGAGACCGCTGAATGAATAGTCAAGTCCCTGGATATGAGGTTTGCTGAATTTGAATTTCTCGGCATCCCCCTCTTTGGAAAGCCTATCGATGTGCGGACCGCCGGGATATGGGAGACCCATCACTTTAGCGCATTTATCAAAAGCTTCTCCCGCGGCATCATCAATGGTCTGTCCTAAAATCTCCATTTCATTCTCACTCTTCACAAGCACGATCTGAGAATTGCCACCGGATATGAGTAGGCATATGAACGGGAAAGTCGGAACCGGGTCATCCTCATTTTCTCTGATGAATTGAGAGAGTACATGTGCATGAAGATGATTTACATCAACAAGGGGAATATCAAGACCGATAGCCATACCTTTAGCGAAGGAGGTGCCGACGAGGAGCGAACCGAGCAGGCCCGGACCGCGCGTGTAAGCTATGGCGGTCAACTCTTCACGGCTGAGACCTGCCTGACGCAAGGCTTCAGACACCACCGGCACGATGTTTTGCTGGTGGGCGCGCGATGCTAATTCAGGCACAACCCCGCCGTATGCCTCATGCACTTTCTGACTCGCTATCACATTGCTTTTCAGAATTCCGTCGCTAATTACAGCGCAGGAGGTATCATCACAAGAAGATTCTATAGCTAAAATATTTACGCTCATATAATTTTTTTTGCTATGACAAAAATAATAAATTACTCGGGATGTTCAAAATATTTCCGCTATTAGACAATATTTATTAATTTTGCAATAAAGAATAATTAAGTATGAAGATACACCTTCCATATATGGAAGAAACGGCTTAAAAAGGTAAGCAGGTAAGGCAAAAGGGTATAGATGACTTTAGGACGAAGAATATACCGTGTGGTGCGCAGTGTGCTTTTTACCGCTATTGTAGCGGCAGGGGCATTGTATCTTCTTTTATACCTTCTCTTGAGTATACCTCCCGTTCAAAACAAGATAAAGGAGATAGCCGTTAAGGAAATCACTGCTTTCCTTGGGGGGGAAGTGGAGATAGAATCGCTGGATATACTTCCTTTTAATGAGGTGAGACTTAAAGGAGTCAGATTTATCTCGCCTGAAGGAGATGAGTGTCTTAGAGTCGGCACTTTGGCTGCCGGTATCCGTGTCTATCGTTTGATTACCGAGGGGAAAATAGAACTGACTTACGGCGAAATACTGGATCTTGATGGAAAAGTGGTGCAGAAGGAGAAGGATGGGCCGCTAAATATAGATTATATTATTGAGGCTTTGGCCCCTAAAGATAAGAATAAACCGCCGACAAAGATTGATCTGGTGATTCATAATATTGTAATCCGCCGTTCATCCTTGAGTTTTGACAGGTTATGGATTCCGGTGAGGGGCGATGGTCAGTTTGATGCCAATCACATCAAGCTCCGCGATCTTAGCGCTGACGTTACTCTGCCTCAGCTCAAGAATAATGATTTCATAATAGATCTGAGAAGATTGGCATTCAAGGCAGGCGATGACTTTGAGGTGGAGAAGTTATCTCTTAAAACACACATCTCGCCTACATCTCTGACTCTCTCTGATTTTCAACTAAATGTCGGAGAGGGAAAGATAAAATTAGGGAATATGAAAATTTCCTATCCTTCTCCGGATAAGATAAAGGCTGCGTTGGAGAAGGATCAGCTCAGGGTCGATCTCCAAGCCGTCAATATCATGCCGAGTGAGTACAGTTTTTTTTATAATCCGTTGAAGAACATAAAGGGGAGATTTGATTGTGTGGTTGAAGCGACTGGCAACCTTAATCATATCAATGTGTCAAAATTGAATTTAAGTCAGCTTGCCACCGCTCACTTGATTTCACTCCAGGGAGAGGTCGACCATCTTTCAAATAAAAATGAGCTGACCGTTAACCTTTCTCACCTTGATATTAACCTTCCCCAATCGTTTATAAAAAACTGTACCGAGCTTATTCCGAATGTGGAAAAGAGAGAAAAAATCGGGAGATATCTCGCAAATTCGGGTGACCTCTCAGCAGAAATAAGAGGAAAATATAGTAACGGTAACAAAGAGGGAAAAGCAGAGGGTAGAATAAAATCTGGATATGGCGCTATAATGTTCGATGTGTCAGGAATGATTCCTGATAACAATAATCTTGCAGTAAAATTCGATTTAGATGTCGAAAATCTTGATTTAGGTGCAATCCTTTCAAAAAATGTATTGGGTGAAACATCCTTTACAGCATCCGGCGATTTCTCAAAAAAAGGGAAAGATATCAATGGCACAGGGGAAGTCCTAATGGATTATATAGATTTCAAGGGGATGCATCTTACAGAGATCTCGTTAAGAGGAGAAAAGAAAGGTAATCAGGCTTCTGCCAACGTTGATATTGAAAACCAGTTTATAAATCTTACTATTGATGCCGAGGCATACCTTGCAGGAGAAAAATCCACATATAAGGCTGAAGGTAACATACTTTATTTCACGCCCTCTATGTTCGGTATCTATACAAAATATCCGGATTATCAGCTCTCCGGCTCGTTCTCGGCAGATATAGCCGGAAATACTCCTGACAATATGACAGGAGAGGTGATTATCAATCATCCGTCGTTTACCGGTCATGGCGGGGAGGGATATGCCCTGAATGAAATCAAGCTTACCGCCCAAAGTTATCAGCTCCCTGTGGAGGATGAAGATTTATCATCAACAATTACTAACAGGAGGATAGACCTTACCACAGATTTTCTTTCAGCAACAGTGGATGGAAATTATAAGATAAAGGAGCTGATAGCAGGAGTCAGGACTTTACTACATGATGAAGTAAGCAGTTTTGTGCCGGCTCCCAAGTCTCATACAGGAGAAAGAGGAAATGCCGATTTCAACGTCAGACTGCAGGCGGGATATAATTACGCAGGACGGCTAAAGCTACCGATCGCTCCCTTGCAGGATGTTGACTTGTCAGGTAGTGTAGATCTTGAAAAGGGGATAATAAGTGTCAGTTTAGATGCGCCCTATATTCTTCAGGGAGGAAAGAAACTGATAAGCGGGTCAAGAGTCAACATAAATGTCGAGAGAGGGAAGGGAGCTTTGGCGGAGGTCACCACTATCTTCCCGATTAAGAACGACAGAGCCAACTTCGCTCTTAAACTTAATGCTTTGCGCGATCATTACTCCGCGGATTTAGGTTGGACAATGGTAAATAATAAGCAGGCGGAGGGGTTAGTGTCGATGGAGGGATCTATAGAAAGAGACCCGTTAACCGGTAACCCTTTATGTCATCTCACGATTTTACCCTCTTCATTCCATCTCGGACCATCCGACTGGAGCATAGAGCGATCCGATATCTACTATGCGGATAAAAGGGTGAACGTGGAAAGTCTCCGGATATGGCACGAGGATCAGTTTGTGGAGATCGGGGGAACGGCATCAGCTAATCCGGAAGATGAACTCAATGTCAGACTTGCCGAGATAGACCTCAGCTATATATTCGAACTTCTAAATATCAATTATGTGACTTTCGGCGGAATAGCGACGGGGGAGGTGAGCGGTTCGTCTCTCTTCACCAAGACTCCTATAGCGCAGACCAAGCGGCTCTTTGTGAAAGATTTCGCTTACAATGATGCAGTATTGGGAGATGCAGATATCTATAGCGTATGGAATAATCAAGAGAAGGAGATTGAGATTCATGCCGATATCGAGGATGAATATAGATGCGGGGCGAAAGTGGATGGAGGTATTTATGTGACAAGAGATTCACTTTCATTTGATATGGAGGCAAAAAAAGTCAATATAGAATTTCTGAAGCCATTCATGGAAGCATTTACTTCCGATGTCGGCGGACGAGCCTCAGGCAAAGTGAAGCTTTTCGGAACATTCAAGGATATAGACCTTACCGGAAGAGTCTTTGCCGATTCGATTTTCATGAAGGTAGATTATACTAACGTTTATTACCATGGAAGTGATTCCGTATATCTCAACCCCAATCAGATAGAGATACCGGCATTCAGTCTTTATGATAAATATGGACATTCTGCGGTTCTGACCGGGTTTGTCAAACATAGATATTTCCATGATCCGGTGTTTGAATTCAAGATTTCAAAAGCAGACAATCTCCTTTGCTATGATACCAACTCATCGATAAATCCTGACTGGTATGGCACAATCTATGCTTCCGGATCCGGAATATTGCGCGGGCATCCCGGTCTGGTCGGTATAGAGATGGATATGACAACGAACGATAATTCTGATTTCACATTCGTGCTGAATGATACACAGACCGCTCTCGATTATACCTTCCTTACTTTCAGCGATAAGAAGAAGGAAGAAAAGCTAGCTGAAATAGAGGTGGAGGAGACTTTTGAAGAGAAATTCTTCCGTCATCAGGAGGAAGAGGAGGGAGGATCATCCATATTTGCAATGGATCTAAGGGTAACAGCCACTCCGGGAGCAAGAATGAATCTTATAATGGATCCTAACGCAGGAGATAAAATCACCGCCCGCGGAGGAGGTCCGCTTCAGATACATTATGATACAAAGTCGGATGAGATGACGATGTATGGAAAATATACCTTGGCTGAGGGTAACTATAACTTCTCTCTTCAGGAATTGATTCTCCGTGATTTCAAGATAAATCCGGGGAGCAGCATATCTTTTAACGGTGACCCTCTCGCTGCCATTCTTGATATAGAGGCGGCATACAGGGTGAATACCAATCTTTCCGATCTGGATAAGAGTTTTGCTAACGACCGCGACCTTAACAGGACTAATGTCCCTGTTGATGCGTTATTAAAGGTGAGGGGGGAGATGACGAGCCCGGAGATTACCTTTGACCTTGCGTTGCCGACCTTGACCGGGGATGTGGAGAGAAAGGTGAAGAGTATCATCTCCACGGAGGATATGATGAACCGTCAGATAATCTATCTGTTGGCTCTCAATCGTTTCTATACTCCGGAATACATGGGCTCAAGCAGCAACGGCGGAGAGTTCGCTTCAGTAGCTTCCTCCACTATCTCGTCCCAGCTATCCAATATAATGGGACAGTTGAGCGATAAATTCACGGTCGCCCCTTCTTTCCGTTCCGATAAAGGGGACTTTTCGGACATGGAGGTGGATGTGGCGTTATCGTCCCGGCTGCTTAATAACCGCCTTTTGCTCAACGGTAATTTCGGATACCGGGACAAGAGCACCTCGCAGACCACATTCGTAGGGGATTTTGATCTTGAATATCTCCTCTCAAGAAATGGGAATTTGCGATTGAAGGCATATAATCATTTCAATGATCAGAACTATTATCTCAAATCATCCCTGACAACGCAGGGTATAGGAATCATCTACCGCAAGGAATTTGATAATCCATTCTCATGGTTGCGCAGGAAGAAGAAAGATAACAAGAAAAAGGGGACGGAAGAGGAAAATGGGGAAGTAATCGAGAGGGATACATTAATCAACGACAGGAAAACTGCAAAGATAGAGACCACAAATGCTGAATAGTTATTTACAGGAATTAATGGAGAAAGTAGGTCTCCGCACCAAGCCGAAGCTTGGCATGGCATTAGCCGGAGGAGGAGCCAAAGGATTTTCACATATAGGCGTTTTGCAGGCGTTTGAGCAGGCGGGATTAAAACCGGAAATAATTTCCGGTGTCTCAGCGGGGTCAATAGCCGGAGCGCTCTATGCCAGCGGTCTTACTCCGGAAGATATGATACAATGTTTTGCCGAGGCAAGCAGTTTCGGAGATTTCTCTCAATGGGTTGTACCTAAGGAGGGATTTTTCCGACTGAACAGATTCGCAAAGATGTTGGACTCGTGGCTTCCTGTCAAATACTTGGAGGAGACTCCGATCCCTTTGGTGGTATGCGCCACAAATCTCGAGAAGGGCACGTCAGTCGGATGGTGTAAAGGAGAGATTGTGCCGCGGGTAATAGCGTCATGTTCCATTCCAATTATCTTCAATCCTGTGAAGATCAATGGTGTCCACTACGTGGACGGGGGAGTGTTGCGTAACCTTCCGGCTTGGGCTATCCGGGAATTCTGCAAGGTACTTGTGGGAAGTAATTGCTCTCCTCTCAACCGCAAATATAAGTATAAGCAGAATATCCTGGATGTGGCTATGCGTACTTATTCACTGATGAGTAAGGCGAGTGCGTTGCAAGATATCAATCTGTGCGATTTTGTGGTCCAACCGGCTGATATAAGCAACACAAAAACTTTTGATCTCTCTTCTCTGCGGAAGAACGTTCAGGCAGGTTATGATGCCGCTTCCGTAGTGATAGAGGAGATGATGAGTAAGAAATAATAATAGAGGGGTCAAACGACCGAAAAATATATGTAATTATGGATTCAAAAGGGAAATTGATAATATATCAGGCTTTTCCAAGAATATTTACCAATACCAACAGTAATAATGTTCCTAATGGGACATTATCGGAGAACGGCAGCGGAAAACTCAATGACATTACTCCCCGCTTACTGAAATCACTCTCAGATATGGGAGTAAATACAATCTGGCTCACGGGCATCATAGAAAATGCTACAAAAACAGCATTTCCGGAAGCGGGTATTCCTGCCGACAATCCTAATGTAGTGAAAGGTGAAGCCGGTTCGCCTTATGCCATCAAGGATTACTATGATGTGGCTCCCTGTCTCGCCGTAGATCCGAAAAACAGGATGAAGGAATTTGAGGCATGTGTGAAGAGAGTGCATAAGCAAGGTCTGAAACTGCTCATAGATTTTGTGCCCAACCACACCGCGCGCGTATATCATTCCGATTCCGCGCCGGCTGATATCGAGGACTTCGGCAGAGGAGACGACCGTAATATGTTTTTCTCACCCTCCAACAATTACTACTATATAGTAAATCAGCAGTTTGCTCCGGATTTCGACATCTCATCAGAGGGAAACGAGCCTTATATAGAATTTCCGGCAAAAGCTACAGGGAATGATTGCTTCACAGCATTCTGCGGAAAGAATGACTGGTATGAGACCGTAAAACTGAATTACGGACTTGACCCTTGGAACGGTCGGGGAAGTTATGACCCGATACCTGACACATGGCTCAAGATGCTTCACATCCTGCGATTCTGGGCTTCGAAAGGAGTGGATGGTTTCAGATGTGATATGGTGTTTATGGTGCCGCAGGAATTCTGGCATTGGGCGATACCTCAGGTGAAGAAGGATTATCCCGGAGTAATCTTCATCGGAGAGATCTATGACGTAAATCTATACCGTCCGTTCCTCAACTATTGCCACTTCGACTACCTTTATGATAAAGTCAACCTTTACGATACATTGGTGGGAATAGAACGCCATCATATCTCTGCCGCACAGCTTACATCATGCTGGCAGACCGTTGAGGGGATAGGCGACAGTATGCTTAATTTCCTTGAGAACCATGATGAGGTAAGGTTCGCTTCACGCGAGTTTGCGGACGATCCCATGAAAATCACTCCTTATCTTGTGGTTTCCTCCATGATTTCCAATGGTCCGTATATGATATACTACGGTCAGGAACTGGGAGAGATGGCACATGACAACGAGGGCTTTGCAGGAGATAACAACCGCTCTACAATCTTCGATTACTGGAGCTATGATACAATCCGCAGATGGTATAATGAAGGGAAATGCAACACCACTCAACTCACATCGCATGAGAAATGGCTGAGGAAGCTTTACAAGAATGTCCTCACTATGTCCACTACACTTCCACCCCTCTATGAAGGGAAATTTTTCGACCTTATGTATGTTAATCATACCAATCCGCATTTCAATCCGCATCGACAGTATGCCTTCCTCCGCTATACCGATAAGGAAGCGTTGCTGATAGTGGCAAACTTTGATTCGAAAGATGTGGAGATAGAGCTTAACTTTCCCGAGTTGGCAATAGGGATGGCTAAACTCGAGGGAGGAAAACAGACAGCGAAGGATCTGTTATGGAAAAAGACCTATAATTTTCAGATTTCCGACCGTCAGCCCATGAAGTTGAATATCAAAGGGTATGATGCTGTGATTTTGCCCTTGAAAGTGCATCAGGAAGAGAAAGAGGGAGAATAGGAATAAAAAAGGGAAAAAAGGAAAGTTAAATTTATTGCTAATTAAAAATTTAGTGGTAATTTTGCAATAACAAATCAATCCAGATAAATAATGAACGATTATCGTCCGCCAATCAAAGTTTTTGCAGGCACAGCATCCCGTTATCTCGGCGAGTCAATCTGCAAGGAGCTTGGCATTGAGCTTGGCAAAATGAATAAAGAGCGTTTTGCCGATGGAGAGTTTGAAGTAGGTTTTGAGGAATCAATTCGTGGAGCGGAGGTTTACCTCGTGCAGTCCACATTCCCTACCAGCGACAATCTTATGGAGCTGTTGCTTATGATCGATGCAGCCAAGCGTGCATCAGCAGCTTCCATTATAGCAGTGATCCCTTATTTCGGATGGGCGCGTCAGGACCGTAAGGATAAGCCCCGCGTATCAATCGCCGCTAAGCTTGTGGCTGATCTTCTCAGCACAGCCGGTATTGACCGTCTTATCACGATGGACCTTCATGCCGATCAGATCCAGGGCTTCTTCAATGTTCCTGTGGATCATCTCTACGCTTCCTCTATTTTCATTCCTTATCTTGAGAGCCTCAAGCTCAAGGATATGGTTATAGCTTCTCCCGATGTGGGCGGTGCTAAACGTGCCAATTCATATGCCAAATACTTCGATGTGCCTTTGGTGCTCTGTCATAAGGTGAGAGCGAAGGCCAACGTGGTAAGCAAGATGACAGTTATCGGTGATGTGAAGGATAAGAACGTTGTTCTTGTAGATGATATCGTGGATACAGCCGGCACTATCGCTAAGGCGAGTGACCTTATCATGGAGTATGGTGCAAAATCCGTCCGCGCGCTTTGCAGTCATCCCGTGATGAGCGATCCCGCTACAGAGAGAGTGAAGGATTGCGGTCTGACAGAGATCATCTTCACTGACTCTATCCCTTACGTAAAGGAGAATCAGAAAGCTACAATCCTTCCCGTAGCAAAACTCTTTGCAGATACAATCCGTCGTATCCATAACAACGAATCAATCTCTTCACAGTATCTTTTCAAATAAGAAGAATTTACTATCTTCTTTAGCTGTAAGAATATATAGAAGAGGAAACAAATAATTACGCCTGTCGGATATTTGTACAATGTACATCTGTCCGACAGGCGTAATTATTGATAAATACAAAAAAACCTGACTGCCGAGGCAATCAGGTTTTTGTATTAATGTGTATTAGTTGGGATTACCAGATGATGATGCGTTCTGATGCGGGACGATACATCTTGTCGCCTTCCTTGATATCGAAGCTCTTGAAGAAGGGCTCGATGTTCTTAAGAGCGACATTCACACGGTTTACACCGAGTGAGTGAACATCTCCTGTGGTGAGTGAACGGATCTCCTCATCGCGGATATTACCCGCCCAGAGGTTTGCAAAGTTGAGGTAGAATACCTGCATGGGATCAAGACCATCTATCTTAGCCTCCTCAGAAGTGATATCCACACCTTTCTTCAACTGTGAATCCTGGAAAGCAGTCATGGCTACACGGAGACCACCCTGATCGGCAATGTTCTCGCCGAGAGTGTATTCGCCGTTGGCATGGAGACCGGGAAGAACCTCCACTTCGCTGTACTGATTTACGAGACCCTGAGTAAGATTACGGAAAGCCTCTGCATCAGCAGGCGACCACCAGTTTACCATGTTGCCGTCAGCATCGAAGTTGCAGCCCTGATCATCAAAACCGTGTGTAAGCTCATGACCGATAACTACACCGATACCGCCGTAATTCTCTGCATCAGAAGACTCAGGATCAAAGAAAGGAGCCTGAAGAATACCGGCAGGGAAGACGATCTCATTGTTTACCGGATTATAATAGGCATTGATGGTCTGAGGTGTCATGTGCCAGATAGTGCGGTCGGGATCTTTGCCCCATTTCTCAAGATAACGATCCTTAGCCCACATGTTTGCATTATGAACATTCTCATAGTAGGAGAGGGCGGGATCTACCTCAAGGAGAGAATAGTCTTTCCATTTGTCGGGATATCCAATCTTGACAGTAATCTTATTAAGCTTCTTGAGAGCCTGCACTTTAGTGTCATCAGTCATCCAGGGGAGGTGCATGATGTGTTTGGCAAGCGCATTGCGAAGATTCTCCACAAGATTCTCCATATATTTCTTGGAGCTCTCGGGGAAATACTCCGCAACATAGAGCTCGCCGATACCTTCACCCATGATACCCTCAACAGTGCCGAGAGATTTCTTCCAACGGGGACGCTGCTGCTGCACACCGCTGAATACCTTATTGAAGTCGAAAGCCGCATCGGCGAAGTCATCGGAAAGATAACCTGACGCACCGCTTACTATATCCCAGAGATAGAGGTCTTTCTTCTCGCGGTCGGTGAGAGTACGGTTAAGATAGTCACCCTGCTTTACAGTTTTTGGGGCAGTCACGATAAGCATCTCGGGAGTCTGGATACCCATAGTCTCCACGAAGAAACGATCCCAGGGGAAAGAGGGAGCGAGCTCCTTTACCTGCTGTATAGTCATAGGATTATACATCGCCTGTATATTACGGCTCTCCTCGCGTGTTTTTGTTGAGTCGGCGAGAAGAGTCTCCGCCTTCATCACGCTTTTCACCACGCGAGCCGCATCCTTCTTTGAGAGACCGGCAAGCTCCATCTGGCGCTGGATAAGTTTCTTGTATGCCTCGCGGACATCCTTGTTGCGCTTGTCGTTGAGAAGATAGTAGTCACGGTCGCCAAGTCCGAGACCTGCGCCGCTTACATACATCGCATAGACTTTGCTGTTGGCAAGATCCTCCTCAAAACCTACGCCAACGAAGGGAGAACCATAGCTCTTTTGCATCCAGAGGAAGAGATCCTCCATCTCAGCGGAAGAGGCGTTGTTGATTTTATCAAGAAGGGGCTTGATAGGGGTGGCTCCAAGCTGATTGCGGCGGATAGAGTCCATACCCTGCTCATAAAGATTTGCAATCTTGTAAGCGTTGGTGCCTTTCTCGGGGTTCTTGGCAGCAAGACCGGTCACTATACGGCGCACACGGTTATTGCTTGAATCGTTAAGGATATTAAACTGTCCGTAACGTGAATACTCGCCTGTGAGAGGATGGGAGTCCATCCATCCCTTGTTGACATGGTGATAGAAATCCTCTTTAGGTGAAATAGAGCTATCGATGCCTTTCTTATCAAGGCTCTTCAGATGCTCTTTCTTGCAGCATGATTTCTCCTCATTGGCACACTGCTCCGCCTGGGCGAAAGCTACTGCCGAGAAACCTAATGCCAGACATAAAAATGATGCTCTAAGATTCATTAGATTATATTAAGTATTAATAGATTTGTCAATTTAGTGTTAGATTACTAATACAGTGCAAATTTATCTCTTTTCTGTTTAACTTCCAAATTAACTTCCGGGGTTATGACCGGAAAATCAGCCGGCTTATAATGGCATTGCCTTTTCTTTCAGTCTCTTTCCATTCCTCCTCAGGATCTGATTTGGATGTGATCCCTCCTCCGGCATACAGACACCATCGTTGAGGTTCTATTCTGAGAGAGCGGAGAAGCACATATAAATCAAAGTCTCCGTCATCTTTTACCTCACCGAAAAAACCACCATAGAAGCCTCTTTCCACCTTTTCCAAATCATATATCAACCGGAGCGATTTCTCCACGGGCAGCCCGCAAAGTGCCGGTGTNGGGGAGAGNCTGACGATGAGATCAGCCAGTGTCTCTTTATCNGTATGCTTNGGTANAGATATTTTGAAATCAGTGCGCAGATGCTCTATCGGTCCGGCACGGTGAGTATAAGGGNGAGAATAAGAATANGGGAGNGAANGGNTNTTAAAGAAANTTCGCAAATACGTNCTCACCATCTCTTGCTCCTCTATATTCTTATTATCCCAGTCTTCNGTCNCGCCGGAAGGNCGAGTGCCCGCCAATGCCATAGTCTCAAGTGTGTCNNCTCTCTTTCTAAGCAATAATTCAGGCGACGCACCGAGCCAGAGACCGGAAAAGGGGGTATAGAAAGCAAAAGTCATTGCATTCGGNAAGGAAGACGCCAAAGACGCGAGTGAAGAGGGGATGTCGATCCGTGTTTCTTTTACAAATATTCTTGACAGGACTGTCTTCTCNTTACTTCCTAATTGCGAGATAAGAAAGCGGACGCTTTCAAGATGTCTNTCTCTCTCGGTGGTTGATTCGGGGAAGGGATGGAGTGAGGGGAGGGAAGGGGAGTTATAAAANTCAGCTTCCCATTCCATGAGGTCATCAATTCTAAATTCTTCCTCCCGGAGAATAGTATAAAGATTCTCCTTGCCGGCATTGAATGGTGCGATCAGAAAGCCATGTGTGAGGCTCTTCACTACGCGTCCCGTGCCNCCTGTAAAGTGTTCTTCTCCCGGAAGTCGATATAAGAAAAATGACTTCATCTCTTCACTTCTANTGCATCGAAATCAAAAGGTGTCTTTGCTTCAATCACCCTCGCTTGTATAAATTCACCAGGCTGAGCATCGGAATCGGATACATAGAAGGAGCAATCCACGTCAGGNCTGTCCCATTGCGAACGGCATACACGGATGTCACCATCCAATTCGTCAACGATTAATTCCAATTCCTGTCCCACCATCTTTTCAGCCTCCTCCATAGCAATCTTTTCCTGAAGAGTCATCAGTCGGTCCAATCTCTCCTGTTTTACCTCTTCCGGTATATTGTCATCGAGAGTCTTNGCAGCATAAGTATCATCCTCCTCGCTATATGCNAAAGCCCCCAATCGTTCGAAACGCTGCTCCTTTACAAAATCAAGCAGNTCTTCAAACGCCTCTTCCGTTTCTCCGGGGAATCCNACCATCATNGTGGTGCGTATTTTCAATCCCGGCACTTTCTCTCTCATCTCCGNNAGGAGCCNGCGGGTCTCTTCGGCAGTGATATGGCGTCGCATATTTTTCAATACCGGGTCGGCAGCATGCTGGAGCGCGATATCCATATATTTGCAGACGTTCGGGCGGCGAGCCATTACATCAAGGATATCCGCCGGAAAGTCGGCAGGGTAGGCATAATGAAGACGAATCCATTTCACCCCCTCTATATCCGCCATGCGGTCAATCAATTCGCCGAGTTTATGCTTTCCGTAAAGATCCAGACCATATGATGAGAGATCCTGAGCAATGATATTGAATTCCTTGACTCCCTCCTTTACAAGCTGGCGCGTTTCCTCCAGAATCTCTTCTATNGGGCGAGATGTATGACGNCCCGTAATGAGCGGGATAGCGCAGAATGCACAGAAACGGTTGCATCCNTCAGAAATCTTCATAAAGGCGGAATGTGGGGGAGTGGTCAGAGAGCGTTCCCATTCTTTAGGGGTGTCAGACGCTTCCCGAGCCGGTAATTTCTCTATAAAGTCTTTCCAGTCAAACTTTCCATACCATATATCTATTTCCGGCATCTCCTCCTTGAGATCATCCATATAGCGCTGGGAAAGACATCCCATCACCACTATCTTTCCGATCTCNCCCTGTGCTTTTTTCTCAGCCAGTTCAAGCAGGAGATTGATTGATTCCACTTTTGCATCAGCTATGAATCCGCAGGTATTGACCACGACAAACTCACCGTCGGGAGTCTCACTGTCGTGGCTCACCGTATAACCTTTCGACTCAAGACGTCGCAANAGGCGTTCCGAATCTACAAGATTTTTAGAACACCCCATTGATATCACATCTATATGACCTTCTTTCATATTAGAGCCTTAGTCTTAGATAGAATCGGAGAAGAGAGATCTTACAAATTCCTCCGGATGGAAAATCTGAAGATCCTCCATTTTCTCTCCCAAGCCGATATATTTAACGGGTATATTCATCTGGTCGCTGATACCGATCACCACTCCTCCCTTGGATGTGCCGTCAAGTTTGGTCACGGCTATGGCATTAACGTCAGTCACTTCGCTGAATCTCTTCGCCTGTTCGTAAGCATTCTGNCCTGTCGAACCATCCAGGACGAGAAGAATCTCCTGGGGAGCNTCAGGGATGACTTTCTTCATCACCTTTTTCACCTTTCCCAACTCATTCATGAGTCCGACATTGTTATGAAGGCGACCGGAAGTATCCACTATCACGACATCCGCGTCATGAGCCTTGGCATATGAGAGAGTATCGTGAGCCACGGCTGCCGGATCGCTACCCATTTTCTGCTTTACGATATCTACGCCGACTCTCTCAGCCCAGAGGGCAAGCTGGTCAATGGCGGCGGCACGATAAGTGTCGGCAGCTCCAAGCACAACTTTATTACCCGCCGCNTTATATTGATAAGCGAGTTTNGCGATGGTAGTGGTCTTNCCTACGCCGTTAACACCGACGACAAGAATNACGTAAGGCTCGCCATTCTTTTTATTCACNGTGAAATCCTCGTTAGGCTCCTCNGGCTTGGCAAGCATATCCGAGATCTCATCGGCGAGAAGAGTGCGAAGCTCATCAAGGTTGACATATTTATCTCGAGCCACTCTGTCCTCAATACGGTGGATAATNTTAACGGTCGTATCCACACCGACATCAGAGGTGATGAAAGCCTCCTCGAGATTATCCAAAATATCGTCGCTGATCTTATCCTTACCTCCGATAGCGCGTGTGATCTTCCCCCATACGCTCTCTTTAGTTTTCTGAAGACCCTGATCAAGCGTTTCCTTTTTCTTTTTAGAGAAAAATTTGTTGAATAATGCCATATTTAGTAGCTGCTAAGTATTATACTTGTTATCGATTTTTGAATTTACAAATATAGTGAATTTCTATGAATCTATAAAGAGGAAAGAAAAAAAGGTATCATGCGGAGGCATGATACCTTTCCTGAATTTTGATAATAACACTTCGCGGAGATTGCTCACTGCTTATGCTTTTGCTTTGGCAAGCATAATCTTGGAGTCAGNCTTGGCAGTCACCTGGTGTTCCACATTCTCGCCAAGGAGAAGGAACTCGCCGGTCTTGAGGGTATGAGGCTTGTCGAGAATAGTAAATTCAACCTCTCCTTCCAAGCAATATACCATTACCTCAGCAGGNGCAACATGGGGATCGAGCTTCTGACCAGCCTTGAANGCAAGAATAGCCACACCGCCATTTGCTGTGCTGAAGATGTTCTGGAAATGTACGCGGTCTTCTGCCGCCTGAACCTGATCGGCGAGTACATGAACTTCACCGAATTTGTACTCAGTTTCTGTAGTCATAGTATTTATAAATTAAGATNCAATAATNAGTCAGCGATTAGACTGACTTATATTCGTGTGTTACTTTGTTCATTATTAAAACGATTATAACCACTCAAAGGTTTAGGATTGGACAGTGGATGGAAGTCAAGCAGGAATCGCATTTTCCTCGATGGATTCTTACTCCTCTCTTATCCATTCAGTCAAAGTCCCGGATAGAGATTTAGCCACNTCAACGAGGCGTTGGTTGGAAGATCCGCGAAATAGAAGATCCGTGTCGCGCAATTCCATTTTGAAAGGGGAGTCCACCACCACTTGCGCATCTTTTATGGCATTTGAAAGAGTTTCGGATGCCATTATCTCCTCCCATGTGAAACCTGTATAGACCCAGACCTTATGATTACGCAGCTTTATAGCTTCAATAAGCAAAGCGGTAAATTGCGGATGATAAAGAGGATCTCCTCCGGAAAGAGTCACATCAAAATCTTCCTCNTNCACAATNTCCAGAATCTCATCCAGCGAGTAGGGCGTGCCGGCTGAGAAATCCCAGGAAGCGGGATTATGACATCCNGGACATTCATGACTGCATCCTGCAAAGTATATGGAAGTACGAAAACCGGGGCCATCCACAGTGGTGCCCCGGATTATATTCAGTATATTTATTTTNTGAGATTTCATTTATTCATGCACTACGCGGTCGTTCAATTCGGCAAGTTTTCCGGAGTTCCAGCGGTCGGTGGTGCCTACCAGATAGCCTGTGATACGTTGGATTGTCTCGAAATGCGATCCGCATTTGGGACAGCTGGTCANATTCTTCTCCGCATTCTCATATCCGCATTTCGGGCAATGATTACGGTTATGATTTACAGAGCCATATCCGATATTATACTGATCCATCATGTCCACGATCTGCATGATAGACTCCTCATTATGTGTNGCATCTCCGTCAATCTCCACATAGAATATATGNCCGCCGCGTGTAAGGTCGTGATAAGGGGCTTCAATTTTTGCCTTATGACGGGGGGAACAATGATAATAGACAGGCACGTGATTGGAATTTGTATAATAATCCTTGTCGGTCACGCCCGGTATATCGCCGAAGTGCTTACGGTCAGTTTTAGTGAATTTGCCTGAAAGACCTTCGGCAGGTGTGGCAAGAACAGAGAAGTTATGGTGATACTCCTCGCAGAAATTGTTGACGCGATCGCGCATGTGAGTCACAATTCTCAATCCTAATTCCTGCGCCTCCTCGCTTTCTCCATGATGTTTGCCCACGAGAGCAATCAGACATTCTGCAAGTCCGATGAAGCCNATGCCNAGNGTACCCTGATTTATCACCGGCTCAATGGTCTCGTTGCGATCCAATACNGAAGATCCATTCCAAAGCACACTCATCACGAGAGGGAACTGCTTAGCTAAAGCTGTCTTCTGGAAATTGAAGCGTTCATGGAGCTGGAGCGCCGTGATATCCAACACCTCATCCAGTTTGTCAAAGAATCGCTTTATTCTTTCATTTTTATCTTTGANAGACCTGCATTCCAAGGCTAAACGTACGATATTGACAGTGGTAAAAGATAAGTTNCCACGCCCGACAGATGTCTTTTCTCCATAACGGTTTTCAAAAACGCGGGTTCGGCATCCCATTGTGGCTGTCTCATATTGGTATCTCAGAGGGTCATCCTTACGCCATTTCTCATGCTGATTGAACGTTGCATCAAGATTGAGGAAGTTGGGNAAGAAGCGACGGGCAGTGACCTTGCAAGCCAGCTTGTAGAGATCGTAATTAGGATCCTCAGGCAGGTAAGATACGCCTCTCTTTTTCTTCCATATCTGGATAGGAAAGATTGCNGTCGCNCCATTGCCGACCCCTTCGTANGTGGAATTGAGTAATTCGCGGATTACGCAGCGTCCCTCGGCAGAGGTGTCTGTGCCGTAATTNATTGATGAGAACACCACCTGGTTACCACCGCGGGAATGGATGGTGTTCATATTGTGGATAAACGCCTCCATAGACTGGTGNACGCGTCCAACAGTNCGATTGATGGCATGTTGCAGATATTTCTCATCACCTTGCAGCCCTTTCAGATCTCGGTAGAGATAATCCTTGATCTCTATATCATAGAGGTGGGAGAGGTCTTTTTCCACGAATTTCTCAAGATTTTTGATCTCTTCGATAAAGGAAGCTCTTACGTATGGAGCAAGATAGAAATCAAAAGCGGGAATAGCTTGACCACCGTGCATTTCATTTTGAGCAGTTTCAAGAGAAATGCAGGCGATAACGCTTGCTGTTTCAATCCTTTTNGCAGGACGTGATTCGCCATGACCCGCCACGAAGCCGTTAGTAAGGATTTTATTAAGCGGGTGCTGTACGCATGTGAGCGACTTNGTGGGGTAGTAGTCCTTGTCGTGGATATGAATGTAATTATTCTTTACTGCGTTTTTCACTTCAGGGCTCAAGAGATAATCATCCACGAAAGGTTTTGTGGTCTCGCTTGCAAACTTCATCATCATCCCGGCAGGGGAGTCAGTGTTCATGTTTGCATTCTCGCGGGTCACGTCATTATTCTTCGCCTCGATAATGTCCAGGAAGGTGGAGCGGGAGATAGCCGCGGTAGCCTTCTCGTCATTATAACCAACAATTCTGTTGTCACGTTTTTCGACTGTATGGAACATTGTAAAGGTGTTAAGTATTTTTATTCCTTTGCAATGATAAATCATTGTAAAGGGATTAAGATTTTTTCCTTTGCAAAGATATAAATGTAAGTCTTATCTGCCAAGAAAAGTAAGAAAAATTTTTGATAAAAATTTTTGTTTTGGAAAACTTTTGAAAAGAGTATAATTTNTAATANNTTAGNAATCAGATTAATAANANTGCGTTTTGGACAACTTTTGAAATGTNGATATTCAAATAAGTGTTGAAAAAGTATAAAAATTAATTTGTNTAATACGGAAAAATTCATAAGGGTTGCCCATAGCAAAATGTCAATAACTTAATAATGGGGCAGATATGTAAAACGAGAGTTTCCGGGGGTGAAATAATGTTTCGGTATGTGCAAAAAAGGAGCAGGAGATGAACACTTTGATTAGTGTTGATCTCCTGCTCACGTTTTAGTATTCTTTGAATTTNAAATATCACTCAGATGGTGGCATTTTAATTCTTTAAGTCACGTTTGAGATTAGTAAGAAATTCTCCATATTCCACCCAATCGGAAATAGGACTTTCCGCAACGCCCGACTCCATGGCTGCCTTTGCAACTGCCGGCGAAACCTTATAAAGCAGACGGGGATCAAANGCNTTCGGAAGTATATAGTCGGGTCCGAAAATAAATTTTTCGTCCGTGCCCTTGTATGCCTCTATCACGCTCTCGGGTACCGGTTGTTTCGCAAGGTCGGCAATGGCGTAAACTGCCGCAATCTTCATTGCCTCATTTATCTCNGAAGCACGGCAGTCAAGAGCTCCGCGGAAGATATAGGGGAAACCAAGCACNTTGTTTACCTGATTGGGATAGTCGCTTCTGCCGGTACAGATGATAAGGTCATCACGAGTCTCCTTTGCGAGATTGTAGTTAATCTCGGGATTAGGATTGGCGAGTGCGAAAATCACAGGTTTCGGAGCCATTGAGAGCACCATCTCNGGAGTGAGGACATCAGCCACGCTCAGTCCTAAGAATACATCTGCGCCCTTGATAGCTNCCTGAAGTGTATTTACATCCTTGTCTGTGGCAAACTCAGCTTTCTGGGGAGTCAGATTAGCACGATCCTTACGGATTACCCCCTTGGAGTCGCACATAATGATATTATCCTTTTTGACGCCTAAGGTGACATAAAGCTCTGTGCAACGGAATGCGGCAGCNCCTGCACCGTTCACTACCAATTTTATATCACCGATCTTTTTGCCCTGCACTTCAAGAGCGTTCAAGAGGGCTGCTCCTGAGATAATNGCAGTACCATGNTGGTCATCGTGCATGATAGGAATATCACATTCAGCCTTGAGCCTATCTTCAATTTTAAAACACTCAGGCGCCTTGATATCCTCAAGGTTAATACCTCCGAAAGTAGGGGAGATAGCCTTTACTATTTCCACCATCTTATCAGGATCCTCCTCATTGACTTCAATATCGAAAGAGTCGATACCGGCAAATATCTTGAAGAGGAGCGCCTTNCCCTCCATNACCGGTTTGCCCGCGAGCGCGCCGATNTTGCCAAGTCCGAGCACGGCAGTGCCATTAGAGATGACAGCAACGAGATTTCCTTTATCAGTATATTTGTATGCGTCCGCTTTATTCTCTTGGATTTTAAGACACGGGAAAGCGACACCCGGAGAATATGCAAGCGAGAGATCTTTCTGAGTTGCGTATGGTTTTGTGGGTACAACCTCAATCTTACCCGGGCGACCGTTCTCATGATAGAGCAGCGCCTCNTCCTCTAAATTATTAGCCATATTAATCACTTTTTTCTTTTGACCATATACATTACCTTGATTCTGTAGAAGAGAGTGAAGAAGATCCTTTTCTAAAATTAAAATAGAAAAATGACGCTTCTTTTAATGTTTGGATTGCAAATTTAGNTAAAATAAATTGCTTTGCCAAGCATAATGCTTTAAAATTTGCCCAAAAGCTTACTTTTTCCAGAAGAAAGGAGTAAATATNACCAAAATTGTAAATAATTCAAGTCGTCCGATAAGCATAATTAGCGCCANAAGCCATTTTGCAGTATCGGGAATTAATGAGAAATTGCCGGAGATNCCTGTCGTGTCNGTNCCTAATCCGGTATTGGACACTGCTGAGAGCGCGCAAAAGAAACTATCTTTCGAAGGGAGACCCAATAGACATAGAGCCATTCCGCCGACAATCACCACTATACCATATATAAAGAGGAAAGCAAGAGTTTTGTTCACTACTGCGGAGGGAATTCCTTTACGGTTGATNGTAACGGAAGTGACTGTNGATGGATGCATNAGTTTGTAAAATTCATTTCTAAGGAATTTAAAGAGGATGACAAATCTGTCAATTTTCGCACCTCCGGATGTACTTCCCGCGCAAGCACCCATAAACATCATGACTATCANNACTAATGTGGCGATAGAGCCCCAATCATCAAAGTCCGGCTCCGTGATGCCGGTAGAAGATAGNATTGANATNGCCTGAAACAACGGATCGATGGTAAGGTCGGCAGGTTCAAGCACTAACCCTTGCACCCATACATTTATGCAGAAGAGAGCGTAACAGATAAGGATAATATACACATACCACCGGAAAGCATCATTNTTCCAAAACTTGAAACTCCGTTTTGTCACCATATTATATATGAGGGCAAAATTTATACCACCGATAAACATAAAGATAGCCATAACAATTTTGATGTAATTGCTATTGAAGTTATCAAGATTCATATCGCTTGTAGTAAAACCTCCGGTCGACATTGTGGAGAGTCCGTAACAGAAAGAATCAAAGAAATCCATCTTTGAGAAGGAGAGAAGGATTATAAGAAGGAGAGTCAGCACGATATATACNCCCCAAAGTCCCTTGGCAGTGAAGCTCACCCTCGGACGCAGTTTATCATGAGTGATACCTGTCACTTCCGCATTGAATAATTGCATACCTCCCTGATAATTAAGCATCGGTATGACTGCAAGTGTAAAAAGAATTATTCCCAGACCTCCGACCCATTGGATCACGCAACGCCATACGATAATGGAGCGCGGCACATCAGCGAGCGAATTCAGAACAGACGCACCGGTGGTGGTAAATCCGCTCATTGTCTCNAAAAACGCATCTGTNACGCTTAGATGTGTTTTAGTGAGTAGAAAAGGTAACATCCCGAAGAGAGAGAGAATCACCCATATCATNCCTGTNAGAAGAAAAGCATCCCGCTTGGTCATCTCACGGTTATGTGGCTTAAGACCGACAAGCGAGAACCCCGCCCCGGCTGTGATACCGATAGAGATAAGGAAGCTTATGCAATTCCCTTCAGTATATATCAATCCGAAGATGAGAGGGATAAGCATAAAAGCAGACTCGATAATCAGCAACATTCCTATCACGCGCAGTAGCATTGGAATGTTGATATAGGCTCTATGGCGCAAGAACTTCATCTAATGATAATTAGTTAAACCATTTCTCTATCTTCTGGATAGTGCCGGAGAGAGAGAAGACCACAACATAATCCCCTTCCTGAATACGGGTGTCACCACTGATAAGATGAATCTCGTCATCTCTGATAAGGGCGGCGAGGGTCATACCATGTGGGAGGGAGAGATCCTTGACAGGGGCTTTNGTGATTTTAGCATTATATTTTACATAAATCTCAGCTACTTCAGCATCAGCAAGGGCAAGGAATTTGGAATTGCTCTCATCAGCATCAAGGAGTATTTTAAATATTCGGCTTGAAGCGAGGAGTTTTTTATTGATTGTGGTGCCTATGTTCAAATTTTCCGCCTGTGATAGAAATTGCAGATTCTCGACGTCCGCGATAGTTTTAGGCACTCCGAATTCTTTTGCCGTCAGGCAGGTGAGGATATTGGTTTCCGAGGAGTCAGTGAGAGCAAGGAANGCATCATACTGATAGATATTATTCTCTCTCAGCACCTCAATATCTCGGCAATCGCCGAATACTATCTCGCAGTCCGGAAGAGATGTGGCAAGGCGCTCGCACACTTCACGGTCATTATCCACGATTTTGATTTGATAATCTTCATTATACAAGGTGGCAAAACGGCAGGCAATAGGGGTGCCTCCCATTATGAATGCCTTCTTCACCACTCTTTTCTTCTTTCCGCAGAGTTCTCTGACGGTCTGGATAAANGGGGGGGTGGTGATGAAATATACTATATCGTCATGGTGTATCTCATCATTACCATTNGGTATGATAGTCTCGTTATGGCGTTTTATCGCCGCAACATGGAAGTCGTGATGAGAAACGGGGAGATCCTTGAGCTTAATATTAATGAGAGANGAATTTTCATGTAGCTTCACTCCGATAAGAAGAAGGCGTCCGTTATGAAGCTCGCCCCAATATCGCGCCCAGTTATGCTGGAGGGAAACGCTTATCTCCTGAGCCGCAAGGTTTTCCGGATAGATAAGGAAATCNACACCNACATCCTTAAGGAGAGCGGAATTTTCGCGAATGATAAATTCGCTGTTATCAATGCGCGCTACAGTCTTTTTCGCACCNAATCTTTTTGCTATCGCGCAGGAGGTGATATTTCTTGTCTCATAAGGAGTGACCGCAATAAAAAGGTCGGAATTTTCCACNCCTACATCTCTCATCATAGCAAAAGAGGANGTAGAGCCATTCCATGTCATGAGATTATAATTGGAATCCATCACATCCAGCCTCTCCTGATTGCTATCGATCAAAACGATATCCTGATCTTCATTAGATAGCAATTTCGCCAGGTGACTTCCGACCTCTCCGGCTCCTGCAATTACAATTTTCATAAAGCTGTTTCCTTCTTAATACATTTTATTATCCCCTCGGCATCAAACCCACATACTTTGCGCAGNTGCGCCACGCTCCCATGTGCNATCCATTCAGGNGGAACTCCAAGTCGTTCCACTCTTACCTTCTTTCCATTATCAGCAAGCCATTCCAGCACAGCGGAACCGAATCCACCATCTTTCGCGCCATCTTCAAGAGTGACAATAACCGAATAGGATTCTGAAATCTTATTCAAAAGCGACGCGTCAAGAGGGGAGACCCATATCATGTCGAATACATCAACAGCGATGCCCTCCTCTTCAAGTTTTTTTGCAGCTGTTATCCCCTCATTTCCTATCGGACCGACAGAGAGCAACGCCACTCTCTTTTCTGAAGGGATGNAAGAAGCAAAGACCTGACGTCCCTCTCCGATTTTTAACGTTTCGGGGGAATGAATCAAATTCCTTACATCCGATTTTCCGCGAGGATAGCGGATGGCGAAAGGTGATGAAGTCTTGGAAGCAGTAGCCATGAGGCGTTGCAGTGTCTCTCCATCCATTGGAGAGGCCAAAGTGATATTCGGGATATTTCTCAGATAACTGAGGTCAAAGACTCCATGATGAGTCACTCCATCTTCTCCCACTAATCCGGCGCGGTCTATGCAGAATACAACCGGAAGATTCTGAATGGCGACATCGTGGATGATATTATCATATGCGCGTTGTAGAAATGATGAGTATATAGCTACAAACGGGCGTTTGCCGGCGGCNGCCATTCCTCCCGCAAATGTGACGGCGTGACCCTCTGAAATACCCACATCGTAGGTCCGCTCCGGGAAAGCCTCCTGCATCATTGACATAGATGTGCCGGAAGGCATAGCCGCCGTTACACCGCAAATCGCGCTATCTTTTTCAGCCATCTCTACCAAGGTCATTCCAAANATATCCTGCCAGGCAAGATTCCCCTCCTTACTTTTTCTCTCCCCTGATACCGGGTCAAAAACGCCCGGCGCATGCCAGCTTTGGGGATTAGCCTCGGCAGGAGTAAATCCCTTTCCCTTCTTTGTACTGATATGAAGTATGCGGGGACCCTTCATATCTTTTATATCATTGAGGACCTTTACCAATTTATTCACGTCATTTCCGTCGAAAGGNCCGAAATAACGGATGTTGAGACCTTCGAAAATATTCTGTTGTTTGGAGATGAGTGATTTAAGGGAATTATTGAAACGCAACATCAATCCTTTTCCTTTATCTCCAATGATTCCCTCCTTGCGAAGAAGATTATANAGCTTCATCCGCAATTTATTATANCGGGAAGAAGTAGTGAGATCAGAAAGATACCTATGCAGNGCNCCAACATTATCATCTATCGACATATCATTGTCGTTNAGAATAATGAGAAGATTGTTAGGATTGTTGGAAGCATTGTTAAGACCTTCAAAGGCAAGACCGTTTCCGATGGAGGCATCGCCAATGACGGCGACGGTTTTGCGATTCTCTTGTCCGGGAGTATTGAGNTCGGCTATAGCCATNCCCAGTGCCGCCGAAATTGAATTTCCTGCGTGACCGCACACGAATGTGTCATACCTGCTCTCGTTAGGATTTGGGAAACCGCTTATGCCTCCGAAAGTGCGCTGAGTCTTGAACTCCTCTTTTCTCCCGGTAAGAATCTTATGAGCGTAAGCCTGATGCCCGACATCCCATACAATACGGTCGTCAGGAGTATTGAATACGTAATGAAGAGCTACTATAAGATCNACAGCCCCCATGCTTGAGCCGAAGTGNCCGGGGTTTTTTGAAAGATTATCTATAAGATACTGTCTTATCTCCGCGCATAACGCGGGAAGACGATCCTGTGGTATTTTTCTAAGGTCTTCCGGACTATTGATAGAAGACAAAAGAGACTCTGAGGAAACCACCGGTAANAGTGCCGCCTCTTGAGTATTTATATTATTCTCATTCTCTTTTTCCACCGTTTTTCTTTTTAGGTCCGTTATCATTGCCAAGAATATATTTCTTGTAAAGAGGNAGGAAAATGATAATGCCGGTCATTGCCAGGATAATGAGATTGAGAAGGGTTATTCCTTTGCTTGAAAGAAATCCCCAGCCGAGCCATATCCAGACTATACCTAATATAGCTATNCCTCCTATTCTTATTGCTTTCATTCTATTCATGACAGTTTGCGAAGTTAATAAATTTTCTTTAATTTTGAAATANCAAATCTAAAGGTNNNCTCCTATGAGAGTGTTAAAATAGTCATGTCNGCTTTTCGAATGGTGGAGTAGGGGAGGGGTCNGATAGGTAAAATAAGAGAGAAGATAACTTTTTTCAGTATATTTGCAGTCTATATGCTTTAAAATTATATGATAAACAGAAAAAATCAGTAAATTTGCATATCAAAAAATTACGGAATGAAGCTAAGTAATATCTTATTTTCACTTTTACTTCTTATTTTGGGTGCTTGTGGCTCAGGGAAAGGGCGACAAGAGGACTCTGTTTCCGAATCTTTTGATACCGATTCGATCATTATTGATGAAAATTCTGCAATTAAGGTAGACTCTCTCTCTTCCGACTCTGTAGCAGCTCCATACATCTCTTTCAAATCCAAGCAGGAATTNCTTGAATTTCTGAGAAATTCAGATGATTGCGTTGCATATCGCGCCGGAATAATCCCCCTGATAGCTGATAAATCTCTCGATTATGCGGAAAAACTGGTAAATAACAGCCACGACGGATTTATTATTGTGGATAAGGGGCGGATGAAAGTCATCTTCTATGATAAATATGGTAGAGANCTGTTGAATTACGGAATGGCGTGTGCAAAGAANTTTGGTACCAAGCATAAAAAAGCTGACTCTCGCACACCNGAAGGNTTTTTTTCTGTAGGAGGAGTATATAACAGCACCGAGTGGCTCTTTACTGATGACGACGGTAATACCTCTGATAAAAAGGGTCAGTTCGGACCTCGTTTCATCAGGATTAAATGTCCTACCACCTCTCAGATCGGAATACACGGTACCTGCTCGCCTTGGACAATCGGGCATCGCAGCAGTCACGGGTGTATAAGGGTGACTAATGAGAATATTCTCGAACTTGTGAAACATGTCAGTATCGGTATGCCTGTAATAGTTGTNCCCGGTAAGCGCGATATGGAGATAAATAAGGCTGAGGAAAGTGAGACTACATGGATTCCTTCTTCATTTTCAGCCACAGAGCCAAAACTCAGGGAATTGGATGAGGAGACTGTCAATAGAAATGCCGGTATCAAACCTGAAGAAAGCGGGAAAGAGCAGCCGGATTCTTTAAATATAACAAAACCTTCCGAACAAGGGGGAAAGGATAATACAGAAGGAGAAAATGAAAAGGGTANAAATGTGCCATTGTCAAATCCTGAGACTATCGTCTCTAATCCGGACAGTATTCTTTCCNTTTCTCCTCATAATCAGAAGGAAGACCTTCCTCCTCAAAAGCAGTGAACCAGAACCTCAAAGAAGAAAGTAAGAAACACAACGGACTTAGCAGATAATTGACTTGCTAACAAAATAAAAGTGACACGAATGAGAGACTACGATAGCTATAGGCCGGAAATTAGCTACGGCGAAGAATTACCCCCCGCGGAAGGTATAGAGATTCCTGCGGAAACTCCTCAATCTGCTCCTATCTCAAAGAAGGTGAAGAGTAAGAAGAAGACGGCTCCCAAGAAGAAAAAGAAAGTGGAGAGCCAGAATCCCCCCTCCTCGACAAAAAGTGAGGAGGCAGGTTTCGTGCAGAAGGTAGTCGGGTTCTTCACCGGCACTTCATTCCGTTATCTATTGGGTATCTTCTTAGGGTGTATGTGTATATATCTGGCGGTGGCATTCGTATCATATTTCTCTGCGTGTGTTCATGATCAATCGGCAGTGAATACTCATGCCTTAGGTCAGGCTCCGGATATTGCCAACAGTGCCGGAGAAGGAGGAGCACGTTTGTCGGAATTTCTTATCAATGAGACATTCGGGCTGGGGTCATTCGTCATTATATTCTGGCTNGGCGCAATGTGTCTTAAGTTATTGGTAGGTCGCCCTCATTTCAAGTCTGTTGATTTCACGATGAAATGTATCGTCGCGCTTATCACAGTGTCGCTTATTGTCGGGCTGAGCACTATTTCGCTTCATAGTTCGGTCAACTGGGGTGGTTTCCATGGTCGTTATGTAAATGAAGCGATTATCCATATGACCGGTGGAATCGGTGCTACCCTTCTCTGTATCTTCATGATCTCACTTTTTGTCGTGATATGTCTGCGCGACCTTGTAGGATGGATTATACGTCTGAAGAAAAAGAGAGATGAGAGACGTCGCCTTATTGAGGAACAGAANGCAGCAGCCCGTGCCCGGGAAGAGGAGTTCCGNCGCCTGAAAGAGGAGGAGCGTATGGAGGANCTCAAGGCAGGAGAGACTGTCGAACTCAATACTAATGATACTCCGGTTGAAATTCCGGAAGATGTGCAGTTTGAGAACAGTCAGACCTTATATGCTATTGGAGACGAGGANAATTACACATCGACTGACAATAGCGAATATATGCNTTCTGCGTCTCAGACGGAATATGATCCCATCGCCTCTATAGATGGAGGATCAGATTATGCGGAACAAGAAAAAGCTCCCGTTATTGATGATCTTCCTGAAGATGATTATGATTCAGGAGTAAATGAGAGGGAACAGATTGATACTGTTAATTATTCAGTTCCAGTAACCGCTACTATCACTGAGGAGGTTTCTGTGACGAAAGAGATGGAGAATGTTTCAGAGGGATCCCCATCTGTGGCTGAAATGGGTGTGGAAGAGGCTGAAAATGCACCTGATCCGCTTGATACTCCGATGGTGGTAAATGTGAATAGAATAGCGGAAGCGACCGCAACCAAGCCTCATTATGGAGTGGGAGAAGGACCTGCAGATAATTTCCCTTATAACTTCCCTCCGTTCGAGATCCTTCGTCCGGGTGTGGATAGAATCAGTGTGGATAATGATGAACAGTTGGAGAATAAGGAGAAAATCCGGAGCACACTTCTTGACTTCGGTATTCCTATCACTCGNATTGAAGCCACTATAGGTCCCACTGTCTCGCTATATGAGATTGTACCCGACAAGGGTGTGCGAATTGCCAAGATCCGAAATCTTGTAGATGATATAGCATTATCACTTTCAGCAAAAGGAGTGCGTATTATCGCGCCAATTCCCGGTAAGGGCACAGTCGGAATCGAGGTTGCGAACAAAGATCCGCAGGTGGTATCAATGCGTACTATTATAAAATCAAAAAAGTTTCAGGAGAGTAAATATATTTTACCGGTAGCTATCGGTTCAACGATTTCAAATGACGTGTATATAGCNGATTTGGCGAAGATGCCTCATCTCCTCGTGGCTGGTGCAACAGGTCAGGGTAAATCAGTGGGTCTTAACGCTATCATTGCTTCTCTTCTNTATTGCAAGCGCCCCAATGANTTGAAGTTTGTNATGATNGATCCGAAGCAGGTGGAGTTCTCTCTATACAACAAGATTAAGGATCANTATATGGCTGTGATACCATCNGAAGTGGATAACGAACCCGTTATCACNGACATGCAGAAAGTGGAGGCAACCCTTAACTCTCTCTGTATTGAGATGGATAATCGNTATAATCTTCTTAAGAATGCACATACCCGTAATATAGAGGAATATAATGCAAAATTCAAGGNGGGAAAATTGAATCCGGCAGAGGGACACAGAATACTCCCCTATATTGTTGTGGTGGTNGATGAGTTTGGAGATTTGATTATGGTATCCGGAAANAACGTAGAGATGCCTATTGCTCGTCTTGCCCAAAAAGCNCGTGCGGTAGGAATGCANGTCATCATAGCTACCCANCGTCCTTCTACCAATGTCATNACAGGTATNATCAAGGCAAACTTCCCGGCTCGTGTGTCGTTCAAGGTGTCATCCGGTGTGGATTCAAAGACTATTCTGGACACAACNGGTGCACAGCAATTGATTGGTCGTGGCGATATGCTCATNTTTAATAATTCCGAGATGGTGCGAGTGCAGTGTGCGTTCATCGATACTCCGGAGGTAGAATCNATCTGTGACTTTGTAGAGAAACAGCCTTATGCTCAAGGTCCNTACATTCTGCCTGAGCCTCAACTTGGAGATGGAGATGGNGAAGGACANGCAGGAGGTTTTTCNGGAGACAGAGACCCGATGTTTGAGGAAGCTGCCCGATTGGTGGTTAATTCCGGTACTGCATCTACCTCTAATCTCCAGCGTAAGTTCTCCATCGGTTATAACCGTGCAGGGAAGATAATGGANCAGNTGGAGGCAGCAGGTATAGTCGGAGCATCACAGGGTGGTAAGCCCCGAGCTGTTTTGGTTGATCCGGTTGGTCTTGAGAATATCCTTGCTTCATTATAGTCTGATTAAATTTATTTAAAATGAAAATCAAAATCTCAATAATTTTCATTCTTCTCTTTACTTTTTTGGGGAGAGGGGAGCTACAGGCTCAAACTGCGCAGANTGTCCTGTCTCAGGCTGCCGTAAAGGCGCAAAAGGCTAAGGGTATTGTTGCTACTTTTTCCGCTACCGGATCAGGAAGAAGCATGAGCGNGGAGATTAAAGCCGTTGGTCAGAAATTTCATGTCAAAACCGGAGGCAGTGTAGCTTGGTATAACGGGAAAAACCTATGGTCATACAATCCTTCTACTAAAGAGTGTACTGTGGAAACTCCATCTACGTCGACTCTCAGNGAGATTAATCCATTGTTATATCTTTCTTCCTATCCCACCTATTTCTCATCCGCTTTCTCCTCNTCTAAAATTGCCGGGAAGTATGTAGTGGATCTTAATGCGAAGTCAAGAAAGGCACCTGCCAAGAAGATAACCGTTTATCTTGATAAATCTACACTTATGCCCTCGCAGTTTGTGGTAACTTCAAGAGATGGGGGAGTAGTGACTCTGAAGATCAATANAATTTCCTATAANACATCAATACCCTCCTCAACCTTTGAATTTCAGAAGAGTAATTTTAAGGATGTTAGAGTAGTTGATTTGAGATAGAGAATCGCATCTGACAATCATTTATATATCAAAGAGAGTCGGAATGATAAATTTTCTTTTCTGATTGTTATAATCTTAGAGGTTTCACCTCAGAAATATGTATATAAAGNAAAGNTTTTAAATAAAAAAAGAAAATATTATGGAAAGAGCAAAAGTATTGATTATTGGTTCCGGTCCCGCCGGATATACAGCAGGTATTTATGCAGGTCGTGCAAANCTCTCCCCTGTTATTTTTGAAGGAAATGAGCCCGGCGGTCAGTTGACAACCACTACAGAAATCGAGAATTTCCCCGGTTATCCGGATGGTATTGACGGNCCGGAGATGATGGCTCAGTTACGCGCTCAGGCAGAAAAATATGGCGCAGAGGTTCGCCCGCGAACCATTGCGAAGGTGGATTTCTCAAAGCGTCCTTTCCACGTTGTTGACGACCGTGGAGGTGAAATGGAGGCTGACACTGTAATTATATCTACCGGTGCGACTGCAAAGTATCTCGGTCTGTCTGACGAGGATAAATACCGTGGCTTGGGTGTAAGTGCATGCGCCACATGCGATGGTTTTTTCTATCGCAAGAAGAAAGTAGCGGTAGTAGGAGGCGGCGACACTGCTTGCGAGGAGGCTCTTTACCTCGCCGGACTTGCCGAGAAGGTATATATGATNGTGCGAAAGAATTATCTTCGTGCTTCNGAGGTGATGCGTCGCCGAGTTAAAGATAAGGAAAATATTGAAATTCTTTTTGATTGCAACGCTGTAGGTCTCTATGGCGAAGGAGGAGTAGAGGGTGTCAATGTTGTACGCAATCTCGGAGAAGCTAACGAGGAGCAATTTGATCTTGCTGTAGACGGTTTCTTCCTTGCTATAGGTCACAAACCGAATACAGAAATTTTCCGTGGACAGATTGAAATAGATGCCGAAGGATATATCGTTGTAGATGCTCCTTCAACCAAGACTAATGTTGAGGGTGTATTTGCCGCAGGTGACTGTGCGGATCCTATATATCGTCAGGCAGTNAGCGCTGCCGGTACAGGTTGTCGTGCCGCTATTGATGCCGAGAGATTCCTTTTGGAAAAAGAGGAGATCTAATTATAGGCCTCCCCTTTTATACTGTTATTGAGAGAAAATTATGGAAAGAGAGGATAAACAGAGATTGCTCGATCTTCGCTATTTGAGAATGGCGCGTATCTGGAGCGAGAATTCCTATTGCATCCGCCGGAAAGTCGGCGCCTTGATTGTCAAGGATAAGATGATTATATCGGACGGATACAACGGTACACCCTCAGGGTTTCCTAATGTTTGCGAATCAGAGGAGGGTGTCACCTTTCCATATGTTCTTCATGCGGAGGCGAATGCCATAACGAAAGTGGCTCGGAGTAATAATTCTTCCCAAGGGAGTACGCTATATGTTACTGCAAGTCCCTGTATGGAGTGTTCGAAACTGATAATACAGGCAGGGATAAAAAGAGTGGTTTTCTCAGAACTTTACAGGATTACCGATGGTCTTGATTTATTGAGAGAGGCTGGAGTTGAGACTGTTCACATTCCGTTGGAAGACTGAAAATTCATATAATAAGCATCGTATTGTTTGCTTATTGAATCAGGATTAAATAAGGATTGGAAGATTAGGAACAATCTTCTTTTGATAAAATGAAAGAGAAAAGGAATATAGCATATGTTTTACTGCCGGTAGTGTTATGTGCCGGTNTGATTGGTGGAATCTTCATAGGAAAATTTGTAGAGAAGAGAACTATATCGCCAACNCAGGAGAAGCTACAGACTATCCTTGACCTGATAAATACCAATTATGTGGATAAAATAGATGTTGACTCTTTAATGGAAGCGACTTTTCCGGATCTGATCGCGGGTCTGGATCCACATTCAGCCTATATTCCGAAGGAAGATCTTACAATGACCAATGATGAGCTNGAAGGTTCTTTCGGAGGTGTTGGAGTATCTTTCCAGATAATTAATGATACGGTCTATGTGATAGAGGTTGTTTCAGGTGGGCCTGCAGAGAAAGTCGGTATTCAACCTGGAGACAGAATCATAGAAGCAGGNGGAAAGGCATTAAGTGGCGTGAAAGCATCTACTGACGACGTTTTCTCAACACTTAGGGGAAAAGAAGGAACGAATGTGAAAGTAAAAATCAAGCGATCCAACAGTAAGGATCTGCTTGACTATGACATCACAAGAGGCGCAATCCCCTCTAATAGTGTGGATGCTGCCTATATGTTGGCAGATAACGTCGGATATGTCAAGGTCAGCAAGTTTGCGCGAACAACATACGCTGAATTTGTCATTGCTTTGGCAAAGCTACGTCAGGAGGGAGCAGAGAAATATATTGTTGATCTGCGCAATAACTCAGGCGGATTTATGGATCAGGCTGCAATGATGGCAAATGAATTCCTGCCNGAAGGAAAGATGATAGTCTTTACCAAGGGGCGTAGACCTGAGAATGAAAGTATGATTATAAGTACCGGAGAAGGTAATTTCCAGGATGTCGAGGTGACCGTTCTGACTAATGAGATGTCCGCATCGGCATCTGAGATCTTTGCGGGAGCGCTTCAGGATAACGACCGGGGGGTGGTGATAGGAAGAAGATCCTTTGGTAAGGGATTGGTTCAGAATCAGACCGAACTCCCCGANAGCTCTGCAATTCGTTTGACAGTTGCCCGCTATTATACTCCTTCCGGAAGGTGTATACAGAAAGATTATACGCTCGGGAAGGATGGAAAATATCAACTGGATATTGTTGACCGATATAATCATGGTGAATTCTATTCTCCCGACAGTATTAAATTTGATGAGAGCAAGCGCTTTACAACTGTCGGAGGTCGCGTGGTCTATGGCGGAGGCGGAATNATGCCGGATGTATTTGTGCCGGAAGATACGGTAGGATANACTTCATATTATATTGAGGCGATCAATCGGGGACTGATCCAACGTTTCTGTCATGAGATGGCTGAGAAATACCGACCGCTTATGAAGGAGAAAACTATCGCTGCCATGAACAGGATAGTACCACGCGAAGATTCGCTTCTTACACTGTTTGTAGATTGGGCGGCAAATAATGGTCTGCCTGCACGATGGTATTATATCAACCAATCAAGAGGTTTATTGTTAAATCAACTGAGAGCGGTTCTTGCCCGAGACCTTCTTGGTTTTGACGCTTACATCCGTATACTCAATGAGAGGGATCCGGCTGTAGAAAAGGCTCACCTGATACTAAAGAATGGAGAGTCGGAGAANATGCTTAAGANCAGCGCTCCGAATGTCAAGCCAAAGGGATCGAAATAGAGACCGGGAAACAAAATCTTATTTACTATGGAAAAATCAGAGATAAGAAGAAAGATCAATGCCATGCGCTCCATGCTCCTTGAACANGAGAGAATTAGCGCGGCAGACGAGGTGTTTAAGCAGTTGGAAAGGTCGGCAGCCTTCCTTCTTGCCGATAGAATTTTGATGTATCATTCTCTTCCCGATGAGCTTTCCACTCATCAATTCCTGAAGAAATGGCATGACAGAAAGAAATTCTTCCTGCCTCGGGTTAATGGAGTGAATCTGGAGATTCTTCCTTATGAAGAGCAAAGATTGGANATCGGGTCATTCCATATTGAGGAGCCTACGGGTGAGAATGTATGCGATCCCGATGAGATAGAACTTGTTATTGTGCCGGCTGTGGCATACGACCGTAAGGGAAATCGTCTTGGCAGGGGGAAGGGTTTCTATGACCGTTTGCTTTCTTCAATGAAGGCTACNAAAGTAGGAGTCGGATATGACTTCCAGGTATTGGATTNTATCCCTTCTGAGCCTCATGATGTGAAGATGGATATGGTCATCTCTCAGAAAACATATATACGAATAAGTTAAAGATGGCAATCTATAGCTGCGATTCCAAACTTAGTGAAATCATTCTTGAAGACCCTGCAGTCATTCAAGTGATGAACAGGTTTGGAATTTTACTTGGTGTAGGGGATCAGACNGTAGAGAGTGTATGTATNAAGAAAGGGATAGATCGGACTCTCTTTCTCGCTATAATCAACACCTTCCTGAACAGAGACTATTTCCCCGACAGTCTTTCCTCNGAAATGGATCTCCTCCCCTTGATGGAGTATCTGCATAAGACAGATAAGCATTATAAGGAAATTCTTCTTCCAAACATTGAGCGTCATTTCGCACTGTTATTATCAAAAAGCACTCAAAGAAAAGGTNAGTATAGCGAAGATGAGAAAGCAGGGAAGAGAGATAATCTGAAACTTTTGGAAAAATTCTTCCTGGAAGTCAGAGCAGAGATGCTGGAGGTCATAAATAAGGACGTAGTGGACAGNGANGAGATGCTCGAAGAGAAGATAAGCGATCTTATCAATTTCTTTGTAGTCTATCTAAAGGGAGATTANGACTGTAATCTATGTGTGGCTGTGGTGCAGGCTCTTCATACCTTGCTCAAGGATGTCCAGCAGAATACGCGAATCCGTCATAGAATATTGAAGCCCTTATGTCAACAGTAGCTTTAATAGGACTCTCGACATTGGAGGAGATCGCCATTATATCCATTGTCAATGGAGTAAGCAGGGAAGGAGTAGAAAACAAAATGGAGATTTTGTCCTTTCCTCATTTCTCTNTTGAGAGGGTTGAGAGCAAGCATCCGAAAGCATATATTGTGACGGCAGATGAATTGCTTAAAAATCTNGACTATTTCTTACCTCGTAGAAATAAAGTNGTGGGAATAAGTAGAGTCTCAAAAAGCAGTTTGTATGATTCCGCAGNNANAGGAGGTTTTGCGCTCATCTGTGGCGATTCTGAAAGAGAGGAGATAGNAGCTCTTCTTTCTTCTCTTTTAGGAGAAGGGGAGGCATCTTCTGATATTTCAGGAGAATTATCTCAGCGTGAACGGGAGGTGCTCTNCCAGCTTGCGTCCGGTAAGACTAATAAGGAGATAGCCGATTTTCTGTCNATATCTGTAAATACCGTAATCACCCATCGAAAGAATATTTCCGGGAAATTAGGTATTAAATCCGTTTCAGGTCTCTCTTTATATGCCCTGATGAACGGTATAATCTGAGACATTTGGCATTATAATTGGAATCTATNTATAAAANAGGTAACTTTGTGTAACAATTTAANGTTAGGTGTAGTCTAAATATAAATAGCATGAATGTAGAGCCGGTCATTTCGAATNAGTGAAATGACATAAGNATCATTGTGNATTTATAANNCTTCTTACCTTTTNAATAATGCGAATTATAAACCCATAATATTAATTAAACCTACTAATTATGATTAAGAAAGTTCTTAGTATGGCTATGGTGCTTCTGATGAGTGTCTGTGCGAGCGCACAGATTCCNCAGGTGCCACAGTTACCGCTTGATCCGGCTGTAAAGACCGGCAAGCTGGATAATGGCTTGACTTATTATATCCTTCATAACGAGCATCCGAAGGATCGTGCAAACTTCTATATCGCACAGAAAGTAGGCTCTACCCTTGAGGAGCCTACTCAGCTTGGTCTTGCTCATTTCCTTGAGCATATGGCATTCAACGGCACAACGAACTATCCGGGAAAGAATATGCTCAATTATCTGCAGTCAAAGGGAATACGTTTTGGAGCAGATATCAATGCATATACATTTTATGATGAGACGGTATATAATATTGACAATGTCAATACCACCGATAAGGCACTCATGGATAGCGTGCTGCTCGCTGTCCGCGACTGGAGCTGTGGTATTCTTCTTGAGGATGCTGAGATCGATGCCGAGCGTGGTGTGATTGAAGAGGAGTGGCGTTCAAGAAATGATGCCAATTTCCGTCTGCTTGAATCCGTGCTTCCAAAGATCTACAAAGAGTATCAGTATCAGCAGTCGGTGATTGGAAAGATGGATATCATCCGTAATTTCCCTTACTCTGAAATACGTAACTATTATGCTAAATGGTANCGCCCGGATCAGCAGGGTATAGTGATTGTCGGCGATTTTGATGCAGATGAGATGGAGAAGAAGGTGATAGCGCTTTTCTCTACAATACCTATGCCTGAAAATGCAGCAGAGAGGAAGTATCCGAATGTTTCTGATAATGAGAAACCGATCTTCGCTTATTTCGATGATCCTGAGATGCAATATCCCCGTGTTGATTTTTCTATTAAGATAGACAAGATGCCGGTCGAACTCACAAATACAGCTCTATATGTGCAGCAGGATCTTGTGCAGGATCTTATCTCTACAATGATTAATAACCGTCTTTCTGAATATGCTCAGAAGCCTGAATGTAAGTATGCATATGCTTTCGTAGGATTTGGAGATTTTTGGGTGTCAAAGACAAAGGCTGCCTTTGATGTGACTGTTATTGGGAAAAATGATATAACACCGGCATTCGAAGAGGCAATGGGAATTGTGGTCCAGGCATGCAAGACAGGTTTTACAGATTCTGAGCTGGAGCGCGCTAAGTCNATGATTCTTTCAGGATACGAGAAGAGATATAATGAGAGAAANAATACNAAGAANGNNGNNCTNGGNNAGATGCTNTANCGNCATTTTATNGANAACACTCCTCANCCCGGNGCTGAGGCTGAATTGGAAATGGTGAATCAGATTTTCCCGATGATTCAGGTTCAGGTTCTTAATCAGATAGCTACTCAGATCCTTACTCCGGAGAATCAGGTGGTAGTGGTAAGCCAGCCTCGCAAGGAGGGAATGGAGACAATCGTGGAAGATACTTTCATGGGTAATCTNCAGAATATATTCAATAANGAGTATGAGGCATATGTGGATGAAGTCATCACTGATCCCCTTATCTCCGTGCTTCCCGCACCCGGAAAGATTCTTTCAGAACAGCCAGGTGTATTCGGTACAACCGAGATGATGCTATCCAACGGTATGAAGGTAATAATCAAATCTACAGACTTCAAAGCNGATGAAGTGAACCTTGTGGCNATGGCAAATGGTGGATTACAATCATTTACTGCTGAGGAAGCTCCGGAAGTTGTGTTTGCATCAGATATTTATGAGGCATGTCGTCTCGGNAATTTCAATCCNNCCACACTTGAAAAGTATCTTGCAGGAAAGCATGCATCTCTGGGCTATGATATTTCAAGCACAACAAATTATCTTGACGGGCAGTCTAANATCAAGGATATGAAGTATCTGTTTGAAATGCTTTATGCTTCATTTACAGAACTCTCTGCAGATGATGAGGCATATGCAGCCCGTAAGAACCGTATGGAAGCAACTCTCAAAGCACGCGAAGCTAATCCGGCATTTACATTCTCCCAGCATGTTAGAGCTGCACAGCATAATGGTAACCCNCTCTTTGACTTGGCTTCCACCGCCCTTCTCAATAAACTTGATTACAACAAGGGAGTGGATCTTATAAAGAATACCCTTAAGAATGGAGCCGAGTTTACTCTTATCCTTACCGGTAATATCAATCTTGATTCCATCCGTCCTTTACTTGAGCAGTATGTGGCTACAATCCCCTCTAATCCCAGAAATAAGATGATGCCCGTGAAGGTGACTGACGTTGCGATGGCGACCGGNGAGATCAAGGATTTTTGGAAAGAGGAGATGCAGGCGCCTGCTACATTTATCTATAATATTCTTTCAGGGGAGATGCCCTTCAACGTTGAGAATTCAACTAAGATGAATATGGTAGGTCAGCTTCTTCGTATTGTTTATACAGAGACACTTCGCGAAGAGGAGGGCGGCACATACTCGCCTTCTGCAAGTGCCGCTTTAAGNCCTGTAACATCTCAGTGGATGGTTATCACATCNTTCCAGACAAATGCTGAGCAGCAGGAAACTATGATTAAGCGAGCAAATGACGAAATGAATAAGATGCTTGCTGATGGTGTGACAGCNGAAGCTTTCAATAANGTAAAAGGTGCAACACTTTCTCAGTACGAGAATTCTATCCGTACCAACGAGTATTGGGAGTCAATGCTCCGCAATTATCTTCTCGGNTATGATTATATTACTAATGGGCGTACAGCAATCGAGAATGTCACTCTTNATGATATCAATNCCTTCATGAAGAAACTTCATGGCAGCAAAAATGATATCTCGGTAATNATGGAGGGCGTNCCCGCAAAGTAATATTCTGACAGATAAAAATACANATANAAAGCTATCTCTTCGGAGGTAGCTTTTTTTATTGTATNCTCATTAGTGTACCAAAGGTAAATAATTTCANTCTGAACTAACATTAAAAAAATGTTGTTAAAAGTAAAATACTTTACTTTTATAAGCATGAGATTAGACGGACGCAGGTCGAGCAGTAATGTCGACGATAGGAGAGGGAAAGGGGGAGGTGGTGGAAAAATTGCCGGTATCGGNGGNATCGGNGGTCTNATTATCACCGCTCTAATTNTTTGGATAGCCGGAGGCAATCCGTTGGATGTATTGAATAATTCCGGCGCCATGATGGACCGGACGCCNACNGAACAGTCATATGTACCGACTCAAAAAGAGGAAGAATATGCCGAGTTTTCTAAAAAAATTCTTGCCGGTACAGAGGATGTATGGAGCAAAGAATTTGAAAAGATGGGNCTGACATACCGTAATCCTAAAATGGTATTGTATACGGGNTCTGTNAGATCAGGTTGTGGGAATGCTACCTCTGCGATAGGACCTTTCTATTGTTCGGCAGACGAGACGCTCTATATTGATCTCTCTTTCTTTGANGAGATGGAGAAAAAGATGGGGGCAGGAGGNGATTTTGCATATGCTTATGTNATAGCNCATGAGGTGGGTCATCATGTGCAGCATTTACTTGGCACTCTTGATAAGACACATCAGGCAAGAGACAGAATGTCGGAAACAGATTACAATAAGGTTAGTGTACGAACAGAATTACAGGCAGATTACTATGCCGGTGTATGGGCGTATCATGATAATAAACTTTTTAATTCGTTAGAGCCCGGAGATATAGAGGAGGGTCTGAATGCCGCCCANAAGATTGGCGATGACTATCTTCAGAAACAGGCACAAGGGTATGCCGTTCCGGAAACATTCAATCACGGGACATCCGCCCAGAGAGTCCGTTGGCTAAAGAAGGGAGCTTCAACCGGAGATATACGCGGAGGNGATACTTTTTCACCCGATTATCAATCNTTATAAGATAATAAATAAAGAAGGATTCNNCATCATGCCGAATCCTTNTTTATTTCTCTATCCGTTAGAATTNAATGAAGAATGATAGGAATATCATGAAGATAAGCGGAGGCGCNACGTATCTTATGATAAAGCGAATTACGGGGAACANACGNCTCTTCAACGAACCGTTATTTGTTATTTCGTTCTGTAAGAATTTCCTATCAACNACCCATCCGATAAATATACATACTAAAAGNGAGACTATTGGTAGNAAGATATTGGTNGCTACNGTGTCAAGGAGCTCAAATATAGTAAGACCGGCTATCTTAAAGTTCTGCAAAGGTCCGAAGGAGAGAGAGCAAAGGGAACTNAGCAGAAANAGAGGCAGCATCACTATCAATGTTGCAGATACACGANTCTTTTTAAATCTATCCTGAAGCCATGCTATAGACACTTCCGCAATAGAGATNGTAGATGTGAGAGCGGCTACAAATAGGAGAAGGAAGAAAAGNACCGACCANAGCTGGGTAAAGGGAAGCTGGGCGAAAATTTCAGGNAGCGTAACGAAAATAAGTGTNGTNCCTCTCAGTTGCGAATTATCCAATCCGAAGCTTGATACNGCNGGAAATATAACCAATCCCATCATTACCGCCACCAACAGGTCAAGCATTGACACAGTCACTGCTGTTTTTGTAAGTTTAGTGTCACGTGGGAAATATGACGAATAGGTGATAAGAATACCCATTCCCAAACTTAGGGAGAAGAAAGCNTGCCCTAAAGCATTCATCACTACGGAGGGAGTGATTTTAGAGAAATCCGGGGTAAGGAAAAATTTTANGCCCTCTCCGGAGTTAGGAAGTGATAGAGAGACTCCGCAGAAAATCAGAAGCANNATAAAGAGAAGGGGCATCATGATATTTGATAGCCGTTCTATTCCCTTCTGTACGCCTGCTATAAGCACCAATATATTGATCACAATCAGTACATATACATTGATGAGGGGATTCCATGTGCCTCCGACATAACTCTCCATCTTGGTGTGGAAAGTTGCATCCATGCCTGTGAAAGTCGTGTCGCCNGCATAAAGNCCTCCNGTGATGGATTGCCANAGATATTCAAAGGTCCAGCCGGCAACNACCATGTAAAAGCAAAGAATGAGGTAAGAAGCAAGGACAGCTAATCCTCCTGTCAACCACCAAGGAGTATTGGGCTTAAGCTTTTTGAATGCACCTACGGCATCTGACTTTGTGCCTCGTCCAAGGGAGAATTCCGCCAGCATTACCGGCACGCCCAAAATTAGAAGGCAGAGGATATATACAAAAAGGAAGGCAGCTCCACCGTTTGACTGTGTCTCTGCAGGGAAGCGCCAGATATTTCCAAGTCCCACTGCCGAACCGACAGTGGCGGCAATAAGCCCGATTTTAGAACTGAATGTAACTTTTGTTGAAGACATCGTAGCTTGGGGTAGATAATACAATAGTGGGGAGAGATAAGTATTAAAAATTAAACGATAGTAAGTATTGTAAAGAGAGAAGATTAATACAAAATTACATCTAATATATTAGATTTCCTACAAATTAATCAATATAAAACTGATAAAGTAGAGAAATTTCGTTAAATTTGTATTTATAAAATTATCAATGATGCAGATTAACAAGAAAAATGCTGTCGTTGCGAGCCTTATAGCGCTCTCGGGATTCTCTTTCTTTGCAAAGGAGAAGTTGCCTGTAGTGGAGATTCAAGGGAACCAGTATTATGTATATGAGGCTAAGAAAAATCAGACATTCTTTAATATTGCAAGTGAATTTAACTGGAATGTTGAGGAACTGATGCATGTGAATTCCAAGGTAACTTCCCCATTAGCAAAGGGCACNAAGGTGTATTATCCTTGCAACGTGGAGTCTCAGAAAGCCAATTTTTCCAATATTCAGGAAAGTGATATTGAAGCGATTTCCCATTTGGTTAAGAAAGGGGAGACTGTGTATAGTCTCGCTAATCTTTATCACGTTCCGGTCGAACAAATCTATAAATTAAATCCAGGGAGTCGGGAAGGTATAAAAGCAGGGGAGATTTTGCAGATAAGAAATGCNACTGTATTGACTCCTACAGGAGATAATCCTCAGTTTTATGTTGTGAAGAAAGGTGATACTCTTTATCAGTTGGCTCGCACATTTAATACGACGGTTGCCTCCATTCTCTCCACTAATCCGGGCATATCAGATAAGAATTTCATGGCNGGNACAACTATAAAAGTGCCTGCAAAAGGAGAGGGGATAAAATCGGAAACTAAGAAAGTGGAGGANTCCAAAGTTGTNGGATTCTCAAGTTATAAAGTATCAAAAGAAGATACATGGGCGAGTATTTCGGAAAAAACCGGTGTGAGTGTCGATGACTTGAAGAATGCAAACAACGGTACTGAGAAATTAAAGAATAATCTTATTATCGGAGTNCCNGATGTTGTGACCGATTCAGTATACCGCACTGTAGTGACTGAAGATCCGAGAGAATTTACGATAATCGGTGTAAATGAAATATATGAAGACGTTCATGGTATAATTCCGGAAGATTCTNTTCGCCCCGTGTTACGAATAGGAATTGTTATGGCAGAGCCTTCTTCTCGNAAGGATCTNGATTTCACCCGCGGGTTTCTAACCGGAGTCAATAATTTGAAGGGAGGTAAATATAATATAAATGTCAAGCTCTTTGACGCGACTATTAAACCGGATGCCCTTATTGACAGCTTGGGAAATTATAACGCAACAATGCTTTTTACCACCTATGAGAAGAATACACCGAAGTTTTTCTCAGACTATGCAATGGTGAGCAAGACTCCTATNGTCAATACGTTNGACTTGAAGGATGAAAACTATCTTACCAATCCCTATTTCATAAATATCCTGACTCCCTCAAATTATTTCAATGATGAGGTGGCGAATTCTCTTGCCAACCGTTATAANGGAAGTCGGCTCNTAATAGTTGGTGCGGACTCCGATGCCTCTGATCTTCTTGTGAATGCCATTCAGGAAAAGTGGGATGACTCTAAAGTAACGATTGTCTCAAGTATTCCAGAATATCAAGCTCTTCCGGTTGCTGATGGTGAGAAATATGTGGTATTCGGAAACGTAAATAAAAAAGAGGACATAGCCCTTCTTTCAAAAGAGATTGAAGAGAGAAAGAATAATAATGTTCTAAGCGACTTTGTCTTTATAGGGCGACCTAACTGGGTGGTATATGACGAAACACTTAGAGATAATTTTGTGAAATCCGGGGTGCTTATACCTGCGCGTTTCTATTATGACAAAGCTTCATCGGAAGCATTAAAGTTTCAGAATGAATACAATAATGTATTCAAAATGACACCTGTAAAATCGTTCCCCATGTATTCCACAATGGGATATGATGAAGCCCTTTATTTTATACCCTCTCTTTTTGCAACAGGGGGGGATCTTAATGAGTTCAAACCAAGCAGTACTTCAGTGCAGTCGGACTTTGAACTTTTACGTCCNGCAAACTGGAGCGGGATAGTTAATCCATGTATATATCTACTTAAGTTCTGTCCGGAGAAGGTAGAAAAAATAAAAGTGAAATGATACGAGGATTGTTTGAATTAGGAAAGGTACTTGCGATAGCTATTTGTTTTGCAGTAGGCTTTTTTGAATCATTTTCCCAGACCCATTATAATTCTTCTGTTTACTTAGGTGTGAAAGGAGGAATTGACTTGTCACGGGTAAACTTCACTCCGAGTGTGAAACAGTCTTTTCTACCGGGGGTAAATTTTGGAGCAAGTATACGTTATATAGAAGAGAACCATTTCGGATTGATAGCTGAACTTAATTTTGAACAGAGAGGATGGAAGGAAAACTTTGAGGAGGCTCCATTCAAGTATTCTCGCACAATTAATTATCTTCAGGTGCCGTTTCTGGCTCATATCTATTTCGGAAGGCGAGGACGTTTCTTTTTCAATGCCGGTCCTGAGATTGGTCTTAGGTTAGGGGAGAGCACCTCTGCAAATTTTGATTATACAAATGTTACTAATATCACCGGATTTCCACCTCGTAATATCTATCAGTATCTTGAGAAAGCTGAACAGGTGTTTGATTATGGTATTTCAGCCGGATTAGGAGGAGAGTTCTTTATCAATAGAAAGAATTCCGTATATCTCGAGGGACGTTTTTATTATGGCTTNGGAAACGTATTGAAATCAGGNCGTACCGAGAATTTCAGAGGTTCCAATTCAATGTCCCTCATGATATCTGCAGGATATTGGTTCAGAATAAAGTAGCAAGCTCATTTCATAAAAAGGACGCACTTNGTGTTGCGTCCTTTTTATGAATATTACCTTTNNATAAGTCCAAATAGAGACAGTATAGACATATACTATTTCAAATCTAATACTTCTTCAATTGTTAGGTTAGTAAGCTGGCTAACCATTTCTGCATCCAATCCTTTGAGAAGCATTTCTTTTGCGATACGCCGGCTTGCTGATTTTTCGCCTTCGGCTCTACCCTCAGCTCTGCCTTCAGCTCTACCTTCAGCTCTACCTTCGGCTCTACCTTCGGCTCTACCTTCGGCTCTACCTTCGGCTCTACCTTCGGCTCTACCCTCGGCTTCGGCTTTCTCCTTAGCAGTTTCAAGGACGGCATGATAATCTCGGGAATATCTTAGGGCAGCGTCATAATAGTATCGCTCTTTAGGATCCAAGGCGGCTACGCTGCTTACGCTGTCAAGATAGTTGAATATATCATTATCTGTTCTGAATGCTATTTTTTGTGCTGCTCCCATATGCTTTAT
>JAAVFG010000021.1 GCA_014800895.1 Bacteroidales bacterium
TATAATGATTTGGCTCAAGCCATTACTTATATATATGACAACGCCGAGAAATTGGGTGTAAAACGTGAGGATTATTCTTTATGGGGCGGTTCAGCCGGTGCAAGAATGGCTGCAACGCTGGGTAATGCACACTATCTATATCAACTGACCGGAAGAAGGGATATTCCGCAGCCTGCTGCTGTGATTATGCAATATACAGGATATTCAGCAGCCTCACAATATGATGCGCCGACATACGTCTGTGTAGGCACCAACGACGGAATTGCCTCATGGAGAACGATGCAGTATAGATTACAGCAGTTGACACAAATGGGTATTCCTACAGAGTTCCATGTTTATGAGGGCCTCGGTCATGGTTTTGGAATTGGGATTGGTACGGCAGCAGAGGGTTGGGTGAATGATGCCATAAAGTTTTGGGAAAATAATATGAAGTCGGCAAATACCTCGGGGATAACTCCCATATATCCCGATTGAAGCAAAAAGGGAATAAGTCACGGAAAAAAGCATTAGTCCAACTTTCCTTTTATTTTGTTTTGATAGTAAGTTTGAAAAAAAGAACGTATGAAAACTCGAAATTTAGGCATAGCCTCTCCACTGACGGTATCAACAGTTGGACTTGGTTGCATGGGAATGAGCCACGGCTACGGCGCTCCCTCAGATATTGACGAAATGGTCAAGCTCATCAGAAAAGCTTATGATCTGGGTGTCACCTTCTTTGATACTGCTGAGGTCTATGGTCCTTATACCAATGAAGAATTAGTAGGCAAGGCTCTTGAACCTATCAGAAACGAAGTAAAAATAGCTACCAAGTTTGGCATCAGTATGAATATGGACGATTTCAAGCAGGTGCTTGACAGCCGTCCCGAAACAATTCGCAAATCAGTAGAAGGTTCGCTGAAACGTCTTCGTACAGACCATATCGACCTCTACTACCAGCACCGTGTTGACCCCAATGTTCCTATCGAAGATGTTGCAGGTACAATCGCAGATCTCATGAGAGAAGGTAAAATACTCCACTGGGGACTTTCGGAAGCCGGAATAGAAACAATCAAGAAGGCTCATGCCATTCTACCCTTGACAGCAGTTCAGAGTGAATACTCAATGTTCTGGCGAGAGCCTGAGAAAACTCTTCTGCCTGTTCTCGAGGAGCTTGGAATAGGTCTTGTTCCATTCAGTCCGTTAGGAAAAGGGTTCTTGACAGGAGGAATCACAAAAGACACGAAATTCAGCAAACATGATTTCCGTACATCTGTTCCACGTTTCCAGAAAGAGAATATCGAGGCGAACATGAAACTCGTGGATTTCGTAAAAGGAATAGCCGTTGAAAAAAATATAACCCCGGCTCAGGTTGCAATATCATGGTTGCTTTACCAGAAGCCGTGGATTGTTCCTATTCCCGGAAGCCGTAGCTTGAATCACTTGGAGGATAATATCACAGCTGCCAACGTGACATACACTCCCGAAGAAATGAGGCGCATCAACGACTTTCTGGATACCATACACATTCAGGGTGACCGCTACAACGCCCAAAACCAATCCAACATAGGACACTAACATAACGACATACACGTGAAGGGGCAGTTAAATCCGATATGATCAAAGCTGCTCGCAATACCTAACATAACGACATATACGTGAAGGAGCAGCGTAGAAGTAACATTTCTACGTTGCTCTTTTCATTGTAAAAAACGAATAATTACACTTTTTATCGTTTTTTATCTTGAAGATACATTATAACTTTGCTTTTAATACAATCCTATAAAACAGGTATTATCGCATATTATTTTGATGACTTAGATTAAATTCCTAATTTTGTTACTATTTTATGGCTCCATCCAATAAAGAAATGTTAAATGCAGGGCGGTTTCTTTTTGAGATTTAAGCCAAAAAGAGACCGCCCTGCATTAACATTTCTTATTGGATGGAGCCTAAATCACGAACAGATAATCTGAATTATGGTAACATATATGAAGTATTCCGAAGGTTTTTCAGCCATAAATGAATGGACTCCGGGGTGTTGGGTCAACATTGAGACTCCGACGCTGGATGAGTTGACAAATTTGAGGGCAAGATTCGGACTACCTGAGGATTTTTTGAATGATATATCTGATATTGACGAACGTCCGCGTGTGGAACACAATGACGGATGGGAATGCATCGTTTTGCGTATTCCCGTTAGGGACAATGATATGCCATTTATTACCATTCCGCTGGGAATCATGATTAAGGATGAAAACATTGTAACGGTGTGCTTATACAAGAACACTCTTGTATCTGATTTCATCGAGCATACGCAAAAGCGTCATACGGCTATCAGTAGTTCATCCGATTTCGTTCTACGACTTCTGAAAAGCTCTGCATATTGGTATATTCGCAATCTGAAGGATGTAAAAAAAATCGTAGCCGATGCTGAGGTGGACTTAAAGAAAAGCATCCGAAATGAAGATTTGCTCAAGCTCATGAACCTGCAAAAGACCTTCGTAATCTTTGCAACATCTATCAGTGGCAACAACATATTTCTTGAGCGCATCAACAGGCTTTACGGGAAAAAACTTGACATGGGCTTGCTTGAAGATGTCAGCATCGAACTGCGGCAAGCTGATTCGACCGTAGCGATTGCTACTCAGATGCTTGACCGAACAATGGACACATACGCTTCCGTAATATCCAATAACGTAAATGCTATTATGAAGCGTCTTACCAGTATCTCGCTAATACTTATGATACCCACGTTGATTGCCAGTTTCTATGGCATGAACGTTGATGTTGGCATCTCGATGGAAAATCAAAGGGCGTTTGTCAGTATCATTGGTGCAGGCTTCATATTGGCTGCCATAACATGCCTATGGTTGCGTAAAATCAGATGGTTGTAATCAAATCTGCGATTTTGCTCAATATTCAAGTTGTATTAACCAATGATAATCGGTTGTTTATTCTAATTTTGTGGTGTAAAAATTATAAATAAACCAATCAAACAATAACTATCATGAACAAAGCATTACAATGGTTGTATGACAACTGGATGAAGGCGACGCCCTTCCTGGCAATCTATTCGGCAATCCTGATTTGGATGTATGTCAAGGATGTGAATTACGCACTATTCCTTATCTGAATGCAGACCCCGATCTACTGGGCACACGAATTTGAAGAGTATATCTGCCCCGGCGGATTCCTGAAGTTTTTCAACCGCAAACCTCTGAAATCGGTAGAGGATGAGTATCCTATGACTAAAGCGGTATCATTCTGGATCAATATTCCACTTGTTTATATCCTGCTTCCATTGATGGGTATAGTAGCCAACTATTGGGGTGTGGAATGGGGACTTTGGGTTGCGTATTATTCTGCACTGAACGCTTTTGCACATGTCGTTATGTTCTTTATTTTTGGTTTCAAGTACAATCCCGGACTTGTTGCAAGCGTTCTGTTAAACATTCCGTTCGGTGTTTACACAGTTTGGTACTTCCTTTCAAATCATCTTGTTTCAACTGAGGTTAACATCATCAGCATAATCGTGGGTATAATCGCTCAGGCATCGATGATGATCTACGGATTTGGCTATCTTGTACCCAAAATCAAGAAAGAAGGACTGAGAGCAAAATAATAGATATTAATGAAGACAGTTATTGATAATATAATCAGATCGTACGAACCACTACATGAATTTTGGAACAAGGGTGGCTTTGTGCTTTGTACTGCTGGAGAGGCAGAGATAAGGATAAATGATAGTATCTATTATCTAAAAACCGGAAGTGTATTTATTGTTACACCCTTGATTCAGATTTATGAAATCAAACCGTCGGCTGATTTTGAGCGAATCTCATTTGTCAATGAACTTAAAGTCTTCTATCCAATCTTCAAACAGATTTCCGATACGGGCATTCCGCTGAAAATAAGCAAATCTCCTTGCTGGATCTTAAATGACGATGAATTTTTATTTGTCAAGTCACAACACAATCGTATTGAGAAAAAAATAAATGATATCACTTCAAGCAACTCGACGGAAGAGCGACAGATGCTGACACATATCATTAACTTAATATGCGTGGAGACAATGCTTGAGGTGGTAAGCAATCATATTAAGACTTTTGAAATTCCGTCGCTGCGAAACAGTAATGTTGCGTATAGTTTTATTCTGACGCTGCATGAAAAATATAGATCCGAACGTACTGTCAGTTGGTATGCCGCTCAAGCCCACATGTCGACGGGACATTTCTCGGCGATAATCCGGGAAGCCACCGGACAGTCACCCTCAGAGTGGATTTCATCTGTCACTACAACTTACGCAAAGTTGCTGCTTGAGCAAACGGATAAGAGTATCAAGGAAATTGCAAACGAATTGAATTTTCCCGAACAATTCACTTTCCGCAAATATTTCAAACGATATGCCGGAATGTCTCCAAGCGACTATCGAAACGAAGCTCGATAAAACTAACTTTTTTTAAAAAAATGCTGCGTCAATTTGATTTGACGCAGCATTTTCAATTCTATGGAAATGTTTGTTTATTCCGGAAGTACAGGGAGCTGGATGTAGCTCGGATACTTGCCGCCGACGTGAAGGATATGTGTGCCCTTGTTGTCGGGTATACAGCCGGGAGTTCCGGGCATAATGCTACCGATTTCATCTTTTGTCGAAACAACGACACGCATCGTCTCGCCGGGATAGAACACCATGCCGATCGGGCTAAGGATGATGTCGAGTTCTGCCACCTGACCTGGCGAGAGCTTGTCAATCTGGCTGAACGAGTAGTAGGGGCATATGTCGGTGGAGCGCTCGGGGTCAAGATGACGCATTGAGGCGCGAAGACGTCCGTGAACACCTTTATATCTCAGTGTAGAGGCTCCATCCTGAGTGAAATCGTGGAGTGCTGCACCATTGTTGGGGACAACAGATTCCGAAAGGATGTTGCCACGCTTGTCGAGCTTCTGAACCCAGACGAATACGTCCATATCATCATAGCCCTCAACCTCTGTATAGAGTTTGATTTTGGGATAGCCTACGAAACGTGTTGTCTTATCGAATGTTTTCTGGAACGACACACGCACGGGGAGACCATCAGGGCTGTAGCGTAGAGCCATTTCCTTTTCGGGAGCTTCATCTTTAAGCGAACGTGTTGAACCGTCAAGGTAAAGTTTTTCATAAACAGCTTCCTTGGGAGGGAACTCATCGGCAACGATGCCGGTCTTGTTGTCGCCTTCAAGATCAAGGATGGCGTAACGAACTGCCGGAGTCTCTTCCCAACCGTTCTGCTCATCCTTTAGGTAGCGGTCGAAGAATTTCTTACGCTCCTCTGTGTTGTGCATATCGTAGTAGTCGGGCCACTCCTGCGAGTCGTGGATACGCAGCCACTTCTTGTCGGTGCCCAGCGCGCGCCAAGCACGGAACGTTCCCATGGTGTGAAGAGTGTTGGAGTAGCTCGCCGTAACGAATGCCGGGATGTTGATTTTAGAGCAGTCGGCNCGNTTNTCCTGCCATATNTCAGCAGNNGCAAGAGGATAGGCATACATNTCNTCNATCATATCCTCGCGCTGCGCACCGCTCATGCTCACATGGTTTACCTGCAGACGGTCGAGGAAATGCGGGTCNGGAATACCGCCCACATAGCAGATGTCGCGNTANGCNTCNTGNAGNCCTTCGTGAGGCGCGATGCAAGTGAGATGAGGCGGTTGGGTNGCGGCGATGAACCATTGAGAAAAAGTCAGATAGCTCGTGCCGGTAAGTGCAGTTTTGCCATTACACCATTCCTGTGTGGCAAGCCATTCAATCAGGTCATAGGCATCGTATGCCTCCTGAGAACCAATCATGGTTATGTCACCCTCGCTACGGGCAATACCACGCGGGTCGGGGTTACATACAGCGTAGCCCTGTGCGCACCAGTAATCGGGATCCGGGCCCTCAAACTTGGTCAGGCCTGAGCTCCATTTGTTGCCCATCCCGAGCATATTAAATAGGCCGATGTAGCGGGGTGCAGTACCGGCGGTTTTGCCATAGGGGCTCCATGCTATAAGCACGGGCACTTTATCCCCTTCCTTCATGTCGGCAGGAAGATATATGTCAGTATAGATTGTCACACCGTCGCGCATCTTCACAGCCACATCCTGCAACATACGCAGGTCATGCTTAAGAGGGGAGCATGCCGGGTGTAACTGTGTGCCGGCTTTCAAGATACGGTCGCCGGGGTTAAACTTACTCATCACGCCATGAACCACAGCATCATCGACATACGGATATGNCGGTTTGAATATCATTTTTTCGCAGATTTTTTCCATAATTTTTATTTGCATTTGTCTCAGTCACTTTTTATAACACAAAAAATACAAAGTATGTTAGAAAGCGTATTAGGCAATATTGGTGCGATATTGAGCAAATTCGCATATTGCATAAACTTATTATCAAAAATGTATGTTGAGAAACAAAATCACGAATGATATGGTAATCCGAATGATATGGTAATAAGGAATGTAAGAGTATTCGATGGTGAGAGACTGACAACTCNTGCGAATGTTGTGATAGAGGATGGATATATAAAAAGTGTAGGTGCGGAGGTGCCTGCCGACAGCGACGTGATTGATGGCAAAGGAAAGACGCTCCTGCCCGGCTTCATCGACACTCACATACACATCGACAGTCGTGATAACTGCGTGCAGGCTGTGAAATANGGNGTCACGACNCTNATTGACCANATGTGTGAGAATACCNCACTGATAGATTCGCTCAAAGAACCCGATGAACCGATAGCTTCAGTGCGCAGTGTAATATATGCCCGTACAGTCNCAAGCCGGTCCGCTTATGGTAGAAGCACTCGGAGTCGCTCCTGTATTTGCAGCAACTAAAGAAGATGTTCGTCGTATCATTGACNAACAGATAGCNAAGGGCGCGTTCTTCATTAAAATGATTCTTGATGTACCGCCCATCACCACCGGTATGCTCAGCGACGAACTGATAGAGGANACAGTCCGCTATGCTCATGAAAAAGGTAAGAAAGTTTCGGCTCACTGTACGACTGTTGAGGCCTACAAAAGAGCTGCCAAATATGGTGTCGATATTCTTAACCATGTGCCTAAAGNCACTCCTCTGCCACAGGATGTTTTCAAGACAATAAAAGCTAATGCGCTTGTTGTAATTCCNACAATGNTNATGGAGGAAGGAATTATACGTAACNTTAAGAAACAAAGNCCTNATTGTNCTGATGATTTCAGTTTTGTTGTGGNTTCTGTCCGTCGTATGCACGNTGCCGGTGTGAAGATTCTTGTCGGNACAGATNCCAACCATACGAATGCCATGTGCTATCTGAAACATGGGGAGAGCCTGCACAGGGAGTTGGAGTTATTGANCGAGGCGGGACTTTCAAATGTTGATATTCTNCGAGGCACGACTGTCGATGCCGCCAAAGAGTTNGGTCTCTTGGATCGTGGCAGTATNGTTCCCGGCAAACGAGCCGACCTNGTGCTTGTNGANGGTGATCCNACAAAGGATATTTCCGTTTGCCGCAACATCCNGCGTGTGTGGGTAAANGGTATTGAAGTNGATTTAACAAANTAAATATTGGATATTATGAAAATTATAGCAATNGAAGAACATACGGAGAACTCTGCNATAGGNGCGGCAGTTGCGGGCGTTGTAAAAGACAATGTACCCTATATNGCAACGTTTGCAANTCNGGAACTTACNGGCNCAGCTCCAGNCGGTNCTCTGACTGATTTGGATAAANGTCGCATCGAGGATATGGATAAGAACGGCATCACGATGGAGATNCTGTCTTANTCCAATCCCTCTCAGTGGATTCTCGATGATAAACTGGCTGTNGAACTATGTCAAAAGGCAAACGATGAACTGGCGGCACTCGTCAAGCGTCATCCTGGTCGCTTCGAGGCTTTCGCCACATTGCCATGGGTGTGTCCGACGGCGGCAGCAGATGAATTGCGCCGTGTAGTAAATGAGTATGGGTTCAAAGGTGTCCTCATCTCCAACCGTCCTAAAGTGGGAGCAGCGTTCCTTGATGATGCGTCCTACGAGCCCGTGTGGGAGGCTCTAACAGAGTTGGATCTCCCAATTTACATTCATCCGGGATTCCCGGTTCAGGATGTGCAGAAGTCTTACTATACGGGTTTCAATGACAAAGTCACCGCTATCCTCAGCACCTATGGTCTGGGATGGCACGTCGAACCCGGCGTGCAGGTGCTCCGAATGATTCTTGCCGGTGTATTCGACCGCTTTCCGTCTTTAAAAGTTATCTCAGGTCACTGGGGTGAAGTTCTGGCATACTATATTCCTCGCTTCGATCAAACCCTTACTCCTGAAATGACCGGATTGAAAGAGAAAATCTCTACTTATTACCGGCGTAATGTATATGTGACACCAAGCGGTATATACGACTACGATAATCTCAAATACTGCATAAGTAAGTTCGGTATCGATCACATTATCTTCGCAGCAGATTATCCATTTGTTCCCGAGAACGATGCACGTGCCTTTATTGAGAACGCACCAATCTCGGATGAAGACAAATATCTCATTTCTCAGGGTAATGCCGAGCGGCTGTTCAAAATAAA